>JACPRK010000173.1 GCA_016190005.1 Candidatus Wallbacteria bacterium | reverse complement strand
ATGCCACCGACGACCGGGCCGGGGGGCGGGCCTCCTCCTGGGGGAGGCCCACCGCCTGGTGGTGGACCTCCGCCCGGTGGTGGACCTCCGCCCGGCGGTGGACCTCCGCCCGGGGGGGGACCTCCGCCTGGTGGGGGACCTCCGCCTGGTGGGGGACCTCCGCCTGGCGGTGGACCTCCGCCGGGTGGCGGACCCCCGCCGAAGGCTTCGCCGTCTGTGAGCTCGCATGCAGGGCGGCCCGGTTCCTGGCATTGGAGCGGGCCCCGGCCCGTTCGCGTGCTGGGCCAGCCCGATTTCGGACAGGTTCTGGCCAATCGAGGAGCTTTGCCCGCCGCCGAGTCGCTTGCCGGACCCATGGCCGTCGCGTTCAGCGGGGAGAGACTGGCTGTCTGCGACACCGGGAACAACCGCGTGCTGCTCTACCGCTCCGTGCAGGACTCGAGCGCCTCCACGGTCATCGGCCAGCTTTCGCCGCACGGGTGCGGCGCGGGCTCCGGCCCCGGGCAGCTGGACCGGCCCTCGGGAGTTGCGCTCGACGGCTCGAGGTTGGCTGTGTGCGACGTCGGCAGCGGTCGTGTGCTGGTCTACGAGGACGTCGGTCGCCTTCCGGCGGCGGGGGCCACGGCTGATCTGGTGGTCGGGGCGTGGGACGGTGGCGCAGGCCGGCACCTAGCGGCTTCTTTCTCGAGTCTGACCGATGTGGCACTCGAAGGCGAGTACCTGGCCGTCCTCGACCGCGGTAGCTCCCGGGTGACCCTCTTCGCGCTTTCGGGGGGCTCGGCGACCGTGGCGCTCGATGCGGCCGTGGCTGGCGGCAGCTGGGACCCCACATCGGTCTCGATCTCCGACGGCAGGCTGGCCGTGGCCGATTCCCGCGGTCAGCGGATACTCGTGTGGGAGCAGATCGGCAGCCTGAGCGCAGGTGTCCGGCCGGATAGAGTTATCGAGCTCTATCCGGTGTTGTCGCCGCTACTGCCGTTGGCGAAGCTCGACGGGCCCTCGGATGGCGGTGGAGAGATCTACGCGCGTCTCGCCGGACATGAGCTTTGCGTCGTCGTCGCCCTGCCCGAGCCGCTTGCCGTGAGGGGCTGGTTCGCGGAAGGCGCGGAGGTATCCGAACTAGAGGCATTCGCTCTTTCGAGTCTCTTCGGTCTGGGGAGTGGTACAGCCGCCGGCTGGTGCGGCCTGCCCGGCGCGCCCGGGCCCGGGTGCTGGCTGGTCCCGGACCCCCTGAATCACCGAGTGATGGGTTACTCCATCTCTCCCTCGACGGCGCCGGGACCCCGCTGAGGCGCGGCCGTGGACGCATCGGACTCCGGAGCGAACCGGCCGGTGGAGCAGGACGTGGCGGGCTCCGGTGTCAGTCCGGCCGCGCGGCCCACTGTGCAGCCGGCCACCTGGCCAAGGTACGTACTGCTCCCGTTGCTCTCGGCGTCGCTGGCCCTGGGGCTTGCGCATCTGCCGATCCTGTCGGGACTGGAGCTCTTGACGTTCGATCTGCGCATGCGGCTCAGGCCGCAGCCGCCCCGCTCGGAGGCGATCGTCTACTTCGACATCGACGACGCCGCGCTGCTGGAGCACGGCATGTGGCCGTGGCCGCGCGACACGATCGGTGCCATGCTGCGACTGCTGACCCGCGCGGGCGCCCGTAGCATCCTGCTCGACATCGAGTACTCGGAGCCTTCGCGCGCCACAGTCGACCTGGGAGCGACGGGGGCGGACCCTGTCGCCGACCTTGGCCGGCTGGAAGCTCGCCTGGCGGCCGTGCGGTCGGCCATCGAGAGCGCGAGGACCACGACCGGGACTCCCGTGGACGCGGCGGGAGCGCTCGAGGAGCTGGAGCTCGAGGCGCGAGCGCTCGGGCACGCGCTGGAGCGTGGCCGCCAGCAGCACGATCTGCTTCTGGCCGCTGCGCTCGGTTCTGCAGGTATCGTCCACGGCGTGCTCCACATCGACACGGATGGCCCGCCAGGGCGCTCCGACCTGGAGACGCGGATTCTCGGTCTGCTGGGACAGCGGCCCGGGGCCACGGCCGGGGAGGCCGCCGGGGCACTGGGGGTCGCGTTGTCCGTCGTGGAGCCGCAGCTGGAGCGGCTGCGCAGCGAAGCCCTCTGCGATGCTGCGGCGCGCTCCGTGGACGCGTACCCGGGGAAGCCCGTGGAATGGCATATGAGCCGCTTGCTCTCGGGCCTTAGCCCTCAGAGGATGCGACCACTCCGAATGGCACTCGATGCACTCTTGGAGCGCGAGCTGTCGATCGCTGCGCTGATGAAGCGAAGCGGCCGCCACGCCCGCTTGGAGGATCAGCTCCGTCTGCGTGACGCGCACGGCGTCACCCCGCCGCTTGGCGCGCTGGTCCGCGGTTTCCGGGCACTGTCATTCAGCAATGTCACGATGGACCAGGACGGGGTCGTGCGAAGCGTGCCGCTGCTGTGGCGGGCCCGGCATGGAACGCTGAGGCAGCCTGGGCTGATGCTGGCGCTCGACTGGGCCGGTGCGCTCGACAGCGAGCTGGAGGTGGTCGAAGGGCCTGCCATCGCCTTCGCAGACAGAGACGGCCGCCGGTGGGAGATCCCGGTCGACGAGCAGGGCGACTTGCTGATCAACTGGACGCGATCCGTGGGCGGCTTTCCGCACTACTCGGCCGGCGGACTACGGGATGCTCTGGCGCTCGAGTCGGCCCACGTCGAGAACCTGCGCCGGCTCGACAGCACAGGAAGCGGCGACAGGCTCTCGAGGCTGTCGTCCGAGAATCCCTGGTGGACGAGCGTGGCCGGCAGAGCGCCCTCGAGCGCCGCCGACTCGGCCGTTGTGGTCGAGCTCGAGACCATCGAACGCGTCATCCTGAGCAACGCCGAGGAACAGCTGAGGATGCTGGCCCGCAGCGCGGGCCGCAGCCTGGCATCGACGTCCGGCAGCGGCGGAGATCCCCGCACGGTGCGGCGTCGCGAGCGCATGACGCACATCGGCCAGCGGCTGGAGTTCGCGCGGCGAGCGCGCCGCCAGCTGGCAACGGCCCACGATCAGGTCGCTGCGCTGGCCCGCGACCGAGTCGTCCTCATCGGCGCCTCGGCCACCGGCTTGGGCGATCTGGCCCAGACGCCGTACGAGAAGGACCATCCCGGGATCGGCGTTCACGCCAACGTGCTCAACACAATCCTGACCCAGCGCCACTTGCGGCGCGCGGCCCCGTGGGTCGAGCTTGCCCTCGTCCTGGTGCTGGTGACGGTGAGCAGCGTTGCGATTCTTGGCACGCGCCTGCGAGTTGCGGCGAGCGTCAGCGCAGGAGTCTTCGGCGCCCAGCTGCTTGTGGCGCAGTCGGCTCTGGTGCGGCACGGCCTCTGGATTCCCGTGGTCTCGCCCTGTCTGGCCCTGGCCCTCAACAGCGTCGTGATGCTGGCCTATCGGTACTTCAGCGAGTACATGGAGCGTCAGCAGATCGAGCGCATGTTCGGCTACTACCTCTCCCGGGAGGTGATCGACCAGCTCAAGGCCGATCCCTCGCGCCTGCGCCGGGGTGGGCAGGAAGTCGAAATCACCGCGCTCTTCACGGATCTCGCGGGCTTCAGCACCGTCTCCGAGCAGCTCACCCCGCAGCAGGTCGTCGAGTTCATCAACGACTACCTGGGCGATTGCACCGAGGTATTGATGGAGTATCAGGGAACTCTGGAGCGCTACGAGGGAGACGCCATCCGCGCCATGTTCGGCGCGCCGGTGCCGCAGGGCGATCACGCAGTGCGAGCTTGCCACACCAGCCTGGCCATCCAGGAGGTGGTACGCAAGCTGCGCGAGCGATACCGCAGCACCGGCGGCCCCGAACTTGGCATGCGCATCGGCTTGAACACGGGCCGGGCGGTCGTGGGCAACATCGGGGCTCGCAACCGCTTCAACTTCACCATGATGGGCGATTCGGTGAACCTGGCCGCCCGGCTGGAGGGGGCCAACAAGTTCTTCGGGACTGCGATCCTCATCGGCGAGACGACCTTCGAGGCTGCGCGGCATGCCATCGAAGCGCGCGAGGTGGATCGAATCCGCGTCGCCGGCCGCGCCAGGGCGCTCGGCATCTACGAGCTCCTGGCACGCAAGGGCGAGGCCACCCCGCAGCAGCTCGATCGGGCCGCGGCCTACGCGGAGGCCCTGGCGCTCTATCGTTCTCGCCGGTTCTCCGATGCAGCTCGGCGATTCGACGAGATTGATCGACAGCTGGGACCGGACCCGACCTCCAAGGCGATGGCCGTGCGCTCAGCCGAGTATGTCGCGATGCCGCCGCCCGAGGACTGGGACGGGGTTTACGTGCTCAAGGGCAAGTAGGGCACCGCCCTGACGGCCAGGTCATGGCACCGCAACGGGCACGGTCAGGCGGAAGAGCGCGCCGCCGCCAGGATTGTCGTGGACGGAGACGCTGCCGCCGTGGGACCTGGCGACGAGCGTGGCCAGGTGAAGACCCAGCCCGTAGCCCGTGCGGCCGCCGCCCCCTCGCATCTCGAGCGTGCCGAACTTACGGAAGACGGTCTCCCGGAACTGGGCCGGCACGCCGGGTCCCCGGTCCGCGACATCCACGGTGACGTAGCCGGGCTCCTGGGTCAACCGGATCTCGATGTCGCTCTCCGCCGGACAGTATCGGAGCGCGTTGGAGAGAAAGTTTTCGAGCGTGCGGCGGACCATCTTGGCGTCGGCCGTCACCAGGCAAGGCGGTCCGATCTCGACCCGGATATGCACCTTACGCATCGCGGCCAGCTCGCCCAGGATGTTGGCCGCTTCGCCGCCCAGGACCCGCAGGTCGACCGACTCCATCGCCGGCGTGAGCTCGCCGCTCTCTAGGCGGCAGACATCCAGTACGTCGTCGAGCAGCTGCTGCATGTAGTCCGCGGAGCGGGCAGCCGCCATCAGCAAGCGAGGCAATCGCTCTTTCGTGTCGTCCACTGCCTCGCCCTTGAGGAACTGGATGGCGATCTTGAGGTTGCCCAGCGGATTCCGCAGGTCGTGGATGATGAGCGAGAAGAGGTCTTCCTTGAGGGCGATGAGGCGTCGCAGGTCGTCGGAGGCCTGCCGGATGAGGACGTCGCCCTCGCGCACCTTTCCGCTCAGGGCCGCGAGCAGGCTCTTGGTGAAGGCGGGACAGGTCATCAGCTGGTCGAAGTCATCGCGCCGCAGAACGACCGCGCGCACGCGGCTGATGGCGGTGACGGTGGCGCTGCGGGGCGAGGAGTCGATGAGCGCCAGCTCCCCCAGGCAATCACCGGGTCCGCGCTGGACTACCTCCTGGCGGCTCCGGACCACGGAGACCGTACCCTCGAGGATGACGAAGGCCTCGTTGCCCGGGTCACCCTCCCGCATCAACACCTGGTCCGGGAGGAACTCGACCACGTTCCCGGAAGAGGCCAGCTCCTCGAGGTCTTGGGGGGAGAGCCGGGCGAACATCGAGATTCGTCCGAGGCTCTGGATCAGTGCGGCGGAGTCGTCTCTCTCGACCATGATAGGAAGCATCGGAGAGCCACGTTGGGGCTCCTGCTCGGGACATGGCAGTCTAGCACCGCCGGGCCCACCGGGACAAGTGAGGAGGGCGTCCGGCCCCTGGCGTAGAAGGCGGGCGAGCTGACGGCGCACGGCGTGGAGGGCGGCGGGCAGGGCGGCGGCGACCGGGTCGGAGAGCTGTGCGCCTGGCTCGAACCCAAGCGCTTCCACGCCCACGAGCACCAGAGGGGACGGCCGGCCCCCGAGGAGCTCGCAGAGCCCAAGTGCCTCGGCCAGGCCGGTTCCGTGGGCGGAAAATCGTGCTTCTCCCCGGGGGAGCAGGTCGGAGGCGTCCGGCGACAGCTCGCGCGTGAGGAGCGTTCCGGGGCGGCCCTCCCCGCGGATGGCGTCGACGATGATGGCGGCCGTCGAGCTGGCCAGGAGCTCGGCCAGCGCCGCGCCGTCGCCGTCGAACTCGACGGGCTCGACGCCGGCGGGGCAGCTCTCGGCGAGCCGGGCGATCACTGTGGGACCGAAGGCGTCGTCGCCTCGCAGTCGGCTCCCGATGCCGATGACGCGGATGCGCGGGCTCATCCCGGCAGCAGGCGCAGCTTCAGAAAGTGGGTCGCACAGGAGATGCAGGGGTCGTAGGCGCGGACAAGCTGCTCGAGCTTCCAGGTCAGCTCCGGGGCCGGCAGATGAAGGAATCCGGGCGCGAACTCCCGCAGGTCTTCCTCGATGCGTCCCTGGTTCTGGGCGGTCGGGGGGACGATCTTGGCCGATAGGATCTTCCCGCAGTCGTCTACGTCGTAGCGGTGGTACAGGAGTCCCCGCGGAGCCTCGGTTGCGGCAGCGCCGCGGCCTGCCGCGGGCGGGACCTCCAGCCAGGCGCGGTCCGGCTCTTCGTAGGCCCGGACGATGTCAACCGCTTCGGCCAAGGCGTGGACGAGCTCGATGGCCCGCACGACGATGCTTGCGAAGGGGTTACGCGTGGGGAGCGGCACGCCGCAGGAGCGCGCCGCGTTCAGAGCCGTCGGATGAAGTTTGTCGTAATTCAGCCAGAGCCTGGCCAGCGGGCCGACCTTGTAGACGCCGCCGCCGGCGCGGCGGGACTGCAGCGCGTTGGAGTGGGGCACGTGCTGCTCCTCGAAGTGACGCTCGTAGTCTGCTGCGCTCGTCTCCGGCCCTTTCGAGGAGGCGATCTCGCCCTCGTTCATCGGGTACTCCGCCGGGTGGCTTAGCGCGACGAAGTCGTAGTCCGGCTCGAACGCGGGGAACTCGAGGCCGGCGGCGAATCGCACCGTATCCAGCGACTGCTCCAGGGCGTGCTCCAATCGAGGCAGCAGCGCCGCGAGCTCGCGCTTCCTGGGTGCGCGGGTGAACCCGCCCAGCCGGACGCTCACCGGGTGAATGGGGCGGCCGCCGACGATCTCCACCAGGTCGTTACCGGCCTTCTTGATGGCGAGGCCCCGCTTGACCTCTTCCGGATGATCCTTGGCCAGCGACAGGCCGCTCTCATAGCCGAGGAAGTCGGGCGCGTGCAGGAGGTAGATGTGGAGGGCGTGGCTCTCGATCCACTCTCCGCAGTAAAGGAGCCGGCGCAGGGTTCGAATCGGTTCGCCGACTCTGACGCCCGAAGCGGCTTCCAGGGCGTGGACGCTGCTCATCTGGTAGGCGATGGGGCAGATGCCGCAGATGCGCGCGGTCAGGTCGGGCACGTCGGCGCGGTCCTTGCCGCGCAGGAACGCTTCGAAGAAGCGCGGCGGTTCGAAGAGGCGAAGTCGGGCCTCGGTGACTCGCCCGTCCTTGACGACCAGGTCGAGCGCGCCCTCGCCTTCGACGCGGGCCAGATAGTCGACCTTCAGGGTCCTGTCCGCGGTCATGATCGATCACCTCTTTGCCGCGCGGCCTCGTCCTTGAAAGGTCTGGAGCCGACGTTGAACTTTTCGAAGAGCTGAGCGACTTGCTCTCCGCTGCGGCCCTGGGCGCGCAGCCGGGCCGCAATCGCAGGGGTGTTGCACGACTCCTTGGGGCCGAAGCAGCCGTAGCAGGCCCTGCGGAAGTCGGGGCAGAGCGCGCCGCACCCTCCGTGGGTGATCGGGCCCAGGCACGGCTCTCCCCGCGCGACCATGACGCAGACGATGCCGCGCCGTTTGCACTCGACGCAGACGGACTCGTCGGGGAGCTGGGGGCGGCGGCCGCGCAGCAGGCTGACGATGAGCTCCAGGAGGTGGGTCTTCGAGATGGGACAACCCCGGAGCTGGAAGTCGACCGGCACGTGAGCGGCAATCGGCGTGGATGTGGCAAGTGTCCTGATGTACTCGGGTGCGGCGTAGACCGCGCGGACGAACTCGTCGGAGTCGGCCAGGTTTCGCAAGGCCTGGATCCCGCCGGCCGTCGCGCAGGCCCCGATGGAGACCAGGAAGCGGGACCGTTTTCGGATGTCGAGGAGCTCCTGGAGCTGGGCAGGGGCGCTGACGGAGCCCTCGACGATCGACACGTCGAACTGTCCCTGGAGCGCCAGACGCCTCGCCTCGGGGAAGTAGGCGATGTCGACTGCTGCGTCGATCGCCAGGAGCTCGTCCTCGCAGTCCAGGAGCGTGAGCTGGCAGCCGTCGCAGGAGGCGAACTTGAAGACGCCGAGCCTTGGGCGGGTCATGGTTCAGATCCCCTCCTTCCAGAAGGTGTGCTCCACTGCCGACAGCGGAAACACCGGTCCGTCCTTGCAGACGAAGTGGGGGCCGTACTGGCAGTGGCCGCAGAAGCCGATGGCGCACTTCATGTTGCGCTCCATCGACACGTGGATGTCCCGGGGTGCCAGTCCGAGCTTCAGGAGGTCGCGCACCGAGAAGCGCATCATCACCTCGGGGCCGCAGAGCATGGCAATCGTGCTGGCCGCGGGGGCCGGGGCGAGGCCTTTGAAGAGCGTGGTGACGACGCCTACTCGGCCCGTCCAGTCGGGGCCGGCCGTGTCGACCGTGACCTGGACCTCGATGCCGTTGGCCGCCGCGGACCAGGTGAGCAGGTCCCGGGCGAAGAGCATGTCCTCCGGGGTGCGGGCGCCGTAGAGAAGCTGTACGCGGCCGTAGGCCTGGCGGTCTGCCATCACGGAGTAGAGGGCGGGCCGCAGCGGGGCGAGTCCGATACCGCCGGCGACGATGAGCAGGTCCTTGCCTCGGGCGCTCTCCAGCGGCCACGAGGAGCCAAACGGTCCTCTCAATCCAATGATGGACCCGGTGGTCAGCGACTGCAGCGCGCGCGTGACCGAGCCGACGGCGCGGATGGTGTGGGCCAGCTGCCCGTGGTTTGCGGGCGAGGACGAGATCGAGATGGCGCACTCGCCGACGCCGGGCAGGCTGAGCATGTTGAACTGGCCTGGCTCGAAGCCGAAGCGCTGCCGGTCGGCGGCGTTCTCGAGCTCCAGCTTGAGCGTGAAGGTGTCGGCTGTTTCGGCGTTGACGGCGCGGACCCGGGCGGGCACGGGGACCATGGAGCCGTCCTCGAGCGAGGGGCGGCACGTTGGCGGGGGGGCCGTGGGACCGGCGGCGAGCAATAGCTTGTTGGCCTGGATGCGGGCAGCGGTCTCGCGGCTGTCGTGCATCGGGGCCTCGCGGATGCGCTGGGCCTCGCGCGTGATGTCGATGCCGGTCGGACACCAGGTGATGCAGCGGCCGCACCCGACGCAACCGCTGGTTCCGAACTGCTCGTACCAGCTGGAGAGCTTGTGGGTCATCCACTGTCGGTAACGATCGCGGGTGGCGGGGCGGAAGTTGCCGCCGTGGACGCGAGAGAAGTCGGCTGTGAAGCAGGAGTCCCATTTGCGGACCCGGGAAGCTCCCGGGCCCGAAAGCTCGCTCGTCTCGACGGTCGTGCTGCAGAAGCATGTGGGGCAGGCGAGGGTGCAGTTGGCGCAACTCAGGCAGCGGCTGGCGACCTCATCCCAGATGGGGTTGTCCAGGTTGCTGGCGAGCACGAGCGCGAGGCCATCGAGCTCGAGCTGGCGTCCCATGCGGCCGGAAGCGGCGTCGACGGCGGCGGTCGCGGAGCCAACGGCAGAGGTAGGAGCGGGTGTGGCGCCGGCAGCGGCGAGCAGCTGGCGGCCCGATTCGGTGGCGGCCTCGGCGACGAAGCCGTCGTCGAGCTCGGTGAGGGCGATGTCGTGGCCCAGCCGGTGACGGGGGCCCGTGTTCATCGACGCGCAGAAGCAGGTGCCGCCGGGCTCCGTGCAGTTGACGCCGATGAAAAGGACGTCCTCGCGCCGGCGCCGATAGTGCGGGTCGGTGAATGGGCCGCCGAGAAGCACGCGGTCCTGGATGCGGATCGCCGCGAGCTCGCAGGCGCGAATCCCGAGCAGAGCCAGCTTCTCCGCGGAAGCCTCCGGCGCGGACCAGCGGACGCCGTCCGTGGTCGACGCGATGGTCACCTCGGGCTGGTGGAGGTACCGCTTCCATGAGTGCGGCCCTACGACGTGACCGAACAGGCGCGTGTCGGCGCGGCGCCGGAGCCGGTAACGGCCGGGGGACTGCTCGTCGCCCCAGCCCTCCGGGAGCTGATCGACGTGCGAGACGTCGTCGTAGACGATGGCGTCATCGCGCACCCGGGGGCCGAGTGTCCTGTAGCCGCGCGCCGCCAGCGCATCGAGCAGGCCTTGAAGTCCAGCGCGGTCTAGCCAGAGTGGGCGCTGGACATCCTGGGCGCTCACACCTCCTCCGGAAGAGGGTCCCCTGGGATTCCATAGAGGTCCAGCAACTGCAACCGCATCGCCGCCAGCCGCGAGGCCAGGGCCTGATTGAACCCCGATGCTATGCGGTACCCGAGCTCCAAGTCCGTCTCGCAAACCTGGCGCAATCGCAGACCGCCCAGCACCAGCGCCGTGACGGGCTCCAGCGCCCGCGCGGCCGCGGTCTCCTCGTGGGGCGGGACGAAGGCGGACCAGCCGAACACCTCGCCCTTGCCGACCGTCATCGTGGTCTGGACACCTCGGCCCGGGACCGCGATTTCGATGGCCACGCGTCCTTCGAGGACGAAGTAGACATCGCGTGCGTCCTCTCCCTCCTGAAAGACGATTCGCCCGGCCGGAAAGCAGACGCTGCTCGAGACAGCTGCCAACCTCCCCAGCTGGGCCTTCGAGATCCCCTTGAAGAACGAGAGTCCGGCAAGTTCCTCGAGGCTGCTCATCCCTGCCTCCT
>JACPRK010000167.1 GCA_016190005.1 Candidatus Wallbacteria bacterium | reverse complement strand
GCGCGGCCGCCACTTCCAACTCGACGGTCCATCCGGTCGTACGCGCCATCTGCGGCTTGACGAACCAACGACCCAGCGATCACACTGCGCACCGGACAGAATTTCCGGAATTCAACCGGCGGAATTTCCGGAACCCACACCAGGTGATGGAGTGGAATTCGCGTCAGATCCTTGCCGGCTTGCCAGACCACTACCGTCTCGCCGTCCTTGCGCACGGAGAGGCCTTCCTGCGTGAGGTAGAGCGTGTTCAGCGCCAGCGTCACGGTGGCTCCTCGCGTCCTGTTTTCCAAAGGTTGTTCAGGTAACGAGTCGCCTCGGCCCGTCCCGATGTGGCCAGGGGTTGGCAGACTTCACGAAGCGAGCAGTCCGGACAGCGCGCATCGTTGACGGCCGGAGGGGTTCGCTCCTCGGCGATGAGCTGGTGAAAGGCGGCGGTAGTCTGCTTGGTGAGCGCGCGCAACGCCTCGTCGAAAACCACTTCCAGCCGGCGCTGGGTCCGCCCGTAGAATAGTGCCCCGGATGGAACCGCGATGCCCGCACTCTCCTCGAGCGCCATGGCCTGGGCGCAGAGTTGCACCTTGTCCGCATTGGACTGTTTGCGGGCACCGCGCTTGTACTCCACCGGAAAGGGTACCTCGATGGCGGCACTGCCCGGTGATACCCCCGGAGCTGTTCGATGGAACTCGACCACATCGGCGATGCCGACGAGGCGTAGGCGATCGGAGCGCAGCCAAACCCTCCGGGCTACCCGGACGTCGCTGCGTCGCGCCGTTCCGGGCGTGTCCACGCGCTCGTGCAGGAACCGACCCTCTACAGTATGCACGTTCTCTCGCCAGCATCCCTCGAGGTGAATGAGCGCGCACTGTCGGGGGCAATAGAGAAGGTGCTGCAATCCGGACATGGGCAGAAAGTCGTCTTCCCGGGGCGGTTCCTCGGCCTGGACAGAGGCCCCGGCGCTTTCGAAGACGTTCATGCGCCCGGAGAGAGGATCTCGATTCCTTTGGGCAGCCCGGAGTCCTCGACGCGGACCTGGTAATCCTCAAATCCCCGCGGCACTTCCACTCCCGAGACCCGCTGCACCGTGACCCGATCGAACAGCTTATGCGCCGGCGAGTTACCCAGCCTGCTCTCGTGACGGAAGACGATCAGCCGGCGAGTGCTCATCTCGCCACGGGCTGCCGAGCGATCATGGTCGAACATCTGCGTGCAGGCTTCCCAGAGCAACGCGAGATCCTCCTCTCCGAAACCTGTTTGGGCGGCCAGGGCGGCCGAGACAAATCCGTGGGACCGGTAAAGCCCGTAGGGGATGGTGTACTTCCTTCCCATGGTCCGGTTGTCGCCCCCCTGATTCTCCGATTCAGCCTTCGTGGTTACAGCCATTCGCGTGATCGAGTGTTCCAGCGGAACAACCATGTCGATGCTTCGCGCGAACGTGAGCTGGACAGGGCCGCGCACCTGTCCGCAGTTGACGCCCGTCGACATGACGGCGCCAAAAGTGCGGACGTCGAAGAAGTTCCGGCACATGAACTTGCGAGCCTCGTCGACCTTGTCGCCGCCCTTGCGCTTCTTGGTGCTGTCTAGCTCTTCGCTGGCACCGATTTCCTTGTAGGCCCGCTCATGTACCTCGTTGAGGACGGCCCGCTCCTTGACGTAGATTTCGTATGGGGGGCGATCCTCCTTGCGGAGACCCACGAAGTTGCGCACCTTGCGCTTCAAACAGACGTCCGTGATCAGGCCTCGACCTGTCTCCGGGTCGATGCGCGGCATGTTGCCCGCATCTGGGTCGCCGTTGGGGTTCCCGTCCCGGACATCGAAGAGTAGCACGAACTCGTAGCGGTTCTGGATGGGCTGGGTCATGGATGCCTCCCTCAGGCCTCGTCGTTCACAACCGTGTGTGCGAAGGACTCTGTGCGTTCGTGGTAGTAGCCGACAGCAAATCGCCCCTGATCCTCGAGCGTGAGATGGCTGGGGAAGTGATCAATGGCTTCGAGGATCTCCCCTATCTCCTTCTCGAGGTTTACGACCTGACCGCGATTTTCGATCTTGGCCAGATGATGGTTCTTCAGTTTCATGAGCTGCGGGAAGACCACGACTGGATGAGCCGACGCAGCCCCATAGAAACGCTCACGGATGTTCGACTTCTTGCTCTGAGCGTGCCATTGAATGCGCTCCAGGACGGCGAAGAGACGGCCGAGCCGGTAGCCCACGTTCGGATTGCTGGTGTCCAGTGACACACCGACCTCCTGTCCGGCCCCTCCTCGGAGCCGTGTTTGTCGTACCAAGACGGCTTTGATCCACGCCGCTCGCTCCGGTGAGATAGACCGCTCCGCGCGGCATCGGATCAGTGCAGCTTCCAGGAGTGTCCAGGGGTAGGGAGTGCCGCCGAGAATCGCATTCATGATCTGCCCCGCGAGATTCGGAGGCAGGTTGTCGTCCTTCCCCGCCACGGCCAAGCACCGCAGCATGCGCCGAAGAGCGCGCGGCTGGCCGGATGCCTGTCCAGAGGCGATCTCGATATCCCGGAAGTGCTGGCCAACGCGATCGAGAATCTGCCTGACCGTTCCGTCGTGCCAGAACCGAATCGAAAGTCGAGCTGCATTCGGCGAAAGCCCCAGCACGAAGAAGCGAAGTTCGCTCTCCTCCTGAAAGACGCCGGTCCATGGCGCCGCGTAGAGCGCCGGGATGGACTGGGTATCCTCGGGAGTCGTCGCCTCCTCGGCCCCGTCCGCGATTCCGAAGAGATCCGCGAACCAAGTCTCAACCTTGGTCGGTTTTTCCGACCAGAAAACGACGGTTGAATCGCCCACGCGAAGCTTCTGGCGAGACTCTCGGGCCAGCAGGCGATTCAGGACCGTCAGGTAGGCAAACTCGGCTGACGTTCCGACCGGTGCGTTTAGACCCTGCTCCCTACCGAAGGAGTTGAAGGCCGCCAGATTGAACGAGACGATACGTGCACCGCTGGACTGGGCACCATAGACTCCCTTGATGGCGCCATGCAGTCGAGCAACGGACTCTAATTGTCCTGTCACCAGGCAAGGGTAACAAGCACCGGAGGAGGCCCCTGCGTTCGCGAGAACTGTCTGGCGAACTGCGGGACGTTCGCACACCAAGCAGGTGTCGCCATCCAAACGAAAACTCAGGTACCCCGTTCCGTCCTCGACATCCGGCCCGAAGGAGTGGGCTCTCCACGAAAGGGCGTTGGGTCCCGTCAAGAAACTCCGCACTGCGGCCACGCCGGCGTCACTTGAAACCGATTTCAGTTCCGCCGTCATTCGGTCGAGGAAGGCATTCCGGCGCGCGGTTGTTCGTTGCTGCTGATTCCGCTTGGCTGAGGCCTTCTTGCCCGCAGGAACGATCCCGAAAACGTACTCCACGTTGTCCCAGAGCAGGTTCGCAGCGACCTGGGCTGTTCGGGTCACTTCCCGCGGCACGTCGAACTCGCGCCCTCGCTTCACTTTTCCGGCGCCTGAACGAGTGTCGTCAATTCCGATGAGTTGCCCTTGACCGTCGAGAACGAACACGAAATCGATCGCCTTCCGCTGATAACCGGACAGGGTGCCCCCCTCGCTCTCGAACCGCTCGACGAGCCGCTGGAGAATCATCGCCTCACCTCCTCACTCGCCGGACTGGGTACAACGACTACACCTGCTTCCAACTTCGCTCGGAAGAAGCTTGGCCGGATCTCGGCGTCGCGGTACTCCAGGTCATAGAGCATCCAGCCGAGATCCCGATTCTCCGGGATCGCCGCCGGCAACTCGGCGTCTCCAATCGGCTCGAAGTAGGCAGGAAACTCGCGGCAGCCCAGATATGGCTGCGAAAAGCACTGGCCCTCGGATGCGCGCCTCTGGAACATGCTGGCGAACTTCACGGGTGTGTCGTCAGGTTGGGCCCGCTCGGTCATCACGAACCCAGCGTGAATGCGATACTCCACGTCTCGCAGCACCATACTGGCTCGTTGCTGCCGATGACTTTCGATGTCGAGCCCGAGCGCTCCCCGTCCCCGCTGCATGACGGTCGCCACCTTATCAGCCGGCACGACGTCATCGACCTCATTGCGGCGAACGGACTCCCACCGGATTGGCCGCAAGACGTCGATGCGCAGTACTCGCCACGCGATCGCCGGTTTCCAGAGAATGGCTTCTAGAATCCCGCGGGCCGCGGAAGGAGTCATCACGTCGTATGAGACGCGTTCGACCTTCATTTCCGGGCGCGTGAAGCACGCGTTTTCCCCCCAGACTCGCAAGACGACCTTGTGACGGACATGCGGCGCTTCCATGGAATCTGCTACCTCCTCTCGAGCTTGCTCCTAAAGAATGAACCCCTCGGATTCCATGGACGGTGCGGTCTCCTCAAACAGCCGTAGTCCGGTGACGTCGTCGTAGAGCCCATCGAATGCCAGGATGTGCAGATCCTCCGGAGTTCGCGTCACATCACCGGTGGATACCAAGCGCTCAAGGTCGCGTCGCGGCACCTGCACCGTGAACCGTTGCAGGCGACGGTAGAGATCGCGAGACGGCCCAACAGCGCGAAGTGTCTCGACGATCTCGCGCCCACGTTCCCCGTAGGGAATGATGAGTTGTCCCTGGTTCTCATCGGAAATCATCTGAAATCGCTGACTTGCAAGGCGAAAGCTGAACCGGTGTGTGCCTTTCGGAAGGCACTCCAGGACACGATTGGAATCAAGCCTATCCTGTCCGAGCTGCCAGTAGAGGTCGCGAAAAAACTCATCAAAACTGCTCGGTTCCAGACAATCGACTTGGCCTCTCTCCAACAGTCTGCGGGTGCACTCAGCGGCCATCCGGAGGTGTCCCACGGGCGGCGGTCGTTCGGGGACGAACACGTGGACCAGGCCAACGTCGAGTCGCCCCTCCCGGTTGCATCGACCCGCAGCTTGCGCGATGGAGTCGAGTCCGGCGAGGGCACGGTACACGACCGGAAAGTCGATATCCACGCCGGCCTCCACGAGCTGCGTGCTGACGACAACCGTTGGCTGACCTCCTATCAAATCGTTGCGGATCCGATCGAGCACCGTGGATCGGTGGGCTCCGCACATCAAACCGGAGAGGTGGTGAGCGCCTGTCGGAAGCAGCCGGTGAAGGTCGAAGGCATCCTTTCGCCGATTGACGATGACGAGCACGGATGGATGCTTGCGGATCTCCGCAGCTAGGTCGCTCCAACTTGTTGCTCGCTCGAGATCTTCGGGCAACTGAAGTCTTACGCGCCGCATTCGGCGATGAAGTGCGCTCGGATCCGGGATGAGCTCGACAACATCCGCGAGGCCTTCGAAACTCAGGTCGCCATCGTGCCTAGGTTCCAGGGCAGGCTGCGTCGCCGTGGTCAGCAAGAGCGTCACACCATAATGACGGCGAAGTTCGCAGAGTGTGCGCATTATCGGCGAGAGAAGTTCCGGGGGAAGCATCTGAGCCTCGTCCAGCACGACGACTGATTGGGCGATGTTGTGGAGCTTCCGGCACCGGCTAGGCCGGCTCGCGTGGAGCGACTCGAAGAACTGCACTGAAGTCGTGACGATGAGAGGCGCGTCCCAGTTCTCGCACGCGAGCCGAGAGCGACGGTCCTCGGCCCCCGGGCGAGGTTCGAGGGCCGAGTGGTGCTCGACCACGCTGCTTCCGAACAGGCGCCGGAAGGTGTCCGCGGTCTGCTCGATGATGCTCGTGTACGGGATGACGTAAATGACACGACGCTTGCCGTGACGGGCGGCGTGATCCAACGCGAAGGCGAGCGAGGACAGCGTCTTGCCGCCACCCGTAGGCACGGTGAGGCTGTAGGCGTCGGGTGGACATTTTGCCATCAGCCGGCAGCGCTCCAGGACCTCACGGCGGATCGCGTTGACGGCAGTGGGGGAGGACCGTAAGACGAGTCCGTCGAGGTGTTTGTTCAGCGAGGGAAGCAACTCCGCTGGTGTCGGGTAGACGCCGCGTGAAGCTGCACTCGCTGGGTCGTAAAACCTCTCAGTATCGAGATAGTCGGCGTCAACCAGGCAGGAGAAGAGCATTCGAAGCCAAAACGAGGGATCGCAACCGGCAGGAGGGCGTTCCGAAGGCCCGACGGCATCCAAGATTTCCGTTGGAGGATTTCGTCGCAGCACTTGCTCAAGGAGCTCCTGGCGCCCCAAACGGTACTCGAGACCCGCTGCTCCCGCACTCTCGGTCTGCCAATCGGGAAGGCCTGCGTGATGCCCAGCGATCAAGTAGGCGAGCAGCCGACCGGGGCCGTCCAACTTCTCCACGGCGTGGATGGCCCCCGCTGTGGAGTGGTCCACCCTTCCGGCTGGGGATGAGCCCTCGCAGTGCGCATCGGCTGCCACACCAATGCGTTGCTGGAATGCCGGCGAGTACTTACCCAAGTCGTGCCAAAGGCCGGCGAGGGCCGACCACTGTCCCGACCCGAAGACGGCCCCAAACTGACTCGCCAGCTGGGCCGTTGCTTCCAGGTGATCGCGCAGCAGATGCCACTCGGACTCAGGGCGATCCGCGAGGGAGTGTGCATACACGCCCCCGTGCTTCGCAGCCTCCTTCCCGTTTGCAGCCAACGTGTCCCCTGTCGATTCCGTTGCGTTTGGGTAGATCCGGAGTGGGCGTGCTTCGAGCTGGGCGCGTCACGCGCGGTTCCTTCGCTATTCGCTCGAGGCGCCCTCGGACCCAAACGGACCTTGCATGAGCCTACCAGCTCGGGTCGTTCTTCCATGGGGCGGGGGCGACGGGGTCTGAGGCTCCGGGCACCGACCGCCGAGTTCCCCGACCCAACAGAGGGGTTGGCCGTGCCGGCCGAGCGTTGTAGAGTCGTATCGGCATGTTGGCACTGAGCAGTGGGGCTCCAACCGGCATCCGAAGGGCATTACTGGCGTGCTGACGGACTCTGAAATCGAGAGGCTTGCGGTCGAGCTGGAGAGCGACCGGGTCGAGCGCAAGGAGTCGTCAGCCGACGGCGAGAAGCTCCGGCAGGCGGTCTGTGCATTTGCCAACGATCTGCCCGGCCATGGCCTGCCTGGCTACGTCCTGATCGGAGTGAACGACGCCGGGGCGCCGGCCGGCCTCGCCATATCGGACCGCCTCCTGCTCAGCCTCGCGGACATACGCTCGGATGGCAACATCTTGCCCCTTCCTGCAATCTCCATCTCGCAGAGGCAGCTCGGGGGACAACCGATTGTCGTGCTGGAGGTCTGGCCTTCAACGATGCCTCCCGTGCGGTATCGAGGACGCGTCTGGATTCGTGCCCGCCCCCGCCGAGCGATCGCGACGGCCGAGGAAGAGCGCCGGCTGTCCGAGCGCTCGCTCTCGGTAGCCGCGTCCTTTGATCGCCGCCCGTGCCCCGAGGCGACGCTGGACGATCTGGCTGTCGACGTCTTTCGCGATCGCTACCTGCCCAGAGTGGTATCGCCGGAGATCCTGTCCGAGAATCGCCGGCGGCTGGAGGATCAGCTTGCGTCCCTGCGGTTCCTGGACCTGAAGTCGGGTCGTCCCACCCATGCCGGCGTGCTGCTCTTCGGCCGGGACCCATCAGCCTTCCTCCCCGGCGCCTACCTGCAGTTCGTGCGCTTCGACGGCAAGGATCGGTCCGATCGCGTGCAGGATCAGAAAGCCACGGGCGGCAATCTGCTTTCGCAACTGGAACAGCTGGACAACCTTCTTCCTGTCCAGATCCATACGGCCCGGTTGCCGGCCGCCGGACTCCGTCATGCGGATGTTCCCGACTATCCCATCGTGGCTGTCCGCGAGCTCGTCCTCAACGGCGTCATGCACCGAACTTACGAAGGGACGAACGCGCCCGTCCGCTTGAGTTGGTTCGCCGACAGACTGGAAATCTCGAGCCCGGGCGGCCTGTTCGGTCAGGTGACACCCGACAACTACGATCAGGTAAGCGACTATCGCAACCCCGTGCTCGCCGAGGCGATGAAGGGCCTTGGCTACGTCGAGAGGTTCGGCACGGGCATCGCGCGCGCGAAGACGGCGCTGTCCCGAAATGGAAATCCGCCGCCGGAGCTGATCTTCGCCCCGACGCATGTCCTCGTAACGGTCCGGGAGCGTTCTGCGGCCTAGCGAGTCGCGAGCAGACGCCGCTCACTCGAACATCTTGCCGACGGCGGCCAGGACGAGCGCGACGGTCCAGCAGACGGCCGACTTGTAGTCCCAGGAGAGGGCGAAGCAGCCGATCCCCCAGAAGACGTAGCGCGGCTCCGCCATCTTCTTGCCGTAGACGAACATCCCCACGCCGACGAGCTGGAAGGCGCCGCTGATCATCAGGTAGGTCGGGTCGAAGAAGCTGGGGCCGCCGCTCGAGCCGCTCAGGCCTGCAAGCTGGGAGGTGAGGGCGCTGGCGTCGAGGGACCCCTGGCCGCCGCCCAGGAGCTGCTGGAGCGAGCCCTGGTCGACCTGCCCCCGCGAGGCGCCGTCGAGGACGGCGGAGATGTTGCCGAGCGTCGCGACGGCCGACGAGGTGACCGACGAGGGCAATGGCACGGGTCGGAGTGTAGCAGGTATTCTGCCCTCAGACCGGGTCGTAGTGGACCGGCTGGATGCCGCCGGAGGGTTCGCAGAGGGCCGCCATCTGCTCCCAGAGCTCTTGCACGGGCGGGAGCTGGTGGGCGCCGGCCGCGGCGTCCTTGTCGTTCCAGTCGAAGACCTCGAGGTAGAGGTTCGGGTCGGACTGGCTCCTCAGGAGCACGGCCGGCCGTTCGTTCACCAGCCCCAGGTCCTTGAGGGTCGGCCAGTGGAGCTTGAGAAGCTGCTCGAAGGCAGCGGCGTTGCCGGGCTTGACCCGGTAGGTCACCACCACGGGAAGCACGGCCGACTCGGCGTCGCGCCAGGAGCTGAGAGTCATCGGCACCATCCTCCTGCCAGCGTGGCCCCGTCGCTCCCTGCCCGGAGCCCGGAGCCCGCCCGATCGGTGGACAGTATAGAGCGTTGGCGCCTGCGGCCGCGAGGTCCCCCGGTTTCCCCTTACATCCGCTCGGGGACGGGGATGCCGAGGAGGCGCAGGGCGATGGCCAGCACGGTGCCGACGGCGGCGGAGAGGCAGAGCCGTGCGTCGCGCACGGCGGGTTCGCTCTTGAGGACGGGGTGCAGGTTGTAGAAGCGGCCGAAGGCGCGCGCCAGGTCGAGCGCGTAGTTGGCGGTGAAGGACGGCTTGAGGGCGGCAGCGGCGGCTTCGACGGTCTGGGGGAACTTCAGGAGCAGCATCATCACGGCCTTTTCTTCCGGAGTGGAAAGCTGACTCCAGTCCGCCGACTCCGGGGCCTCCACGCCGCCCTTGCGGAGGATGCTGGCGATGCGGGCCCGCGTGTACTGCACGTAGGGACCTGTGTCGCCCTTGAAGTCGAGCGCCTTTTCCCAGTCGAAGACCACGTCCTTCACGCGATCGTTGGAGAGGTCGCCGAAGACGATCGCCCCCAGCGCCACCTGCTCGCAGACCTGCGCGTCCTGACCTTCCTCCAGGTCGCCGCCCCGCTGGGCCTGCTCCATGATCTGGCGCGCCATCTCGACGCCTCGGTCCAGCACGTCTTCCATGAAGACGACGTTTCCCGTTCGCGTCGCCATCTTCCCCTCGGCCAGCCGGTAGTGGCCGAAGTCGACATGTACGAACTTGCCCGCCCAGGCCGGGTCCAGCTTCTCGAGGACCAGGAAGAACTGCTGGAAGTGCAGCTTCTGGGGCGCTCCGACGACGTACAGCACTCGGGCCGGCTGAAACGTCTCCACTCGATAGATGGCCGCCGAGAGGTCTCGCGTGGCGTAGAGCGTGGCCCCGTCGGACTTCTGGATGAGACAGGGCGGCAGCTTGTGCGCCTCGAGGTCGACGACCTGCGCGCCCTGGCTCTCGACCAGCAACCCCGCTTGCTTCAATCGCGCGATCGTGTCCGATAGACGGTCGTTGTAGAAGCTCTCGCCCGTGTAGTGCTGGAACTCCACTCCCAGCCGTGCGTAGATCCGCCGGGCTTCCTCGAGGCTCACCTCGCGGAACACCTCCCAGAGCTTGCGCGCCTCGGCGTCGCCGCCTTCGAGCTTGCGGAACCATTCGCGCGCCAGCTCTTCCAGCGCCTTGTCGTCCTTGGCTTCCTTGTTGAAACGCACGTAGATGTCGAGCAGGTAGCGGACGTCGACCCGCTCGAGCGGCCGGTCGCCCCAGAGCTTGAAGCCCGCCATCACCATCCCGAACTGCGTCCCCCAGTCGCCCAGGTGGTTGACGCCGACGGTCTCGTAGCCCAGGTGCTTCAGGTGCTCCACCAGTGCGTGCCCCACCATCGTCGACCGCAGGTGGCCGATCGAGAACGGCTTGGCGATGTTGGGCGACGAGTAGTCGACGACGACCCGCTCGCCGCGAGCGGGCTGGGAGCCGTAGGCGATCCCATCCCTGCGGATGCGCGGCAGGACCTCGGAGGCCACCGCGCGCGCCGAGAGCCGCACGTTGAGGTAGGCCCCCGCGACCTGCACCTCTTCCACGAAGTCGAGCCCGCGCACGTGCGGTGCCAGGTCGGCGGCGATCGCCTGGGGCGCTTTCCTCAGCGTCTTGGCCAGCGCGAAGCACGGGAAGGCCAGGTCCCCCATCGCCGCGTCCGGCGGCGTCTCGAGCGCGGCGGCCAGCTTCTCTTCGGTGAGCCCCGCGTGCGGGGCGAGCACGGCTGCGATCTTGCGCTTGAAAGTTTGCATGGGAGACGGATGTTACCAGACGGGATTTGACAACGTCCACCGCTGCCACGTATCAAGGGAGCCGCTCGCCCCCGACTCTGCAGCCCTTCGGACCCAAGGAAGACACCCTTCGATGGCCCAGTACATCCTGCACGTCCAGGAGGAGTTCCACGGCCGGACCCTGCTGGAGTTTCTCAACGCGTCGCTGCAGGACTTCCTGAAGGGGACGATCGACCGGCTCATCCGGGAAGGGTGCGTCGAGGTCGAGGGCAAGAAGCTCACGGGCGACTGGCGGCTGCTCAAGGGGCTGGAGGTTCGGGTCGTCATCCCGGAGGGGTTCGACTCGCCGGCGACGCCGAGGCCGATGCCGCTGGAGATCCTCCTGGAAGACGACTGCCTCATCGCGGTGAACAAGCCTCCTGGCTATTCGACGACGCCGGGGTATGGGCAGGAGCGCGTGTCGCTCCTGGAGGGGGTCTGGCATCATCTGCGGGAGGCGAACATCAAGCCGCGCATCGTCAACCGGCTCGACAAGGACACCAGTGGCGTCCTGGTCTTCGCCAAGGACGATCGCTCCCACGCGTTCCTGGGGTCTCAGTTCGAACAGCGGATCGTGGAGAAGCTCTACCTGGCCCTGGTGAGCGGCGAGATGGCCGACGACAGCGGCGTGGTGGAGCTTCCGATCGCGCAGCACCCGCGTCGCCCGGCCCGGATGCTGATCAACATGAAGGAGGGCAAGGAGGCCGTGACGCGCTGGCGGGTCGCGGAGCGTTTCACCGGCTTCACGCTGCTGGAGGTGCGGCCCAAGACCGGGCGCACGCACCAGATCCGCGTTCACCTGAGCGCCATCGGCCACCCCCTGGCGATCGACCCGCTCTACGGCAGCAAGCACCCGCTGATGCTGTCGGAGCTCAAGCCCGACTACCGCCCCCGCCAGACGCGCGAGGAGCGGCCGCTGATCGGGCGGCTTCCGCTCCACGCCGCGGAGCTGACCTTCCGCCACCCGTCGACCGGTCAGGCGATGACTCTGGTGGCGCCGATGCCAAAGGACTTCCGCAGCATCCTGCGCGCTCTGCGCCGCTACCGCGGCAACGGCGGGTGAGGCCCGCCGGCCCCTAGCGCGCGCCCATGCGGTGCAGCGTGGAGGCCATCCCGGCGATCGCGGGCAGGTAGATCCAGGCGGCCTGGTTGGGAATGCCAGCCTTGGAGCTGACGCGCAGCATCGTCTCGGAGAGCAGCAGGGTCGCCGCCGAGAAGCCGATGGCGTAGAGCAGCAGCACCACGTCCTGGCTCATGCGGGCGACGTCGGCCAACGCGCGCTCCATCGGCTCCAGGTCGACCTGCACCTGGTAATGGGCCAACCCGGCGTAGAGCGCGGCGAGGGCGATTCCGACACAAAGGAGGAAGACCATCCACCGGCGGACCAGCCAGACCAGCACCTCGGTCCTGCGGCGCACGAAGACCTCCTTGCGCTCGCCGTTGACCTTGATGCGGTGCGGGCGGGCGGCGACGCCTACCATCTGGATCTTCAGGAAGCCGGTCACGATGAGGCTGATGGCGGCCGCCAGCATCGCCACCGAGTGGACCTGCGCGCCGAGCTCCGGCGAGGCGATACCCGCGGCCTGAAAGCCGTGAACGGCGACGCTGGTGCCGATGCAGGTGCCGATCAGCGCGCGCGCGGCAAACGCTACCGGAACGTTGAGATGGGGGATGTCCTTTCGGCGGCTCTGGATGGAGGTGCTCTGGCTCATGGCGTGGAGGGTCCTTTCGGGCAGGGTGTCCTGACTCTGCATCGAACGAAACGCGCCCGGAGTTGAGCCCGAATCGGCGGAAGTTCTCAGGGGGCGTTCCTCGACACGGTCCTTCGACACGGTCCTTCGACAAGCTCAGGATGAGCGGGTCCTTCGACAAGCTCACGATGAGCGGGGGCGGTCCGGCGGTTGGGTCAGAAGCTCCAGGTGACGTTGCTGTAGAGCGTGCGCGTGGAGTCGGCGGCGCCGGCGGCGTAGGCTGCGCCAGGGTAGAAGCGGCCGTACTGCAGCGTCCAGGCGAGGTCGCTGAAGAACCGCCAGCCGAGGAAGAGATCCAGCGCCTCGCCGACGTCGTCGGACGGGAGCGTGGCCTGAGGGTCGCTGATGCCGCCGGTGGCGTCGTCTTTTCGGTAGAAGCTCAGCTTCCCGCCCACCGTCAGGTCCTCGAAGTCCGGCGAGTCGTCCCACGGCTTGGCCGAGGCCCCCAGCCTCAGGACACGCAGGTTGGAGAGTCTGGGATTGAGCGCGATTCCGAGGTCATAGCGGCCGAAGCCGAGAAAGTTGCCGTCCTCGCGGCCGGGGGGGGGGGAGCTGACGGTGCTCACGCCTGGCAGTCGACCGCTGTCGCCCGAGCCGAAGAGATACTCGGCTGTGAGGACCGGGCGCATAGGGCGGTCGTCGTGGTAGGTGAGCGTGCCGAGACCGGCGTGGGCGCTTATGTCGTTGGGACGAGCGGCTGCGCCGGCGCCGAGCGCGAAACTTTCGCCCTGCTGGTAGATGCCCTCGACGTGGTAGTCGACGTGGCCGGAGAACCGCCCGTCGAGCCCCAGCCCGACGTAGTCGGAGTCGTAGTGGAAGGCCTGGCCGGCGACGCTGATGCCGGCCGGCTGGGCGCTCTTGTCGCGCTCGGTCAGGATGTAGGCGAAGAGCTTGCTGTCGTCGGCGCGCTGGTAAGTGACGTCGAGCCCATTGAAGATGCGGTGAGGTCCGCCGATGTTCGGGTCCAGGTCCAGCTCCTGTGGCTTGTTCTTGCCGAAGAAGCCGTTGATGCCGAAGTTTCCCCGCTGGCGGAAGCTGCGAACGGCGTCGAGGGTGCCCGCCAGCACGAGCCCTCCGCCGTAGCGGATGTACTGGCGCCCGATGCGATGGTTGACGCCGAGGAGCTTCGTGTCGACGTAGCCGAGATCGAGGTCGAACCCGCGGTTGGGCAGGCGCGGGGCGGAGAAGCCGGGGGGCGTACCGAAGTCGTAGCCGACGGCCCGCAGACGCACGTAGGCGTTGGAGCCGTCCCTGAGCCAGACGCGGCTCCAGAGTCGCAGCTCGGACAGCAAGAGCGACGTGACCGCGTCGGCGGTGTTCTTGTCGTTATCGTCCTCGGAGAAGCTCGCGGCCGTGACGCCGGTCCAGCCGCCGGTCTGGAAGTCGATGCTAGCCCGCCGGCCGGCGTTGCGCCAGCCGACCTCGAAGTCGCGCGGGGCCAGCAGGTCCTCGGCGGCGCGCGCGGCAGGGGAGGATGTCAGTGGCGCGGCCTCTGCTGCGCAGCCCACCAGCGCTGCTGCCAAGAGGACCGCTCCGAACGTGGGTCGCATCGCGGTCATCTCACGCTAGTCGGTGCGCCTGCGCCCGCGATCGGGACCGTCGCGGCGGCCAGAATGGCGTCGGCGCCGAAGACCTGGAAGGTGCGGGTCTGGAAGACGCCGTCGACCGAGCCCGTGGTGGTCGAATCCACTCCCGGCGCAAACCCTAGGTTGGCGAAGTTGTTCCCCCGGATGAAGTTGCCGCCGCTGCCGCCCGCGTTGCCGAGCACACCGCCGCCAGCAGGGTCGAGCTTGGCCACCGTCAGGAACCCGAGCGCGGCGCCCGAGTTGGCGACGAGCTCGTTACTGACGATCAGCGGCTGCTTCGGGAAGGTGAACGCGGCCTGGTTGACGGCGATGCCCTGGGCGGCTGCCTGCGCGGAACCGCTGCCGTCGAGCACGCGGTTGAACGAGATGACCGGATCGCTCTTGATGCTGACGATGCCGGCGACGGCGGCGCCCTGCACGGTGTTGTGGTCGAGCTCGACTCGGCTGCTGACGGTGGGGCTTCCCGAGAGGCTGTCGATCACGGCGACCCCGACTTCGAGGCCACTCAGCAGCGTACCAGAGGTGTCGAACGAGCCGGTGACTGCAGTGAGTCTATTTTTGGACACCGTTGCCGCGGAGCGCTCGATCAGGATGCCGTGACGCGCGGCAGCGGCGGAGACGCTCAGCACGTTGGCGATGGCGATGAGCGACGAATCGGCGGCGGTTACCCCGGAGGTCGAGTCGGCTAAGCGGTTGCCCTGGACGAGCGCCGTGGAGCGCTTCAGTCGGACGCCGACCGACGCGCGCTCGATGGTGTTGTCCACCACGAGCGGCGAAGAGCCCGTGGCGGCAATGGCGGTCGTGAGCTGCGAGAAGGAGCTCGAGGAGATCGTGACCCGGGCGTTGGAGAGCTCGATCGCGGTGCCGTCGATCGATTGGAAGTCGGTGTTCGTCACGAGGTTCCCGCTGGTGCCCTCGATGCGCAGGCGCGTCCCCGGCGAGCGTCCGAGCGCGCGGCGCAGAGTGGCCCTGGGGCCGACGCCGCCCAGCAGGATGCGGCCCCGGATCAGCATGTCCGGCGTCTCCCCGAGCGGGGTCGAGAAGACGACCTCGGTTCCGGCCTCGATGACCAGCGCTGCGCCCGGCTTGACGACGATCGGCTCCGTGATGGAGTAGGGGCTCTGGCTTGCCACCATGCGCAGGTCGGCGGAGACTGTTCCGCCGTGGAAGGAAGTGGCCTGGGCCGGTGCAGTCTGGCGAAGCACGAACTCCACGAACTTCGTCTTTCCAGGGGCGAAGTCGACGACCTGCGCGCCGAAGAAGAGCGCGCCGCCGGCCGCGTCGAGTGCGTCGACCGTGACGCGCTTGCGGCCGGGCCGCACGCCCCGGAGGACCAGGTTGCCGGCGAAGGGCGGCAGCGTGATCGACGCCTGCCGCGCGACGCCGCTGGCCTCGGAGTCGCCGTTGTAGACCTGGAGCACCAGCTTGCGGACGTCCTGCGCGTTGGTCGACTCGCCCAGGAACTGAGGCCCGCCTTCCGATGTTGGGGCCGGGGGCAGCCCGCTCGCCGCAAGGTGCCAGGGCAAGGCCTTGAGGATGAGTGTCCGCTCCGTGCCGAAGGAGACCTCCCGCATCGTCTCTCCCCGCTCGTCGCACCCGGCCGCCGCCAGGATCGCGGCCGCCGTCGTCAGGGCGAAGACCAGCCAGTGGAGAAGCCGGTCGCGGATGTCGAGTACGGTGTCCAGTGCGTGTGCCTCTTTCCGGGCGGCTGCTCAGGGGGCCGTCAGGATCTCGAATCGGAAGGCGAGAGCCGAGTCCGCCGTGAAGACGGAAGCCAGCTCGGAGATCGACTGGCTGGTGGTCTGGTCGGCCAGCGGCCGGTGGTGGACCTGATTGAACTCTCGAGCAGACTCGAGCTCCGAATCGTCGCTCCCCGGTACGGCGACGTCGGGGAGCCGGCTGGCGCGGTACTCCTCGCGCGGGCTGAAGGCCCTGCCGGCGACGGTCCTGGCCGCCTGGCCGGACCCGATGCGCACCCGGCCGTTGCCGCGCGCCCGGGCGTGCGCCGGTCCTGCTAGCGACTCCACGCGCATCCCAAACTCCTCGGCATAGGAGACGCGCTTCTCGCGCGCGTCGACGGAGGTCTCGCCGGCGTTGGTGGCCACGACGAAACGATGACGCGGTGCGGCATGGGCGGGCATCTTGACGCGCACCGCTCCGATCCGCAGGTAGAGACGCGTGTCCAGCTTGCCATTCACCCGGTGGTGGTGCTCGATCGCCAGCTGCGTCAGGCCTTGCACCAGGACATAGACCGGACCCGGGAGCTCGAGCACCACGGAGGCCCTGTGGCCCGTCGAAAGGCAATCGCCTTCGCCCAGGATCATGCCACGGGCGACGGGCCGCCACTGGCCGTCGGCCCTGCTGCGGGCCTCGGCGTCGGGCGACGTGGCGATGATTTTCACCTCGAGCGCGCTGGCGGCCTGCGCCAGGAAGAGCGCCGCGAGGACCGTTAGGATCGGATGCCGGGCCATGACCACCTGCCGGGATCGCCTGGGGACGGACGCCCCATGCCGCTCGGGATCATGTATCGGAGGGCTCCGGGGCGAGCGTGAGGCGGGCGCCCTGCGGGGTTGACGCTAGCGCGGGAAGAGTGCGGGCGGCGTGTCCTGGTAGCCCTCGCCGTTCAGCGCCTTCAGGAAGGCGGCCAGCGCTCGGGCCTCGGCATCGATGAGCTCGAGCGGCTCCATCTGGGAGTCGAGGTAGGGGTTGTCGATGCCTCCCTGACGGTAGTGTTCGACGACGGCCTCGAGGGTGGGCAGCGAGCCATCGTGCATGTAGGGCGGGTGCAGGGCAACGTCGCGGAGCCCGGGCGTCTTGAAGGCGCCCATGTGGGCGGGGTCCTTCGTGACCTCGAAGCGGCCGGCGTCCGCGAAGCGCTTGGCGCGCGCGTCCCAGCCGATGCCGGTGTTGTGGAACCGCCAGTCGGTGAAGGAGTTTCCGACGAGCTGAAAGCGGTTCGCCTGGGCGCGAGCGGCGCGCAGGGAGGCGAACTTGGGGTCGGTCAGCACGGTGGCGACGTGGCAGCGGTCGCAGCGCGCCTTTCCGAAGAAGAGCCGGTCGCCGAGCTTCGCTTCCTCGGAGACCGCGCGCACCTCGCCCTGCCGGCGCCAGCGATCCCAGGGCGAGTTGCCCGAGATTCGCGTGCGCTCGTAGTCGGCGATGGCGGCTGTGATGCGCTCCAGAGTGACGGCCGGAGTACCGAAGGCGCGCCGGAAGTAGGGAGCGTAGCCGGTGATGGCGGCGATGGCCCGCACGGCCACCTCATGGCTGCCGCCCATCTCGCGATCGTTGGCAATGGGAGCTCTCGCCTGCTCCTCGAGCGTGACGGCCCGGCCGTCCCAGAATTGCTCGGCGAAGAAGGCAAACGCGACGTTGATGAAGCTGGGGGCCTTGCGCCGGCCGGTGCGGCCGCGGATGCCGCGGGCGACGGGGGCTGTGTCGCCAAACGCTGCGTCCGTGCGATGGCAAGTGGCGCATGAGACCGTTGCGTCGGCCGAGAGCCGCGTGTCGAAGAAGAGCCAGCGTCCGAGCCGTGCGCGCTGGGGATCGGGCGGGGCCGGGAGGTCGCCCAACGCCTGGTCGTGGCCCACGGCCTGCGCCGGCAACGCCCGGACGGGGTTTGCGGCTTCGAGATCGGCCTGTCCGGGGCCGCCCCCAGCGTGCGCGGTGGAGCACGCCAGGCAGGCAAGCAGCGTGAGGGTGCAGGCGATGCGGACCAAGACCGTCATCCCTCCCGACCGGATGGCGGCCTGGCGCCGGCCGCGAAGCGGTTGGCCTGCATGACGCGGGCGGCCATCTGCTTGAGGAAGGCCAGCGCGATCGAGGGGTGCTCCATCACCAGCTCCGTGATGCCGGCGCCGTCGAAGGACAGGAGCCCCACCGGCTCCGCGGCGGTGGCCGTGGCCGAGCGGACCTCGTCGGCGAAGATCGACATCTCACCCAGGATGGCGCCCGGCCCCATCACGGCCAGCTCGCACTCGGTGCCCGTCTGGCGCGTGGTGATACGGACGGCGCCGGAGACCACGACGTACATGGTGCCGCCGGGTTCCCCTTCCCGGAAGAGCACCTCGGAGGCGGGCAGCTCCACCTCGCGCGCCAGCCTGGCCGCCAGCAAGAGCTCCTCGGACGGCAGCTCACGCAAGAGCGGCGCCTGGCGCAGAAAGACCAGCTTCTCGACGATGCTCAGTTTCACGCGGCCCTCCTGGCGAGCTCGTAGCATTCCCGCACCAGCGGGTGGGGGTGGCTCTGCAGCCGTTCGGGCGCGACGCTCCACCCGCGGTGTGATGCCAGGGCGAGCCAGCCGGCCAGAAGAAAGGGATCGCCATCGGCGCTCAGTGCCTCGAATGACACCTCGATCGCTCCGGGCACGGCCGTCCCCAGGTGGCGGCGCGCGGCCGCGGCACGCTCGGAGGGGTTTCGGGCCTCCAGAAGAAGCTGGATCTGAGGCGTGAGCTGCTTTTCTCCCATGTTCACCAGCGCCTCCAGCGCGTAGGCCAGCAACCGCATGTCGAGACTCGTGAGTCGTCGCTCCATGATGCCGTACACCGAGGGCTCCTTGAGGAGAGCCACGACGTGGGCACCGAGCACGGCGCAGTCCCTGAGCCGCTCCTCGAGTGTCGAAGCCAGCCAGCGCTCCTCGGGCGCCGATGCGGGGTCAGCGCCGAGGTCGCCTCGGAGAACCGAAAGTCTGAGCCCTCGTTCGATGAAGGCCTGACCGGCTTTCCAGAGGAGCTCGGGCTGGCGTGCACCGGCCAGGACGCCGAGCGCGTTGTGACGCGCCGCGGTCGCAGCCGCGTTGGAAGTGACGACGCTCCAGGCCGCGTCGACGCCGGCCTGATCCATGTGCAGCAGGGCGCTGGCGCTGTGGCGTGCGACGCTCCGACTCGGATCGCCGAGAGCTTTGGCGCACCGGGCGGCGGCCTCGGCGCCCGGGAACTCCGCAAGCGACCGGACGGCTGCGAGCCGCACGAGAGCCGAGGAGTCTTCGATCATGAGGTCGGCGAGCGGGACGACGGAAGCAGCTTCGAAGCGGCCGGCGATGGACGCGGCCTTCAGCGCAGCGGCACGCACGGCGGGGTCCTTGTGCGCCGTGGTACGGGTGACCAGCGCAAATCCGTAGGCGGGGCGCCGCTCGACGTAGGCGTCGAGTGCGGCCCGTACGACCGTCGGGCTCGGGTCTGCCAGCAGTTGCGGGAAGAGCTCGGCGGCGCGCGTGTCGTTGGCGGCGTGGCCGACGAGCCAGTTTGCCGCCACGGCGCGCAGCTCGGGCTCCTGGTGGTGGAGAAACGGCATGATGCGCGGCTCGGCCCGGGGCCCCTCGAGACGGCCGAGCGCGGCCAGCGCGGCGGCCGAAACGCGGGCATCCGCGGAGGTGAGGCCGGACTCGATCAGCCGGCGCAGCTCGACGGAGTCGTCGGCTGGTAGGGAAGCCAGGATCTGGGCCTTCAGCTCGGAAGGGCCGGGCTCGCCTACCAGGCCGGTGAGAAACTGGCGCGAGGCCGGGTCCCGGGAGCGCGCGAGCAGCTCCACGGCCATTGCGGCCACCGCGCGCTCGCTGCTCCTGGCGTGGTGCTCGAGCTCCTGGCTGAAGGCGGCCGGGAGCTCCGAGGGGTCGATGCGCTCGATCAGCGCGCCCGAGGCTCGCCCGCCGCGCAGCGTGTCGAGCACCGCGCGGGAGTAGAGCCGCTTGAGCGGGAGCACCCACAGGAGCAACGTCCAGCCGAGCACCAGCGAAACGGTGCCCACGAGCTCCCCGCGTCCCGTATGGATCATCCCGAGCAGCGAGAGGCTGGCCGCCACGGTGGAAAATCGCATCACCCAGCCCATCGCGACGACGTTGAGGCGATCGGCCAGCGCCGTCGGCAGCCCGCCGGCCAGCAGGTTCAGGAGCGGATCGGTCACGGTGTAGACCAGGCAGGTGTGGCAGAAGCGGGCGCCCATCGCCGGGAACACGCCGGGTGCCAGGGCCAACGCGGTACCGCTGGCGCAGGCGACGAGCGGATAGACGACTCCGGAACGGGCCAGGCCGAACAGGCGGATGAGCCAGGGCATCACGGCAAGCTGCATCAGCAGTGCCGCGGCGCGGGCCGCCGCGCCGAAGGTGCCGTAAAAGACGGCGAGCTCTTCGCTCGAGGGATAGCTGCGCGTGAAGATGGCGTTCGACTGGTACTCGAAGAACCGCATCGTGAGCACCGAGATCATGGTGAAGACCAGCACCCAGACCGCCAACGGATAGGAGACGAGCTCCTTTAGGCTCGGCGGCTTGGAGTCTTCGAGGGTCAGCGTCGACGGTTCAGCCAGCGGGCGAACGCGCCGGTCGAGCATTCGGATGGAGCCATAGGCCGCGGCGAGCGAAACCGTCCAGCCAGCGAGCAGCGTGGAGATGTTCGCGAAGTGGAGCAGGAAGACGACGCCCAGCCCTCCGACGACGTAGCCGACGTTGAAGCCGCCGAGAACCCGCGGCAGCAGGCGCTTGGCCTGCTGGACGTCGAAGTAGCGGCGCTGGAAGTTGAAGAAGTGGAGAAAGCCGACCTCGACGAGCGCGTAGAAGAGCAAGTAGGCGACGAGCGACATCCAGGCTCCGCCGCTGCGGGTGCTTGCGCCGGCCACGAAGGCGGCAGTCGCCAGGCCGCCCGTGGCCGTGAACACCAGGAGGATGAGCGCGAGCAGGGGGGCCGGGGCAAGTTTGCGGGAGAGCCGTCCGTAGCCGGCGGCGGCCGCCATCACCAGCAGATCGCCCGCGATGAAGAAGAGCGGCAGCCAGCCCACGCCCCAGCCCTTGATGAAGAGCGATTCGCAGGCCGCTCCGCCCAGGGCCAGCGCGACTCCCCAGAGCAGGTTATAGGCGAAGAGCCAGCCGAACAGCGATTCTTCGCCCGATCTCAGGTCGAAGAGCCGGGCCAGACGAGCCGTCATCACCGCGCGATTCTACACGGTGACCGGCGGTGAAGCTCGCGCCCGGGCGACACGCACTCTGTCGTTTGCCGCCCCGGCCCGGGTACACTGCTTACCTTGGCGCGTCGCGTCAGGCCCCTCGTCCGGGCGGCGGCCCAACCTCTGGGAGGAGCGATGGTGTTCTGCAAGCAAGCTCCCTGGAAGCACCAGCTAGGGAAAGCACCGATAGGTTTGCTCGTCTTGCTGGCCGGCCTCCTCCTGGGCGGATGCTGCGGGGGGCCGGCCGGCGCTCCCGGATCAGGCGACAGCAGCAGCGCAGGAGCCACCGAGGCGACGACCTTCCCGAAGCTCGAGCTGCCGGCGCCCCTGCCGTTCGACGGCAAGGGCTGGTCTCGTTCCGAGCAGTATCCGCTGCTGGGCGATCCGAGGGCCAAGCGGGTCGTCAAGGACAGGCCGTTCGTGGTGGTCTGGCAGACCTTCCCGCCGACCCTGCGAACCGACGGGCCCAACTCGAATCTGGTGGAGCTGAACGCTGTCCACGAGCTGATGTTCGAGACGCTGGTCCAGGTCCACCCCGAGACCGAGGAGTTCATCCCGGGCCTCGCCTCGCACTGGAAGATCGAGACGGATGAGAAGAACAAGTGCCAGATCTTCACCTTCCGGATCGACGAGCGAGCGCGCTGGGCCGACGGCGCCGAAGTGACAGCCGCCGACGTCTTCGCGACGTTCTGGCATCGCACCCAGGAGGACCGGAAGGACCCGATGAGTACGATGACCTTCAAGGAGGGCTTCCACGATCCGGAGATCCTCGATAAGTACACGATCCGGGTCAAGACGCGCGAGCTGAACTGGCGACTGTTCCTCTACTTCGGCAGCGGCATGCCGATCTATCCGGCCCGGGAGGCGGCGGTCTCCGGCAGGAAGTACCTCGAGGACTTCAACTGGAAGTTCATGGTCGGCTCGGGCCCCTACAGGATGAAGCCTGGGGACATGGAGAAAGGCGAGTGGATCACGCTGACCCGGCGGTCCGACTGGTGGGCCGAGAACGAGCGCTGGGCGAAGCACTGCTTCAATTTTCATCGCATCAAGTTCAAGGTCGTGCGTGAGGACGAACTGGCCTACGAGATGTTCAAGAAGGACGAGCTCGACTACTACTTCGTGGCGCGCGCCCAGCGGTGGGTCGAGGAGCTCCCCAAGGAGGAGCTGATCCAGAAAGGCTGGATCAAGCGGCGCAAGGTCTACACGCAGTCGCCCGCGGGGTTCTCCGGGTTCGCCTTCAACATGCGTGAAAAGCCTTTTGACGACAAGCGTGTCCGGATGGCGTTCGCGCACCTCTTCAATCGCGAGCGGCTGATGGAGAAGATCTTCTACAACGAGTACGAGTACACGAACTCGTACTTCCCCGGGCGCGACTGGGGCGCCAGCTCCACCAACCCGGTGATGGAGTTCGATCCCGACCAGGCCGAGAAGCTGCTGGCCGAGGCGGGCTACAAGAGCCGCGATGCCCAGGGCTACCTGATCGGTCCGGACGGGAAGCGGTTCGAGCTGACCTTCAACTTCGCCAACCAGAGCATGGAGCGGATCTGGCTGGTCGTGAAGGAGGATTTCGAGGACGCGGGGATCAAGTTCGACCTGAAGCTGATCGACTACACGACGCTCTTGAAGAAGGTATCGGACCGGCAGTTCAAGCTCCACTTCCAGGCCTGGGGGGCGCTGCTGTTCCCGAACCCGGAGACCTCGTGGCGCTCGGATTTGGCGGACAAGAACGCCAACAACAACGTGGTCGGCTTCAAGAACGCCAGGCTCGACGAGCTCTGCGACCAGTACAACGTCGTCCTCGATCGCGCCGAGCAGAAGAAGCTCATCCGCGAGGTCGACCAGATCCTCTACAACGAGCATCCCTACGCCCTGGCCTGGAACGCCAACTACAAGCGGTTCCTCTTCTGGGACAGGTTCGGCTACCCGGCCACCTATCTGAACAAGACGGGCCAGGTGCTCACGACGATGCTGATCCACACGTGGTGGTTCGAACCGGACGCCGCCGCCCGGCTCCAGGACGCGATCTCGAAGGGGCAGCCGCTGCCCCAGGGCGAGGTCGTCGTGAGACCGTGGGGAAAACTGTGAGAACCCGTCGGAACGCGGCCCCCACCTGGACACATTGGAGCCCGCCATGCATGGGATGACCAGCTACTTCATCCGGCGGATGCTGCTCATACCGGTCACCTTCGTCTGCATCACCTTCATGGTGTACGGCATCATGCGGCTGGCGCCGGGTGGTCCGATCGAGCAAGCCCGCACCCAGCTGCTGATGGCGATGCAGGAGGGCGGCGGCAGCCTAGCCACCTCGGCTACGGGCGAGCTCGATCTGCCGCAGGAGGCGATCGATCAGCTCAAGGTCTACTACAAGCTGCACCGGTCAATCCCGGTCGGGTATCTGATCTGGCTCGGAGTCTGGCCTGACGACGATCGGCAGGGAGAGTTCAAGGGGGTCGTCCAGGGCGACTTCGGGATGTCTTACCGCTACTCGGAGCCGGTGCTGACGACCATCGTCTCGAAGTTTCCGATCTCGATCACGTTCGGGCTGATCGGCTACCTGGCCACCTGGATCGTCTGCATTCCTCTCGGGGTGAAGAAGGCGTTGACACACCGGTCCTGGTTCGACACGACCAGCTCCCTGGTGGTGTTCCTCGGATACTCCATCCCGGGGTTCGTGGCCTGCCTGGCGTTGCTGCTGATGTTCGGGACCAGCCTCGTGTGGGACATCTTCCCGCTCGGGGGATTCCGCTCCGAGAACTGGAATGAGATGTGGGAGGCGGGGAATTTCTGGTGGTGCGTGAAGGACCAGGCGCATCACATGGTCATCCCGATCATCGGGTACGTGATGTCGGGGTTCGCCACGATGACGATCCTGATGAAGAATTCGCTGCTGGACAACCTCGGCGCCGACTATGTCCGAACGGCGTTCGCCAAGGGCTTGAGCGAGCGGCGCGTCATCTTCCTGCACGCGCTCAGGAACTCGATGATCCCCTTGTGCGTGAGCATCGGCCACGCCATCGGGCTGCTCTTCGCCGGCTCGTTCCTGATCGAGAAGACGTGCAACATCCCGGGTATGGGGCTGCTCGGATTCAACTCCCTGGTCGAGCGGGACTACCCCGTGCTGATGGGTATCCTGGTCTTCGGAGTCCTGATCCGGTTGCTGGGGAACATCCTCTCGGACGTGATACTGGCCCTGGTCGATCCGCGGGTGCGGTTCGAGTGAGCGGGAGGAAGCGTCGATGCATATCGTGATCAAGCTGCTGGAGCTCTTGGTCGTGCTCCTGCTCGGCACTCTGCTCACCACGCGAGGCATCCCGTGGCTGCTGGCGCGCTGTCTGAACGCCGTTGGAATCTCCACCAGCTTCTCGCCGGTGACCGAGAAGCGAATCCGGCGATTCAAGGCGATTCGGCGCGGCTACTGGTCGTTCCTGCTGATCACCGTCCTGTTCGTCACCTCCTTCTTCCTGGAGCTCACGGTCAACAGCAAGGCGCTCAGGATCAGCTACGATGGCAAGACCGCCTACCCCGCCGTGATGGAGTGGGTCGATCTTTTCTGGGTGCTCGGCGACATCTCCTCGTTCTGCAAGAAGAGCGACTTCGGGCAGGTCGGCGACAGCGAGGTCGATTATCGCCAGTTTGCTCGCTACGTCGCCGAGCCTTCGCTGGTTCGCTCGGAGCTGGAGAAGTCGAAGTCCGACCTGGACGCCGAAAGATCGGCCTACCTCGCCAAGAACCCCGAGCCGGGCGCGGGCGCCTCGCAGTACCAGATGCGCCGCCACCAGCGGCAGATGGAGAAGTTCGCCAAGCGCCGGGAGGGGCTTGCCACGCTCGAGAAGAATGCCGCGGTGTTCGAGCAGGGAAGGGTGAGCTGCTGGATGCCCGTCTATCCCGTCGGACCGAGCGATCTTCGCTACGACCTGCCGTCCAACCCGCCAAACAGGCCGTCGCTGGAGCAGGGGGCTCCCTTCGGTACGGACCTGTCGGGCCGCGATGTGGTGCCCCAGATGCTCTACGGCTTTCGCATCTCGATCGCCTTTGCGCTGGTGGTCTCGGGGCTGGGCTACGTTTTCGGGATCCTGGTCGGAGGCGTTCAGGGTTACTACGGAGGCTGGATCGACATCTTCACGCAGCGGTTCGTGGAGATCTGGGGCTCCATACCCTTCCTCTTCACGATCATGATCATCGCGTCGATGGTCCAGCCTTCGTTCTGGATGCTCACTCTTCTGATGGTCGTGCTGACGAGCTGGCTGGGCATCACCTACTACGTCCGGGCCGAGTTCTATCGCGAGAAGGCGAAGGACTACGTCCAGGCGGCGATCGGCTCTGGTGTCTCGGACTGGCGGATCATCACGCGCCACATCCTGCCCAACGCCCTGGTCCCCGTGGTCACGTTCGCCCCCTTCGGGATCGTGGCCTACATCGGGTCACTCGTGTCGCTCGACTTCCTCGGGTTCGGCCTGCCGCCCGGCACGCCGAGCTGGGGCGCGCTGCTGCGCCAGGGGCTCGAAAACGTCAAGTTCTATCCACACCTCACGGTCATCCCCACCGTCGCCCTGGCCGCGACGCTCTACACGGTGGTGACGATCGGCGAGGCCGTCCGCGAGGCCTTCGATCCCAAGGTCTTCTCGAGGCTCAGGTAGGCGAAGATGGCGACCACGGAAGCAAGCGGCCGCAAGAAGCTGCTGGAAGTCGAGGACCTGCGCACCTACTTCGACGTCGAAGGCCGCACAGCCAAGGCGGTCGATGGCGTCGATTTCTTCATGTACGAGAACGAGGTCCTCGGACTCGTTGGAGAATCCGGCTCCGGCAAGTCCGTCACGGCGCTCTCGATCATGCGGCTCATCCCCAACCCGCCCGGCTGGGTCGAGCGGGGGGCGGTCCGGTTCCGCGGGAAGGATCTGATGCGGCTGACCTACGATGAGATGCGCGAGATTCGTGGCAAGGACATCTCGATGATCTTTCAGGAGCCGATGACCGCGCTGAACCCGGTTTTCAGCATCGGCTTCCAGCTCACCGAGGCGCTGCAGCACCACAAGGCGATGTCGAAGCGGCAAGCGTGCGAGCGCGCCATCGAGATGCTCGAGCTGGTCGGAATCCCCGACGCGGCCCGGCGGCTCTGGAGCTATCCTCACGAGTTCTCGGGCGGAATGCGCCAGCGCGTCATGATTGCGATGGCGCTGTCGCTGACGCCGCACCTGCTGATCGCCGACGAGCCGACGACGGCGCTGGACGTCACCATCCAGGCGCAGATCCTGGAGCTGATGCTCGACCTGAAGCAGAAGACGGGCGACACGGCGATCCTTCTGATCACGCACGACCTGGCGGTTGTGGCCGAGACTTGCGAGCGCGTCGCGGTGATGTACGGCGGGAAGATCCAGGAAGTGGCCCCGGTCGAACAACTGTTCTCCAGGCCCGGTCATCCCTACACGCGCGGACTGTTGACGTCGCTTCCCCGGCCCGACAGGGAGCGGCAGGCGCGGCTGCAGACGATTCCGGGGATCGTCCCGAGCATTCTCGACTTCCCGGCCGGGTGCAAGTTCTGGACGCGCTGCCCCGTGAAGGAAAAGGTCTGCGAGACGGTCGAGCCCGAGCTCGTCGAGGTCGAGCCGAGCCACTGGTGTCGGTGCCATCTCGTGCAGCCCACGGCTACCCCGGGAGGGAGGTCGAAGTGAGCGGCGTCAGCGGCAAGAGCCAGGGGAACATCCTGGACGTCCAGGACCTCAAGATCCATTACCCGGTCCACGCCGGCGTCTTGCTGCGCAAGGTCGGGGAGGTCAAGGCGGTCGACGGAGTCTCTTTCTCGGTGAAGGCGGGAGAGACGCTTGGGCTGGTGGGCGAGTCTGGTTGCGGAAAGACGACGGTCGGCAAGGGCATCATGCGGCTCATCAATGTCACGAGCGGCCGCGTCGACTTCACCACCAAGGCGGGCAAGACGGTCGATCTGGTGCCGCTCGATCGCGGCGGGATGCGGCCGCTGCGCTCCGAGATCCAGATGATCTATCAGGACCCGTTTTCGTCGCTCAACCCGCGCTGGTCGGTGGGGGACATCATCTCCGAGCCGCTCGACGTGCACATGCCCGGGCTCTCGGCTGGGGAGCGCGCGGACAAGGTCGCCTGGCTTCTGGAGAAGGTCGGCCTGCGGGGTGAGCAGGCGCACCGCTATCCGCACGAGTTCTCGGGCGGTCAGAGGCAGCGGGTCGGTATCGCCCGGGCGCTGGCCACGGCCCCGAGGCTGGTGCTGGCCGACGAGCCGGTCTCGGCGCTGGACGTGTCGATTCAGGCCCAGGTCATCAACCTGATGCAGGATCTGCAGGAGGAGTTCGGCCTCAGCTACATCTTCATCGCCCACGGCCTCTCCGTGGTCGAGCATATCAGCCACCGGATCGCGGTGATGTACCTGGGCAACCTGGTGGAGATCGGCCCGGCCCGCGAGGTCTATGCGGAGCCAATTCATCCGTACACTCGGGCGCTCATCTCGGCCGTGCCGTTGCCCGATCCCGCGCTCAAACGGCCCGATCGCCAGCGGCTCCAAGGTGAGGTGCCGAGCCCACTGGCGAAGCCCTCCGGCTGCCCCTTCCGCACGCGCTGCCCGCAGGCCATTGCGAGCTGCGCGGAGCAGACTCCGCCGCTGGTGGAGGTGTCGCCGAGCAGGTTCGTGGCCTGTCCGGTGGTCGCCGGGGCTGGCGGCTGACCGTCAGCCCGGGGAAGCCTCCTCAGGAGCGGCGCGTGGCGGACTGGGCCAGCTCCTCGTGCTTGCTGACGCGGAAGTCGGCGAGCACGACCTGCTGGATGGTGCGGTCGGGGGCGATCAGGTAGGAGACGCGGCGCACGCCGATGCCGAGCGGGCCGTTGGCGCCATAGATGCGGATGACGCTCTTGTCGGGGTCAGCCAGCAGCGGGAACGGGAGCGCGTGCTCCTTCCGGAACCGAGCGTGGCTGGCCGGGTCCTGGGGGCTGACGCCGAGAACGTGGACGCCGGCGGCGCGCATGTTCGCGTAGATGTCACGGAACATGCAGGCCTGCTTGGTACAGACCGGCGTGAAGTCTGCCGGATAGAAGTAGAGCAGCACGGGACCGGTCTCGAGCAGCTTCGAGAGTTTCACCTGGTTGCCCGAGTCGTCGGTCAGCTCGAAGTCGGGAGCGATGTCGCCTTCGTTGAACATGTGGGGACATGATGGCATGGGGGAGTAGCGAGTAGCGAGTAGTGAGTAGCGAGTAGTGAGTAGTGAGTAGCGAGGAGCGAGGAGCGAGGCGATCTCCCCGACGGGCTGCCGGGCTGTCCGGGTTGCAAGCCGGGTAGATGCGCTGCCCCCCGCCTACTCACTACTCGCTACTCGCTACTCACTACTACTCTGCTATCATCCGCCTTGTGGAGCCAGAGGCGCGAGTCGGTGTGTTCTTCGATCGGGATGGGACGCTCACTCTCGACGGAGAAGGGTATGTCGGGGACCCGGCACGGGTGGAGCTGCAGCCTGGGGCGCGCGAGGCGGTGGCGCTGCTGAAGGGCGCGGGAGCGCTGCTCTTCGTGGCGACGAACCAGTCTGGGGTGGCGCGTGGCTTCTACCCCGAAGAGGCGATCGGCCGGGTGCAGGCGAGGCTGGAGGAGCTGCTGGGTGTGCGGTTCGACGCGTGCTACTACTGTCCGCACCACCCCTCGGAGGGGCAGCCGCCGTACCGGGTCGAGTGTCGGTGCCGCAAGCCGGAGCCTGGGCTGCTGGAGCGTGGGCTGGCGGAATGGAGCCTGGAAGCGCGGCGCTGCTACCTGGTCGGGGACACCGAGCGGGACCTGGTGGCGGGGCGGAGGGCCGGCCTCCGCACGGTGTTCTTCATGAACGGATGCAACGTCGAGCCTGCTGGGGACTTGCGAGACTTCTCGACGGACAGCCTGGTCGTCGCGGCAGAGTGGATCGCGGCCGACGCCGGTCTGGAGCGGGCGAGGAACTGAACGGCCATCGAGCCGGAGACTCAAAGGATGATCGAGCTCATTGCAAGCCAGTTGCGAGAGTCGGCCGAGGTGAAGCTGGCGATGATCGAGAAAAACGCGGCGGCGATCGCCAGGGCTGCGGAGCTGATAGCAGAGTCGCTTGCGGCGGGGGGGAAGCTGCTCACGTTCGGCAACGGCGGGAGCGCCGCCGACGCGCAGCACATTGCGGCCGAGTTGTCCGGCCGGTACCTGCGCGAGCGGCCCGGACTCGCTGCGCTGGCGCTGACGACCAACTCCTCGGCCGTCACGGCGATCGGCAACGATTACGGCTTCGAGGCGATCTTCGCGCGGCAGCTGGAGGGACTCTGCCGGCCGGGCGACGTGGTGCTCGGCATCACGACGTCCGGGGGGTCGCCCAACGTGGTCCTGGGGCTGCGCAAGGCGCGGGAGCTGGGGGCCCGCACGATCGCGTTCACGGGGGCCAAGCCTGGGCCGGTGGACGAGCTGGCCGACGTCACCCTGAAAGTGCCGTCGCTGGCGACGCCGCGCATCCAGGAGGGGCACATTACTGCCGGCCACATCGTGTGTCACCTGGTGGAGGACCGGTTCGCCGGGTGAGGGGAGCGCGTGCGCCTACCAGCGGAGAAGGTGGCCAGCCGCGAGGCGTTCTGCGCGCGGGCTGCGGCCGTTCGAGAGCGCGGAAAGCGAGTGGTTTTCTCCAACGGATGCTTTGACATCCTTCACGCCGGCCACGTGCGCTACCTGGCGCGTGCTCGAGCGATGGGGGATGCGCTCTTCGTCGGTGTGAACACGGACCGCTCGGTGCGTGGGCTGAAGGGGCCCTCGAGGCCGCTGGTGGGCGAGGCCGAACGCGCCGAGGTGCTGGCGGCGCTCGAGTCGGTGGAGTGCGTCACGCTCTTCGACGAGCCGACGCCGCTAGAGCTGATCCTGGCCTGCCGCCCGGACGTGCTGGTCAAGGGAGGCGACTACACGCGCGAAACCATCGTCGGCGCGGACGCCGTGGAGGGGTGGGGCGGGAAAGTCGTGGCGGTGGCGCTGGAGCCGGGGCTCTCGACCAGCTCGTTGGTGGAGCGCATCCTCCTCGGAGACACGGGGGGGCGGCCGTGAAGTGGGCCATCGGGACCTGCTGTCTCTTGCTGGCCCTGGCAGCCGGGGCGAGGTTCTGGATCTTCAGGCTCCAGGACAAGGAGATCTCGCCCGAGTATTACCAGCGCAAGATGCGCCTGGAGGACTTCGCTCTTCCCGAGACGGCCGCGCCGCAGGGGTTCCGGATGCCGCCGAACCTCTCCGGCGGTTTCGAGAACCCGTCGGAGCTCAAACCCTCCGAGCTGGCCCGCGCGGTCAAGGCCGTGCCGGCGTTTCCCGCGCCCTCGAAGATCGTCGCGGCCCACGCGGCCGCCTATGCGAGCGCGCTCGGGGACGAGGTCGTGCTGGTCGCCTGCCAGTACGGCGGCGCCGCCGACGCGCCCGCGGCGCCTGCCGGTTTCCAGCGCCACGGAGTGTTCCTCGTGACGGCGGTCTCCTCGACGCCGCTCTTGCGGGACAGCTTCATGAACGCGCTCTCGGAACACCTGACGAAGCTGAAGGCCGACTCGGTGAAGCTCAACAAGGTCAAGACGATCGGCAACGTTCTGCTCAAGCTCTTCATGGACATCCTGGTCGGAGCCTTCGCCTTCATCCTGGCTCTCTTCCTCGCGAAGTACTTCCTGATCCTCAAGCGGGTCGAGGAGTGAGGCTTGAGGAGTCAGGCCTCAGGCCTCAGGCCTCAGGCGTCAGGAGTCAGGCCTCAGGCCTCAGGCGTCAGGAGTCAGGAGTCAGGCGTCAGGAGTCAGGCGTCAGGCCTCAGGCCTCAGGAGTCAGGCCTCACCCCTCGAT
>JACPRK010000166.1 GCA_016190005.1 Candidatus Wallbacteria bacterium | reverse complement strand
GCAGCGTGCTGACGCGAAGGTCGATGGCGCGATTGTTCACCTTGATCTTGATGCGCCCGTCCTGGGGGAGGCGTTTCTCGGCGATGTCCAGGCTCGCCATGATCTTCAAGCGGCTGGAGATGGCTGCCTGGGCGCGCTTGGGCGGCGTCATCGCGTTGTAGAGCACGCCGTCCTGGCGGTAGCGGATCCGGAGCTCCTTCTCGAACGGCTCGATGTGGATGTCGCTGACCCCGCTCGAAACCGCCTGGCTGATGATGAGATTGCAGAGCCGGATGATCGGCGCGTCGTTCTCGCCCAGCTCCCCGTCCAGGTTGCCCAGCTCTTCCTTCTCGGAGTCCTTCCCGATGTCGACCAGGTCGTCCATCAGGTCGTCCATCTTCGACTGGGCGCCGTAGGCCTCCTGGAGCGCCTTGGTCACGTCGGAGGGCGTGGCGACCACCGTCTTCACCTGAAGGCCGGTCATCAGCGCGATGTCGTCGATCGCCAGGATGTTCAGCGGGTCGACCATCGCCACGGTCAGCTTGTTGCCGACCTTGTTGATCGGGATCAGCTGGTGGCGCTCGGCGATGTGCTCGGGGATGAGCTTGGCGATGGCCGGATCGACTAGGTAGTTGGAGAGATCGATGAACGGCACGTTCAGCTGCTTGGACAGCACCTCGGTGATGTCCCGCTCGGTGACGACGCGCATCTCGACCAGGATCGACCCGAGCCGCTTGCCCGTCTGCTTCTGGCGGGCAATCGCCTCCTTGAGCTGTTCCTGGGTGATCAGGCCGTTGGCGATGAGGACTTCGCCTAGACGAAGCTTGGTCGGTCTCTGCGGCGGAAGGGCCATGGTGCCTCCCTCGAACGGAGTGAAGAGAGTGTCCGGGGTGGTTCGCGCTTCAACGGATCATTCGATAAACCCGCATGAATAAAGACGAAACGGGTCGCTGCCAGCCCCTCACCGAGTGTATCAACGGGGCTCGGAAGTGTCAAGGAACCCCCAGGAGACGGGCAGCGGCACCCAGGTCAGGCCGATGCCCCGTCCAGATACGATACGCCTCGCCGGCAAGGTGCAGCAGCATGCCCCGACCGTCGTAGGCACGGACTCCGGCCGGGAGTCTCTGGAGCAGGGCCGTCTGCCGGCCCGGGCAGTAGTTGGTGTCGACGACGACCGTCCCGGCGCCAAGCCTGTCGAGACCCGGAAAGGGCGGCGCAGCCAGCTCCTTGCGCCCTCCGAGCCCGTACGAGGTCGCGTTTACGACCAGAGTGGACTGCGCGATCGTCTCCTCCGACCCACTGCCGTCGAGCCCCATGTATCGAACGCCCGGCTCGCCCGAGTGGCGGCGGAAGAAGGGCTCCTCGAACTTGGCTCGCGATCGGTTCACGACGGTCAGACTGCCCGGACGGCGCGCCAGGAGCGCCCGGAAGATGGCCCTGGCCGCGTTGCCCGCTCCCAGTAGGACAACGTCCCGACCCGAAAGTTCGATCTCCGGCAGGGACTCCAGGAACCCGGCAAGCCCCTCCCCGTCCGTGTTGTGGCCGATCCACGTTTCCCCTTCGCGCGAGATCGTGTTCACGCAGCCCAGCTCGGCGGCCACCCCCTGAAGCCTGTCCAGCTGCCGGGCCACGGCGTGCTTGAAGGGCGAGGTGACGTTGAAACCGCCGAACCTCAGCGCCTTGAGCGCGCCGAACACGGTATCGAACGCATCGGGCCTCGCCTCGAGCGGAACATACACGCGGTTCTCACCTGCCGCTTGGAAGAAGAGGTTGTAGATGGCGGGCGAAAGGCTGTGCGCCACCGGGCAACCGAGAATCCCGAAGAGCTCGGTTGCGCCGTCGATTCCGGGAAACCGGGAGTCGCCTGCGGGTCGGCCGTCCATCACATGAGCATCCATTTGCAGCGCCAGAGAGCATAGGCGTGCGTGCGGCCGGAGTCAAAGCGCGATGGATTGAAAGTGCCTGCCCTCCGGCGCGCCGGACCGTGCGAAAATACTCGCATGTCCAGACTGCTCCTCATCAGCAACTCCTACCAGCATGGTCTGGGGTACCTCGATCACTGCGAGCAGCAGCTTCTCGCACTGTATGGCCCGGCGATCAGGCGCGTGCTCTTCGTCGGCTATGCCGGCTCGGATCTCGCCGCCTACGCGGAGGGAGCGCGGGAGCGGTTTCAACGCATGGGTTACCAGCTCGACGCCGTCCAGGACGCCGCCGATCCCGCCGCGGCCGTCCGGGAGGCCGAAGCGATCTTCATCGGAGGCGGCAACACGTTCCGCTTGCTGAAGGCGCTCTACGAGAAGGGCCTCGTCGACGCGATCCGCGGGCGCGTGTCGACGGGCATGCCGTACGGCGGGGCCAGCGCGGGTTCCAACGTCGCCTGCGTCTCCATCCGCACGACCAACGACATGCCGATCGTGCAGCCGCCGTCGTTCGACGCCCTCGACCTGGTGCCGTTCAACATCAACCCGCACTACGTGGACCCCGAGCCCTCGTCCCGCCACCTAGGCGAGACACGCGAGCAGCGGATTCGCGAGTTCCACGAGGAGAACTGGCCGCCCGTCGTCGGACTGCGGGAAGGGGCGATGCTGCGCATCGAAGACGGCTCGATGCAACTGGCCGGCGTCAACGGCGCCAGGCTCTTCGAGCGAGGCCGGGAACCCAGGGAGCTCGCCACCGGCGAGCCGCTCGACTACCTCTTGCAGCCGGGCCACCTCAGAAGCGATAGACGAAGCTGAGACGCTGGATGTCGCCGAGATCCTGCGACTGGTAGGCGTAGTCGAACTGCCAGTCGTTGAAGCGGAGGCTGGCGCCAGCGCTGACGTTTCCGCGGTTGGTGCCGGCTCGGATCGCATACTTGTCGGCGAACCAGCGCTCGGCCCCGGCCCGCAGCTTCAGATCCTGGTCCCCGGTCCGGGTCGCGTCGACGCTGACGAGGGTGTTCTTGATGCCCTTGTAGGCCGCGCCCGCGCTGAAGGTGGAATCGACGTCGGCGTCCTGCAGGCCCCCTCCGAACTCGATGCTCTCGGCCAGGTCCTTGGCGGCGAATCCGAGTGTCCAGTCGTCGCCGGCCATGTAGAGGCCGCCAAGGTCGAAGCCGAACCCGCTGCCGTCGGCCGTGAAGAGGCTCTGCTTGAGGTAACGAACGCTGCCGCCCAGGTAGAGGCGATCCCCCACCTTGCGGCCGTAGCTGCCGGACACGTTCTGCTCGACGTCGTCGAAGAGGCTGAAGATTTTGACCGTACCCACGCCAGCCGTGACCAGGTTGCCGGCGGCATCGAACACGTCATCCGTCAGCACAGGCAGGCTGGTTCCCGGCCGCACCCGAGTCTCGGGGATGCCCGTGATCGAGAACCGGGTGTAGCCGACGCCCCAGCCGCCCGACTTGTCCTCGGTGGGCCTGGCGTAGCCAACGAAATCAAAGTTGCGGTCGAGCGAGAGCTGGGCGTGCATGCCCGTGACTTCCTGCTTCTGCAACCGCGCCAGGCCGGCAGGGTTCCAGAAGAGCGCCGTGGCGTCGTCGGCGACGGCCGTGAAGGCGCCGCCCATGCCCAAGGCACGGGCGCCCACGCCCAGCTTGAGGTATGCCGCGCCGCCCTGCGCCATCGCAGGCACCGCGCCCGACGAGAGCAGCCAGGCGGCCACGGCCCACCCGAGCCACCGGGCGCCCAGCGGTCGCCGTCGGTTTCTGCCAATCGCGCTCTGCATGTTGTTCACCTGGGTCCCACGCTCTGGTTATCGGACAGGATCGCGCTCAGTTCGAAGCTCTCCGTCTCTCACCGCGTGATGACAAGCGGCAGCTGGAAGATCGTGTCGGTGAGAGGCCGGAAGGACGGGACCTCGCCCTGCTCCTCGACGCCGTTGCGCGGCGGCGGACCCGGGTTGACGCGCGAGGGGTTGAACGCCCGGACGGAGACCGTGATGCCGCCCGCAGCCGCTCCACTGTCGGTGCCGATCGGCACGTTGGGGATCGTGTAGGTACCGTTGATGATCGTCGACTGCTGACCGGTCTGGGGGATGGTCGCCGTGTCGGCAACCGGCCCCAGGTTGTTTGGCGCCTGGCCCAAGCTATCGATGACGTTGCCCACGAGAGTGACCGTGCGCGGCCGCATCTCAACCACCTGCGACAGCGTCCGGCCGCCGCCCACAGGCGAGACCACATTGGATAGCGTGAAGGTCTCCAGACCCGGGTGGGTGAATACGATATTGAACTGGCGGGTGAGCGAGGAGGTCGACCGCGGGACGGTGATCTGGAAGCTGCCGTCCTGCTGGATGATCGGATTGGGGTTGAGGTTGGCGTTGGAGACACGGATCTGGATGTTCGGCTTGCTGTAGAGCTGCTCGAAGGCGCTGATCCGGATGATGCCGGTGATGATGGCGACCTCGGCGCGCATCGAGATGGTGACGCGCACGGTCTGGTCGGCGATAGGAACGATGAAGGTCTCCTGGTTGGTGGCGAAGCCGTCGGAGCTGACGATGACGCGTTCGGGGTTTGGTTGACCGAACGGGGCCTCCGGGTTGTTCACGTTGACCGGGACCTCCAGCGTGTACACGCCGTTGTTGCCGCCATTGGAGCTGGTGGCGGTGCCGACGGTCACAGTGGCATCGTTGACCGGCTGGCCTGTGACGCCATCGAGGACCGTGACGACAACGGTGGAATTGCCGACCCCGGCCAAGCGCCTCAACGTGACCTCGGCGGCCTGCGAGACACCGCCCGGCTCGACGAACACGCGAACCTGCGAACCGACCGCAGTTCGCTGCGCGGTGGCGCCGGAACGCGTGTCGATGGTCTGGAAGCCGTCCTTGGCGAAGCCGATGACGTAGGCGCCCACCGGCAGTTCGCCGAGGACGTACTCGCCGTTGGAATCCGTCAACGCCGTGCGAATGACCTGCGGCGGATCGGATTCGCGTTGAGCCACGACGGTGACTCCCGACTCGGGCACGCGACCCGCGACCCCCCGGGAGAAGTTACTGAAGACTTTGCCTGTGACGGTGCCGTCGTCCACCCCGGCGTTGCCGCCGCAACCGACGATGACCGCCACAGCCACCAGCACCAAGCCGGTGAAGCCGACGCCGCTGGAGACCGAGACTTTCCGCTTCGCAGTTCCCATGATGTTCGGTGTCCTTTCCCGTCCTGCCGGAGTCCGTGCAAAGCGCATCGGACGAAAGGATCGACACTCTCCTCGAACAATTCATCGGAAAGCCTCGTGGATTTGTTAACACGGGGAACAGAGAAGACAGAAGATGGAAGACAGAAGATGGAAGATGGAAGGTGACGGGTAGCCAGTAGCCAGTAGCCAGTAGCCAGTAGGCAGTAGGCAGTAGGCAGTAGAGCTGGCCGGGCCCGGTGCCTCCGCCACGGCCTCTATAGGCTTTCGAGCCTGCCTCCTGAAACCTGACTCCTGAAGCCTGAAGCCCGAAGCCCGAAGCCTCCCCTCTCCAGCCTCAAGCCTGCTTATGCTACCTGGGCTCCACGATGGCGCCGGCGGGGCCCGAGCCGACCTGCGAAGGCAGCGGCGTGGCGACGGCGGCGGGATTCTGGACGGTCGGGGTTGGCGCGCTCTGCACGCGCGCCATCTCCTGTGTCGTCAGTTCTTTGAGCTTGCGGGCGTGCGCCTCCTGGGCGGCCTTTTCCATCGCGGCCCGAACGCCGGGGAAGCGCTGGATCCACATCTGCACGTGATCGCCTGGGGGGCGACCCGTCGACTGGACCCCCTTTCCGGAGTACTGGAGGTACTCGTTGACGGTCATGCCGCGGGCCTTCAGCTGCTCGTTCATCTTGGCGACCTCGGCCTGGATGACGGGAGCGGCGGCGGCGCGGAGCTCGTCGTCAGTCAGGGCGGGCGGTGAGATTCCATAGGTGTTCGGCACGTTTGGCATCTTCGCCTTCGCGGCGGCCTCGGCGTCGGCAGCGGAGACCGGGGCTCGCGGACCCTGGGCGGCGGTTCCGGCAGTGGTGGCCGTCGGCTGACTGGCGGCCGCAGCGGCTTGCTGCTGCTTCTGGATCTGCTGCTGGAGGCGCTGCTGCTCAGCCTGGAGATTGGCGCGCTCGGCGGGCGTCAGGTTCGGGTCCTGCAGAGCGTTGGTGACCTGCTGGAGGCGCTGGTTGGGGTCGGAGGCGACCTGAGGGTTGCCGCCGCCGGGCAGGGGGCTGCCGGTGTTGCGGACGCCCGGGCCGAACCGTCCGTCGTCAGGCGCGCCCGGGCCGTTGCGGCGGGGATCGCCTGGAGGCAGGGGGCGGCCGTCGGGCCCATAGACGGGACGATTGGGGTCGCCGGCCATGGGATCGTTGGGATCGCCCTTGCCGCGACGGTCCTGGTCCCGGTCGCGGAGGAACTGGCCGACCACTTCGTGCTGCGTGCGCTGGATACGATCGAGCTTTCCGCCGGCGCCGAAGATGCGGCTGGCGGCGCTCTGGAAGGCAGGGTTGCCGGACTGGGCCCCGCGGTTGGCGTAAGCCAGCGCCTGCTTGAGGCGCGGGCTGTTCAGCATGCCGATGAGGGAGTCCGGCGAGGGGCGGTTGGGGTCGCTGCCGCCGTAGGCCAGTCCTCGGATGTTAGCCTCGAGGTTGCGCTGGGCAACCGGGTCCTGGGCCTGGCGCCACTGGCTTATCAGGTTGACGACGGCGCGCTGGCGCTCCCGGACCTGGTCGAGCATGCCGTCGGCGTCCTTGATGGCTCGCTCGATGCCTGCCTCGTTGACGTTGCCGCCGGGCGCCATCGGCCCACCTTCCATCCCTTTGCGGCGTCGGTCGTATTCGCGATCGATCTCGGTCATTCGCTGGGCGTGGCGGTCGTTGGCGTCGAAGATGGCCGTGCCGACCCGCGCAGTCTGGCCCATCACGCGGCGCAGATCGCGATCGACACTGTCCCCACCCTTGCCGCGGCGAGGCCCGTAGCCGTTGTCGTAGCCAGGGCTCCTGGGCTTACCGTTGCCCTTGCCGTAGCCGACGTCGATGTCTCCACCCTGGTCCCGGCCCCACTGGTCGGCCTGATCGACCCAGGGGTCGCTGCCGTAGTCGCCGCCCTTACCCGGCCGTGGCCGGCGAGCGAACGACTTGGACTCGATGGCTGCCCGCAGCGCGTGCCGATCGAGCATCAGCCCCATCACGTAGCTGGCGGGAAACTGGAACACGCCCTTGTTCTTGCCGTCCCGGAACTTGGCCTCTACCTTCTTCACGCTCCGGATCTCTTCTTTCGAGATGCTGACGCCGTAGGCAGGCGCGGAGAGCATGATGAGATGATCGACGTCTTGCAGGAGCAGCCGGTAGATGTTGCCACGCTCGGCTCCCGGGCGATTGGCGCGGTCCTGCAGGAAGCGCTTGAAGTCCATCGAGACCCGCATGTCGTCAGCGTCTTTCTGGTGATCGAACCAGCCGCCGACGCGCTCCTTGTAGAGCTCACCCAGGGACATGCGGGCCATGTCCTTCTTCTTGCGCTCGATCTTCTTGGCGGTTCGGGAGAGGTTGTCCGCGAACTCCTTCTCGCGCTTGAGCGCGTCCTCCAGCCAGATGAGGATGTCGGCCAGCTCGGCACGCGTGGCGGACCGAAGGTCCTGGGGGGAAAAGCCGATGCCGGTCCCGAACAGCTCCCGGGCAAGCGCTTCGCGAGCTTCCTTCGTTCCGCCCTGGTTGTCGCCGTCGACCAGTTCCCACTTGACGTCGCCGCGAGGTCCGCGGCCGGGAGGGCCGTGGCGCTCGGGAAGGGCGAAACCGGGGTCAATCGGTAGGGAGTTGTCAGTGCCGCCCTTCTGGCGAGTGTCGGGCGCGCCCTGGTTGATGTCGTCGAAGGATGGCTCGGCCGTTCGATCGGGCTTGCCATCGTCAGTGCCCTTCTGCTGCCGATCCTCGATCTCGGGCTGGCGATCGGCGACAACAACTTCATCTTCGAACTGCTGACGATCTTTGGGCTGGCCCTCAGCCTGCTCGCTCTCGCGGTTGAACTGCTGGCGATCGGCACCGTCCCCGTCACGGTTGAACTGCTGGCGGTCGGCGCCCTCGCCGGTGAACTGCTGGCGATCGGCACCGTCCCCGTCACGGTTGAACTGCTGGCGGTCGGCGCCCTCGCCGGTGAACTGCTGGCGGTCGGCGCCTTCGCCGTCCTTCTGCTGGCGATCTCGCACTCGGCCATCGTCAGAGACGGGCGCCGCGGGGGTCGCGTCGATGAGGCGCTCGTCCTCGTCCTCCGCCAATGCGGTTCCGTTCCACGGGGCCAAAAGGCCGAACGCCAGGAGCAGAACTGAGAAGAGCTGTTTTCCGGACCTCATGTTCGTCACCCCTTTTAGGGTTGATGCGCACTTCATGACAGGCAAGGGCGAATGGATACCGTCAAGCATGACTGACTACCGCTTCACGTGCTGGGAAGTTTCAAGGTCACTCGCCAGGCATCTTCTATTCTAAGGACGCATCCGGGGAGCGGCAAGCCATGGGGAGAATCGAGAATCGAGAATTGAGAATTGAGAAGATGGAAGACGGGAGCGGAGAAGTAGCCGGTAGATCCGGCCAATCAGCGCGCCCCTGCCCCTGCCCTCTTGCCTGTCTCCTGAAGCCTGAAGCCTGAAGCCTGAGGCCTGAGAGGCTGTGAAGTAATCGGGAGTGGACTTGTGGTTTCCCGGGAGCGGTGGCCTCGCGCGCCTGTGAGGTCATTGGCTTCCGTTTGAGTTCCCTGCTCGGGTTC
>JACPRK010000182.1 GCA_016190005.1 Candidatus Wallbacteria bacterium | reverse complement strand
TCCCAAGCGAAACCGGGAAGCGGACGGAACCCAAACCGGGAAAGGGATAGAGGTAGCAGAGAACAGGAATTCGGGAATCGAACGGACAGGTTCAGTTTTCCGTTGCCTGTTCCCGGTCCCCGGTTCCCTGTTCCCTGTTTGCTTTTCCCCGACGCTCTCCTAGAGGCTCCGGTGGCGCAGCGCCTCGGGGTCGACCGCGACGGCCATGGCGTCGTCGAAGGCGACTTCGCCGCTCTTGACGAGGTTGGCGAGGTTCTCGTCGAGCAGGCGCATGCCCTGGTTGAGGCTCGCGAGCATGGCGTTCGGAATCTGGAAGATCTTTCCCTCGCGGATGAGGTTGGCGATGGCGGGCACACGGAACATGACCTCGTGAGCGGCGACGCGGCCCGCGCCACGGGCCTTCGGGAGGAGCACCTGGCAAACCACAGCCAGCAGACTCTCGGCCAGCATCGTGCGGACCTGATCGGCGCGGTTGGCCGGGAAGGCGCCCAGGATCCGGTCGAGCGTCTTCGGGGCTGTCTGGGTGTGGAGGGTGGAGAGCACGAGGTGGCCGGTCTCGGCGGCCGTCATGGCCAGCTCCATCGTCTCCAGGTCGCGCATCTCGCCGACCATGATCACGTCGGGGTCCTGGCGCAGCGCGGCGCGAAGGGCGCTGCCGAACGACTTGGTGTTGGAGCCGACCTCCCGCTGGGTGAAGCGGCACTTCTTGGATTTGTGGACGAACTCGACGGGGTCCTCGATGGTAACGATGTGCCCCTCGCGGTGCTCGTTGATGTAGTCCAGCATCGCCGCGACGGTCGTGGACTTGCCGCAGCCAGTGGGTCCGGTGACTAAAATGAGTCCTCGGGTCGATTTGCAGAAGCGCTCCAGCACGGAGGGGCACTGGAGCTCCTGGAGAGTGCGGATGCGGCCCTCCAGGATACGGATGACCATCCCAGGGCCCTCCAGGTCCTGGAAGACGTTCACACGGAATCGGCCCAGGCCCGGCTTCTCGGCGGCCAGGTCCTGCTCCTCGCCCTGGTCGAAGGCGGCGCGCCGAGATTCGTCGAGCAACCGATAGATGAGCCACCGGGCTGCCGCGGGCTCGGCCACGGGAAAGCCCGACTCGACCAGCTTGCCGTCGACCCGGTAGCAGGGCGGCTGGCCCGAGCGCAGATGGACGTCTGAGGCGCCCTTCTGCACGGCGTCCTGCAGCATCTGCGAGAGCCGGGCCGCGTAAGGCTTCACGGGGAACGCCGCCCGCATGCCCGCGCGCGAAATGGCCGAGGCGCCGACCTCGAGCGAGGAGACGTTCTGTTCCCCGGCGGCGAGCTGGGCGGCTGTGCTTCGGGGCGGCTGGCCGGCCGGGGGCCGCGGGATGGGACCGGTGATCTGCACGGGCGGCGGGGCCATGCTTCTGGGCGGCGGCGAGGGCGCTTTGCGGCCGCCCGTCGAGAACGATTCGTGCTGGGCCGAGTCGCCCGAAGAGCGGGCGCGACCTCGCCGGCGGACCTCCTCGAGCACTTCGGTCACGCGAGCCTTCTCCTGCGGCGGCAGGCGCGCCCGGATGCGCTCGATCGCCTGCTGCGCCATCTGGCGCACCTCGCCGGCGGCCGCCTCCAGCCAGGTCGCAAGCGGCTCCACGACGGAGACGTCCCCCTCTTCGCCGAGGGAGTAGAGGATGTCCGAGACTTCCTCCTGAGTCTTGCTCTCTGCCAGCCGAGCTATGAGCGATACGGAGGACATGCGCGCCACCGCTCAATCTAGCACAGATGTGCGCGCTTGCTGGCCAGCTCAGGGGTCGCCGTGTATCCTCGTCGGCGAGGAGCGGGCCGCCTGGCCGCAACAAGCGACCCTGCCGCGCCCGTAGTCGATCATGAGCATGCGCGAGAAAATCTTTGCCGCCAACTGGAAGATGAACAAGACCGTCGCCGAGACGGAGGCGTTCTTCCAGGAGTTCGTGAACTATCCTGGGGTGGGCCGCGGACACGGGGTCATCGTCTTTCCGCCGGCTACGTCGCTGGCCGCCGTTCGCGGGCTGGTCGGCGCCATGCCGATCCGCTGGGGGGCGCAGAACATGTACAGCAAGGATGCAGGGGCCTTCACGGGGGAGATCTCCGGGCCGATGATCCGGGAGCTCGGCTGCTCGCACGTGCTGATTGGCCACTCGGAGCGCCGCGAGATCTTCCGCGAGACCGACGAGGACATCCGCGAAAAGGTCAAGGCCGCGCACAAGCATGGGCTGATCCCGATGCTCTGCGTCGGCGAGACGCTCGGGGAACGTAAGGGTGGCCAGGCCGCCGACAAGGTGGTGCGCCAGCTCGCCGCCGCACTGCAGGGCGTACCGGCCTCGGAGGCGGCCAGGACCCAGTTCGCCTACGAGCCGATCTGGGCCATCGGCACGGGGCTGAACGCTTCCTCCGCCGATGCCCAGGAGATGTGCGGGCTCGTCAGAAAGCAGCTGGCGCAGCTCTACTCGGGCGAGCTGGCTTCCGGGGTGCCCGTGCTCTACGGCGGCAGCGTCAAACCCGAGAACATCGCCGAGTACATGCTGCAGCCCGACATCGACGGGGCGCTGATCGGAGGAGCGAGCCTCCAGCCCTCGTCGTTTCTTTCTATCATCAAGAACGCGATGGGGAGCCGGTTTTCGGCCTCTTAGCCGGGCCGCAAAGGGATGGGTCGGAGATGAGAAGCAGGGACGACGACAGGATGGCAGAAGCAGCCTCGGGCACATGCCGCCGGTCTCGGCGGGCGGGCGGCTGGCCGATCGCCCGACGGCGCGTCCGAAGCGCGTTCGCGCTGGCCATCATCGTGGGCGTCCTGGTGATCGTGCTCTTCATCGCCTTCGTCATCCACTCGCTCTCCAGGGCTGAGCTGCGCCTCACGACCGGGTTCGTCGACCACCAGATGGCGTTTCAACTCGCCGAAGCCGGGCTCGAGCAGGCTCTCTTCGCGCTGAAGAGCGACCTGGCGACCAACCGCGGGCTGCTGGCCGCCATCGAGGGTGAGACGCCGACGGAGATCGACTTCGGCCGCGGCGTCACGCACGAGCTGGAATCGCTCGTCGAAAGCCCGTCGCTGGGGGACGTTTTCCTCTGGGCCCGCTACGACCCCGAACAGGGCAATGCGCCCAACATCGGCGACTACCGGGTCGGGCGGCTGACCGTGCGCTCCCAGGGCGTCTACACGAACGCCCAGGGCTACCAGGCCCGGCGCCAGGTGAAGATGGTCACGAAGGTGACGGGCATCAACCTGGGCATCGTCGCGCCCGACCACGGGCTCTTCGTGCGGGACCCGCTGCCTGTGGAGTACCGGGTGCCGAGTCTCGCGTTCGACGTGCGCGATTTCTCGGTGATGGGCGGCAACGCTTACCTCGAGAACGGTCTGCATGCCGAACTCACGGAATACCTGATGAACCGGGAGTTCCGGCCGATGAAGCAGGTCGGCTTCTTCGACCTGGGCTACGACACGTTCAACTTCTTCAGCATCTTCAATGGTGGCGTCAATCTGACGCACTCCAGGCAGGTGGAGTACAAGGCGAACGGGATCACCCGCAAGTACTACAAGTTCCAGGGCCTTCGCTCCATCTTCTCGGGACGAGGCGCCTATCGCGCCGTCGAGGAAGACTACGTACCCGAGGTGCGGGCGCGGCCCCAGGGCTACGACAACCGGGACATCAATCTCTTCAAGCCCGAGGAGTACAGGAAGGTCTCCAACCTGGTGCTGAATCCGCAGTCGAACCTGGAGCCCGACGGCGACCCGGACGACAACCGCTACTTCGTCGACGTCTTCTTCAGAGGACCTGGCAACTCGCGCAACACCATCTACAGAAACGTGCTCCCGCTCTACGGGTGGGGCGACTGGCGAAAGGTCCCGGCGCGCTGGAGCACCAATCCCACGAGACGGCAGGACATCACCAACGCCATCCACCTCGACGGCGTGACCTACGTGCATGGCGACGTCTTCCTGGAGGGCTGGTACGAGGGGATCGGCACGCTGGTCGTCCAGGGCAACGTTTACGTCGGAGGGGACGTGCTGGGGCTGCCGCCGGCCGTCACCGGGTATCCGTCCCTGGCCAACCTGGTCGTGCTGGAAGATCCAGCGCGGGAGCCGTTCGGCGGGGCCGATCGCTTCAACAAGACGACGGGCCGGGTCATCTTCAAACCGCACCACGACATGGACTACGACCGTCGCCGGCTGCAGTTCCTGAGGGAGCTGACGCCGAACCTCGACATGGCCATCTATGCGCAGAACGGCCTGGACGAGGACAAGACCAGCATCCTCGATCAGTTCGTGAACATGGAGATCGAGTTCAACCTGACCGGGGAGATGTTCGACTTCCAGCGTCTGCCGCACGATCTGGTGATTTACGGGACCGATCCCAAGGACATCCTGCGCGGCATCGCGGGCCATCGTGGCCAGACGGTCTTCTACAATCCGCAGATCTCGAGCGAGATTCTGAGCTGGGAAGAGGAGACGCCGAGCACGTAGGGCTCGTCAGGCTCGAGGCTTGAGGGGTGAGGGGTCAGGCTTCAGGGATCAGGCTTCAGGGATCAGGGATCAGGCTTCAGGGATCAGGGATCAGGGATCAGGGATCAGGCTTCAGGGATCAGGGATCAGGCTTCAGGGATCAGGCTTCAGGGATCAGGCTTCAGGGATCAGGCTTCAGGGATCAGGGATCAGGGATCAGGGAGCAAGAGGCGGGGAGAGGCAGGGTCCCGGCGAAGTTTCGAGCCAGGAGTGGGAAAGCGGGGACTGGCTCCGGAAGCCCGCTTGAAACCTGGCAGTCGTCCGGTCGGCGGCCGGGCTTCCGGTGTCTGTGCCCGTTTTGCGACGACTTTGCCGTTGTCCTCCGGGGAGAGGGGTGGTTTGGCGTTTGGATGGGGGGGCGTGCTATAAGAGGGGGCTCCGGAGGGTGAGAGGCTCCGGAACCATGCACGATGACGGCGGGCGGGCGGCGAGCTGCGAGGGCCGGATCCTCTAGCGGCGTTCCCCTGGGCGCCTGCGGAGAAAGGACGGAGCGGAGATGGCTAAGAGAGGACTGCTGAGGGCTTGTCTGTTTCTGGCGGGATCATGGGCGGGCGCGGCGGCAGCGATGGCTGCGGGTGGGGTTCAGGAGAGCGGCGTGCCGGTGCGGGTATCGGCTGGCAGCTCGGTGAAGAGCATCGAGGTCTATCTCGACGTCGAGGGAAACTCGGCCCGCGAGGAGCAGGTCGCCGAGGAGCCCGACAGCCTGCTGACGATAGGGCGGGTGCGTGAGACCATGGTCGATCCGGATTCGGGTAAGGTGGAGAAGCGCAAGGCGCTGATCGACCAGCCGGTGCTGTTCTATCTCTACTCTCCGACGAGCAAGGTGGAGGCGTTCGAGATCAACGTCCAGAGCGCCCGGACAAGCGAGGGGTTCCTTTCGGAGGGCACGACGCCGGCGGCGTTTGCGGTGGAAGCGCTGGAGCTCAGGAGCGTGGGCGAGGTGCGGGGGCGGTCGCTCAAGAAGTTCGAGGGGGTTGCGCTGAAGGTCGGGGAGGCCAACCGCTTTCCGCTGGATGTCGAGATTGCTTCGGGAAAGACGCTCGGGGTGAAGGTCTGGGTTGCCGAGCCGGGGACTGATGAGCTGGCCGTTGGCGTGAAGGCGAGCAACAAGGGGAAGTACCCGGCACGTGTGATCCGGCGAGGAGGGGAAGGCGAGGAGCCTGGCCAGGGGCTGTACAACCCGGATGTGGTCTTCTCGTACAAGGGTGCGCCGCCGGCCGGCAAGCTGGTTGCGGGGAATCCCCTGGAGCGGGTCGCCGAGCAGATCAACAACTACCTGAGGGGTCAGGCGAAGGCCGGGCAGACGGGTGAGATAGCGGTGCCGCTGCGCATCCGGGTCCAGACCTCGGAGGGCGTTCCGGCCGGTGAGGAAGAGCCAGAGAAGTGAGGTCGGGGGGGGGGCTCGAGAAGTTTGTTGACAGGGCTGAAGGGGGGTGGTACTCTCTAGAGGCTGCGCGGGGCTCGTGAGAGCGGTCGTGTGGCGAGCGAAGGTCTGCGAGGACCGAGCTCACGGCCGTGGTCCGGAGAAGCCCGGCGGTCGGTGAGCCCGAAAGGGTTTGCCGGCCGGGAGCGTTGAAATGATTCGACGTCATGGGTTGACAGGGCCAGTGGTGGCTGATACAATCTAGCCATCACGGAAGCGCTCCTGCTGAAGGAGAGGTTTCGCGGTGATGGGGGGAAGCGGCTCGCGAGGAGTCGTTTCAGAGTTCATTGAAAAACCGAATATGAGCTTGAGGTGCGGGCCAGGAAGCAAGAAGGTTCTGTTCGTTTGAGGACGGAGCAAGGGCTCGAGGTGAATCAAGGTGATTGTGGGTGTTCTGC
>JACPRK010000163.1 GCA_016190005.1 Candidatus Wallbacteria bacterium | reverse complement strand
TCAGGCTTCAGGGTTCAGGGATCTGCGCTCTGGGATCCGGCTTCAGGGTTCAGGGATCAGGGATCCGGGATCAGGCTTCAGGGATCAGGCTTCAGGAGGTAGAGCGAGTAGCCTCGCGGGGAGAGCGAGGGCTGGGGCATGGGCTAGAGCAGGGAGAGTGGCCGTGCACCTCCGCTACTGACTACTGGCTACTCCCTTCCACCTTCCACCTTCCACCTTCCACCTTCTACCTTCTACCTTCTACCTTCTACCTTCTCGCCCACCTCCAGCTCGTCCAGGCCGGCAATCACGGTCGGCACCAGGAGCTCCTCGGCGGTGAGGCTTCCGTGGTTGCTGAGGAGCTGGTCGAGGTTTCGCGCGGAGGCCTGCTGGCGTTCGGGACCGACTTCCAGATCGAGATAGGCGCCGGCCTGTAACACAACGACGCGGGCGCCGAGCTCGTCCTCGAGAGAGCCGAGCGGCTCGTCCGGAGCGCGGCCGGCCAGCTCACTGGCTTCCGCTGACGAGAGCACCACGCCTAGCCCCTCGACGTCGCGCGCCAATGTCTCGGCCAGCTCGGCAGGCGGGTCGCCTTGGCCGTAGAGGTGCATCACCCTTCCGGAGTGGCCGAAGCCATGCGGCCGACCGGCAATGGGGGGCTCGCTCCAGTGACCATAAAGCCGCTGCCGATCGAACGAAAGCCGCCAGGCCTTCGCGGGCTCGAAGAGGCACTGTCCATGATCCGAGGCCAGCGCGAAGAGCGTCTCTCCTCGAGTCTTTGCCGACATACCGCTGACCATCCACTGGAGCGCCCGCTCCAGCTCGGCCAGTTGATAGGCAAACTCCGGGGAGCGCTTCCCGAACACGTGGCTGGCCCCGTCGATGGTGCTTGTGTAGAAGCTCACGACGGCCCGATCTTCGCGCTCCAGCAGCCGACGCACCTTGGAGAGCCCCTCGATCATGCTGTAGTAGCCCACCCGTTGCACGTTGGACGGATAGATGAAACTGGAGAGACCCGATCCGAGAAGCTCGCGAGCGGTGACGTGGAAGCAGGGCACGGCCCCGACCGTGCGGCTCGAAAGCAGGGACTGGGTTCTCGTCCAGCTCGTCACATCGACCCCGGTGTCGGGAAGCGGCACGCTCTGCCCGTCGAGCTTCAACGTGAGCATGTCGACAATCCCTCGGGCCTGGCGACTCCAGACCTTGTGGCCGAGAATGCCGTGGCGAGCCGGGGGAACGCCGTGGAGAATCGAGCTGATGGCCGAGCTAGTGATGCTGGGAAAAACTGACGTGACCCATCCGCCGCGCTCGGAGACCCAGCGGGTGAGGAGGCCGTCCCGCTCGAGCAGATCGTCGAATCCCAGGGAATCGATCAGACAGAAGAAGAGCTTCTTGTAGATCCGATCGGTGGCGAGAGAATCGGGCAGCCGGCATGCGAAGGGGCCCGGATCGAGTCCGATGCGCTCGAAGGCCGTGGGGAGAATGCCGGCGATGGAGCGATCGCCCCGCGGCCGGAAGAGCCCAGGCCCGGGGCCGGGAGCAAGACCAGAGACAGCGTCGGACCAGGAGAGGGACATGGAAAGGCTTGAGGCTCGAGGAGTGAGGCTCGAGGGATCAGGCTTCAGGTGTCAGGAGTCAGGGATAGGAGTGAGGGGAGAGGCTCGAAAGTCGAAAAGCAGGGCCTGGCCGTCCTTCGACAGGCTCGGGATGAGCCCTGACCAGGGCCAGGTCAGTTCGCAACGCACCGCCCCTACTGTCTACTGACTACTGGCTACTGACTACTGACTACTGACTACTCCCCTTCTCCCCCTACGGCATCTCGCACGACACAGCGCCGGCGGCGGGCAGGTACGCTCGCTTGGCGTAGTCGATGAGCATGCGGTTGCTGCTGAAGCGCCAGGCCAAAGTGAGGATGCCGCGCTTCATACGCTTGACCCAGCGAGTCGGCACGCCGGCCTCGTCGCGGTCATAGAAGAGCGGGACGACCTCGCGCTCCAGCACGTCGGTCAGGCACTCGAAGTCGTGGCGGCTCTGGGTGGGCACATCCGAGAAGACCTCGCCATTGCCGATCGCGAAACCGTTAGTACCGTCGTAGGCCTCGGCCCACCAGCCGTCCAGCACGGAGCAGTTGAGGCCGCCGTTGAGCACGACCTTCTGGCCGCTGGTGCCGCATGCTTCGAGCGGCCGCAGCGGGTTGTTGAGCCAGAGGTCGACGCCTTGCACCAAGTGGCGCCCGACGCCGATGTCGTAGTCCTCTACGAAGACGAGCTTGCCGTAAAACTGCTTGTCGCGAGTGGCCTCTACGATCTCCTGGATGAGCCGCTTGCCGCCCTCGTCCTGGGGATGGGCCTTGCCCGCCATGATGATCTGTACAGGGCGCTCCGGATCGTTGAGCAGTCCGGAGAGCCACTCGAGATCGCTGAACATCAGCGTGGCGCGCTTGTAGGTCGCAAACCGCCTGGCGAAGCCGATCGTCAGCGCCTGCTTGTCGAGCAGGCCGTGAGCTGCCGCGGCTTGCTTGGCGCTCTCGCCGCGGATGCGCCCTTGCTCCTCGACGCGCCGGCGCACGAACTCGATCATCCGGTGGCGCATCAGCTGGTGCGCCTCCCAGAGCTCGTCGTCGGGCAGCTCGGCCAAGCCGGCCCAGGCCTCCCGAGAGCCCAACCCCGTGTGCCAGTCCTTGCCGATGTAGCGCTCGTAGAGCCGGAACATCGTCGGCGCAAGCCACGACTGCACGTGAACGCCGTTGGTCACGTGGCCGATCGGCACTTCGCGCTCGCGCCGGTCCGCCCAGAGCCGGTTCCACATCTTGCGGCTGACATGCCCGTGCAGGGCCGACACGCCGTTGGCATGGCGCGAGAGCTTCAGGGCCAGCACAGTCATCGTGAATGGCTCCCGCTCGTCGGACGGGTTGACTCGCCCCAGAGACAAGAGCTGGGCCGGCGTCAGCCCGAGCCGCACCGCCAGCCAGCCGAGGCTCTCCCAGAGCAGCTCCGGCCCAAATCGATCGTGACCGGCCTCGACGGGTGTGTGGGTCGTGAAGACCGTGTGCGTCGCCGCGTCCCGGACGGCCGCGTCGAAATCCATGCCGTTCTCTTCCATCAGCCGCCGCACCCACTCCAGCGGCGCGAAGGCGCTATGGCCTTCGTTCAGATGGAGCACGCCGGGCCGGATACCCAGCCGCCTGAGCGCAATCATCCCCCCGATGCCCAGGATCAGCTCCTGGCGGATGCGCATCCGGCTATCGCCGCCGTAGAGGCGAGTCGTCAGCGTGCGATCCTCTTCGTCGTTTTCGGGTACGTCGGCGTCGAGCAGAATGAGCGTCGCCCGGCCCACGGCCGCCTTCCAGACGGCGGCCTTCAGAGGCCTGGGAGTGGTCGGCACCTCGATGACGATCGGGTCGCCGTCGCGATCCGTTGCCCGACGGATCGGCAAGAGATCCATGTTCGTCTCGCGGTATTCCTCGCGCTGCCAACCGTTAGCGTCGAGCCGCTGGCGGAAGTAGCCCTGGGCATAGAGCAGCCCGACGCCCACGAGCGGCACGCCGAGATCGGATGCCGTCTTGACGTGATCGCCGGCAAGAACGCCCAGGCCGCCCGAGTAGATCGGAAGCGACTCGTGCAACCCGAACTCCGCCGAGAAGTAGGCCACCGGGTGCACCAGCAGGGTTCCGGCGTGTGCGTTGCCCCAGGTCGCCTCGTTCTTCAGCAACTCGTCCAGCCGCCGGACGGCGTAGTTGATCCGTCCCTCGAGGTCCAGCTCCTTGGCCCGGAGATCGATGTCCGAAGGCGACAACGCCTTCAGGAAGGCTTCCGGATTGTGGTTGGTCTGCCGCCAGACCGCTGGGTCGAGAGAACGAAAGAGCTCGATGACCTCCGGGTGCCAGGTCCACCACAGATTGTTGGCAAGGTGCCGGAGCTTCTCATGAAAGGAAGGGAATCGGTCCACGGGGTTCCTTCCACCGGCGGGACCGCCGGGGCGTGCCTCAGTTTCGGAGGCCGTTGTCGATCAAATCGATCGTGGTGGGAGGCGTCGTGGTGAACGTGTCGAAGGCGCTAGCCTGCATCCACCAGCGGTCGCGCTGCCCGTCGCGCACGAACCTGGGCGCCTGCACCGGCGAGGTGAGAGGGTCGAGCTGACGCTCCGAGACGTATCCAGGATCCACCAGGGGCGTATCGAACGTGAGGTTGGTGGGGATGTTCATCGGAACCTGCCTCCTCTTGCCGCGCTCGCTCCTCGAAGCCGGCTTCACCGTTCGGGCTGGGTTTGAGGAGCGTGCAATTCTGATCCCAGAGAGGCGAAATGTCAAGGGGATCGCGCACCCTCCCGTTGTCGAATCCGGCCGGGCGTGCTAAATCTGGATCGCCCCCCAAGAGCCAACAATGAGAGACGCGGCGGTCTACGACGTACTGTTCTTCAGCCCTGACCGGGCATTCGCCGCGGCGTTTGTCGAAACGGCCAGCGAATCCTACCTGCTCCGGGTCGCCGAGACCGCCCGGCAGCTCGAGACGGCACTCGACAACTTCGCCCTCGACCTGGTCCTCTACCACGCGGAGTCCGAGACCGACCTGGCACCGCTGCTCGACGGCCCGGCGGACCGCGCGCTCCCCCCGACGATCCTCCTCATCGCGCCGATCCTCGTCCAGCAGCGCGCAATCAGCGAGCGCCTCCTGGCCCACGGACTGAACCAGTTCATCCCGCTTCCCCTGGAAACCGCCGAGCTCGCCGAGCGGCTTTCGCACCACTTCGCTCGCCACCCCAAGCCCCCGGAGCAGCTCCAGTTCAAGCGGCTCTACCGGGCTGGCGAGCCGATTTTCCTCGAAAACGAGGTCGGCCACGAGTGCTTTTCCATCGTGTCCGGCCGCGTGCGCGCCTGCCGGGTCATCGACAGCCACACCCTCCACGAGGTCAACCAGCTGGGCCCGGGCGAGATTTTCGGCGAAATGGCCCTTCTACGCTCCGCCCGCCGCTCCACCTCGGTGCTCGCCATCGACGACGTCATCGTCACCGTGACCACCCGCGAGAACTTCGACCGCGTGGTCCGCACCGATCCCGAGTTCGTCGGCAACCTCGTCGGCGTCATGCGCCACCGCATCGAGGAAATGGAAAGCAGGCTGGCGCTCCCTTCCCGGCCTGCGAGCCCCGGCCGCAAGCCGAAGGTCCGCGGCGTGGCGCTCGAGGGCGGGAAGCGCCGCTCGTTCCGGGCCGGCGAGGCGCTATTCGTAGGCGACGAGGCCGCCCACTGCTGCTTCGTGCTCGAATCGGGCCGCGTGCAGATGCGCAAGTCCCCGAAGGAAGCCAACCACTCGCCGTCGCTCGGCCCGGGTTCGCTCCTGGGAGAAGTCGCCCATGCGCTTGGCCGCCCCTACGGCGAGGCGGCCGTCGCCCTCGAGGACTGCGTATGCCGGGTGCTTGACCAGCAAAATCTCTCCTCACTGGGCGACGCGGCACCGGCCCTCGAGCTCCGGATCGCACAATCGCTGGCGGCTCGGCTCGAGGAGCTGCTGGTCAGCCTCTCCGCCGCCCAGCTCCACGAAGTCTTCTAACCCTGACTCCAGATGACTCAGACCCTCATTCAGAAGCTGCGAGATTCCGGACTGGTGCCCGCCAGGGAGCTAGACGAGGCCGAGCGGCAAGCCGCCGCCATCCAGGGGTCCGTGGTCCATGCCCTGGCCGGCCGCGCCGACGTCCCCTTCGAGCCTGTGGCGATGCTCGTCGCCTACCACCACGACCTACCGTTCGCCCATCTGGTCCCCGACCGCGTCGCCTCCGACGTCCTGCGGCAGATTCCTCTGGCGCGCTGGACCGAGTTCCGGGCCCTCCCCATCGAGCAGAAGGGTTCCGCCGTGCAGGTCGCCGTGGCCGACCCCGAGGCCCTGGGAGACATCCCGTCGGTTCTCCAGAAGGGCGAACTGACGGTCGAGCTGGTCGTCGCCCCGCTCCCCGAGATCGACGCCGAGCTCGTGCGCAACGAGCGCATCGCCCTGGGCGCCGTCCCCCAGGAGGACGCGGTGCTGCTGGAAGCCGGCGGCAACCAGCTCGCCATGGCCCTGACCACCGCCGACGCCCCGCGAGCCGTCGAGATCCTGATCGGGCTGGCCGTCGACATGCAGGCCTCCGACATCCACGTTTCCTGGGAGTCCGAGGGGATGATTGTCCGATTCCGCAAGGACGGGAGCCTCCGCTCTCTGCGCCACAAGTGTCCCGAGACCGATACCGCGCGCGTCATCTCCGCCTTCAAAGTGCAAGCCGGCCTCGACATCACAGACAAGCGCCACGCCCAGGACGGCCGGACGCGCCTGACCTTGCACTCGCGCACTCCTCAGCTCTCCGTGCTGGCCCGCGTCGCCACGCTCCCCTGCCGCCAGGGCGAGAAGCTGGCGATCCGCATCCTCGAATCCGGCGCCAAGCTGATGGAGCTGCCGGAAATCGGCCTCACCAAGGGCAACCTGACCAAGGTGCGCGAGGCGCTCAGGTTCCCCAACGGCCTCTTCCTGGTCACCGGGCCGACGGGAAGCGGCAAGACGACCTCCCTCTATGCCGCGCTGAGACACCTCGCCCACGACCAGGTCTCCGTCTTCACCATCGAGGACCCGATCGAGTTCGAGCTGCCGGGCGCCTACCAGTCGCAAGTCAACGAGACCGCGGGGATCACGTTCCCCTCCCTGGTTCGCGCCCTTCTGCGACAGGACCCAGACATTATCCTGTTGGGCGAAATCCGGGACGACGAGACCGCCCAGACCGCCCTGATGGCGGCGCTTTCCGGACGGCTCGTGCTCTCCTCGCTCCACTCCAACAGCGCCGTCACGGCCGTGACGCGCCTCATCGACATGGGCGTCGAGCCGTTCGTGCTGGGCTCTTGCACCCGAGCCATCATCGGCCAGAGGCTGGTGCGCAAGCTCTGCCACTGCAAGCGCCCCGTCTACCGGATGTCCGAGCGCCACGTCCGCATCAAGGAGGCTCTAGGGCTCTCCGGCTCCAGTCTCTTCGAGCCAGTCGGCTGCTCTTCCTGCTTCTTCACGGGCTTCCACGGACGCGTTGCCGTCCACGAACTCCTCACCTTCGACCGCGAGCTGGCCGATCTGGTCATGGCCAAGGCGACCTCGACGGAGCTGCTGGATGCGGCTCGCAACCGCGGTTTCAAGGTCATGGCCTACGACGGCTTCTCGAAAGTCTTCAGCGGCCTGACGACCGTGGCCGAGGTCGAGCGGCAGGTCGGCCCCGCGCCCGGACTCGAGGCCTGACCCGGAGAGCTGACACGCGGCGGGCGGCGTCCTGACTGCATGAGCGCCATCGACAGGCAAGTGCTGCCCCGGGAGGTCGCGGGGCTGGGCTCGTCCACTGTCCTGGTGGCCGACCAGCTGAACAACCGCGTGCTGCGCATCCCCCAGCTGCAAGGCGTGCGCAGGACAGGCGAAAAAACTGGTGGCGTCTGCCAGTACCGGGCTTTCTGAGGCGTGCGCCCGCTATACTAGTTCGAGATGAACTTCTACCTCATCCCGGGCGACAACGAGGCTCCAATCACCCATGTGGCCATCTCGGCCGACTCGGGGCGCGCGCTGTTCGGCACGGGCGCGGGCACGCTGTTTCGCTATGAGCTCGACGGCAACCCAGCCGAGGAGCTGGCGCGGCCCAGGCCGGCGAGGCAAATTCTCGGGCTGGCGTTTGCGGGGCGCGGGCGCGAAGCCGTCGCGCTGGCCGGCACTGGCCGCGACTCGGGCGACATCTTGAAGGTGCATCCAAGCGGCGGCGTCGAGCTGCTCTACGCGGACGCCCCGTTCGAGTTCGGCGGCTTCGCGATGAGCGCGGGGGGCGACTTCGGATTGATCTCGGCCGGCGGTCAGCTGCTGAAGTACTTCTCGGAGCAAAGGAGCTACCTTCCCGTGGAGACCCCGGAGGGACTGCTGCTCGGCGGGATCGCCTTCGGCGGCGCCGATGGCCGGGCCGCGGTCGCGGGTGCCTGCCAGGCGGGCGGCTTTGTCGCGCGCTACGAGCCGCGCCCCGAGACCGGGCGGTTGGCCTTGGTCGATGGCATGGTTCTGCCGGCGCTGACGGCGGTCGCCTGGGAGCCGAAAGGGACCGCCTTCCTGGCCGGGGGGCGTCCCAGGCAGGACGACGTCCCCGGAGCCGGGGCGCTGGCCTGGGTCGCCGACGGGAAGCCTCCGGAAGCCCTCCCGGGGCCGCGGGCCACGGCCGTCCACGGGATCGCCTTCCACCCCTCGGAGCCCTGGGCGCTCCTGGCAACCGGCCCCGCCGGTCCGTCAGAGACTGGGGCGCGTCTCTACCGCTTCGACGCCCGGACGCGAGCGCTCGATTCTCTCTACGAGGGGCCTCCGGGCGCCGGGGCGTTCTTGGCGGTCGCCTTTAGCCCCGACGGCGCCCGCGCGCTCGTAGGCACCGAGTGGGGCCAGCTGCTGGAAGTCAGCTGCTGAGCCCTATTTTTCCCACTTCTGGCGGGCCCGCCGCGGCCGCCGATTCTTCGCGGGCTCGGGGGGCGAGCGGCCTATGACCTCGGACAGAAACGCTAGTTCGAGTCGCAGGAAGCGGGTGTCGCGCTCCACCAGCTGGTCGACGAGCGTCAGATAGAGGTTCAGCTCCCTCTCGGCACCCGCGACCCGGTCGGGGTCGACATAGGCTCGCGGCTCCACGCGCCCGCCGGCCTCGAGCACCTGGTAAGGGCCGCGGATGTCGTCGCTGCCCGGCGACCGGCCGCCGCGCGCCAGCCACGCCTTCGCCTTCGCCCGGAGCTCTTCGCGGCACTGCTGGAGCCGACTCCGGAGATCGCCCATCACCTCGAGATTCTGCCGTCCGAGATCGATCGTCGACTCGAAGCGGTCGGCCGTGAAGCTGGCAAAGTCGCGGGCCGAGTAGACCCAGTACAGGTTTCGCAGGTTCTCCCGAGCCAGGGCCACGTCCTCGAGCTCGTCGGAGATGCCGCCTGCACGGCGGTAGAGCGTGCGCGAGTCGGCCTCGGTCCTGGAGCGGACCCAGAACGACTCCATCCGCTGGAGCGTTGCCAGCTTGTCCTCCCAGACGGCCCCGAGATCCATTCGTGTCGCATGCTGCTGGAAGTGCATGTCGTCGACCTCGGCCAGGAAGCGGCGCGTCTCGGGATCGGTGAGCACCTCGCGGGACCGCGCGACGACATCCGACATGGCCCGGCTCAGGTTGTCGAGCGTGGCGCTGCGGTCGTCGGAGCGCAGGTCGGTGTCCAGGCGCAACAAGGCGCGATAGAGCTCGGCCTCCAGGCCGGTCACCTGGGCGAAGCCCTTCAGGATGCGGAGCATGTCGTAGAGCCGGCAACGCGCCAGCTCGACCTCTCCTCTCCAGACACCCGGCCCAGGCTCCTCCCGGTCCCCCTCGCCCATCACGCCTCGGTAGACCAGGGTCAGCTTGTTGAGGCCGAAGCGGACTCCGTCCCGGGCACCTGCCTCGACCCATGGCGTGCCGGCCTGGGCATCGATCCCCCTGCCCTCATCGAGCCCGATGCGGCCGCGCTCGTCGATGCGGCTGACGAACTTGCCGTTGACGAAGAGCTCGAGGTAAACGAGCCGCCCCCCGCGATTCGAACGCAGGCCGCGGCCATCCGGCCACACGCGAAACTTGAGCTCGCCGCGCGGGCAAAGCACGAATGACGAGGCCGAGCCGTCGGGCTGGGAGGCAGAGATTCGCCAGTGGTACTTGGCGAAGAGCCGGTCCGCCGGCCGGGCGCCGACAGCGGCCGCGCAGACGAAGGCAGCGGCGAGCGCCGCCCCGATCGCGACCCAACCCGGCCTCTTCACGGAGCCCAAGTATCGCCGCCGCCGCGTCCCGGCGCAACCGTAAAGTCGGTCAGGCCTCAGGAGTCAGGGATCAGGCTTCAGGCTTCAGGAGTCAGGCTTCAGGAGTCAGGGGTGAGGCTCGAGGATGACTCCTGATCCCTGATCCCTGATCCCTGAAGCCTGACTCCTCCAGCCTAAAACGTCCGATCGCCGGTGATCTTGCCGCGTGCCATGTCGATGCGGGCGGCGGCCTTGCGGCCGATCTTGCTGGCGGGTGAAAGCGTCTGGGCCTTGCGCCAGGAGACGATGGCCTTCTCGCAGTCGCCCATCTTGAAGTAGCAGTTGGCGCTGTAGTAGTGGGCGGTCGCGTTCTCGGGGTGCAGGTCAATCAGACGCCTGTAAAGAGCGATCGACTCCAGGAACCGCTCGTTTGTGTACATCATGAAGGCCAGCCAATCGAGCAGGCTTGCATTGTTCGGGCTTCGATCGAGCATCTCCTGGATCTCCTCGATCGTCTGCTGAGACCCCTCGTCGTAGCGCGTCAGCCGAGCGTCCAGCTTCTGCTGCACGCCGCCCGAAGCAGCGGTCGTGCGACCCGATGCCCGGAACATCAGACGCAACTCCTCGCCCGGCTTGCTGGCCGGCGGGATCATGACGCGATCCAGGGGGTTCTTCTTGCTGCCGTCCACTTCTCTACCACCTTGGCTTCTCGGTCATCCGTCTGCCCGGATGCTTCGTGCTTTCGAAAGCAAGCGTGGTGCCACTCTTCTTGTAGGCTCGGCCGACACCCCGCTTGGCCGGACCTCCACGAGTACCTTACATCAGTATCCGTTGATTGTCAGTAGCTGCATCATGGTCGTCCGCCACGGCCGCCACCGCCGCCCTTCGGCTTGAAGTTCTGCAAGTCGTAGACGAAGGGGAGCGCGTCTTCGTAGCTGATGGAGCGGTTGCCGACCAGCTCCATCAGGCTCGCGTCGAAGGTCTGCATGCCGTCCTCGGCACTGGCCTGGATGACGCTGTAGAGCTGTTGGGTGTTGCCGTCGCGGATCAGGTTCCGGACCGCGTGGGTCGAGAGCAGGATCTCCAGCGCCGGAACACGGCCACGACCATCCTGCCGGATGAAGAGCCGCTGCGAGAGGATCGCCCGGACAATGAACGCCACCTGCCGGCGAACGTGGGTCTGCTGGTCCGTCGGGAAGAAATCGATCAGCTGTTCGACGGTCTGGCTCGCATTGGATGTATGGAAAGTGGACAGCACCAGGTGTCCCGTGCCCGCCAGGGTCAACGCCGTCGAGATGGTCTCCTTGTCCCGGAGCTCGCCGATCAGGATGACGTCGGGGTCCTCGCGCAGCGCCCCGCGCAGCCCCAGCGGGAAGGAATGCACGTCCATTCCGACTTCGCGATAGCTGATGAGCGAGAGAACGTTCTCGTGGACGTATTCGATCGGGTCCTCGATCGTGATGATGTGGCGGCTGAAATGCCGGTTGATGTAGCCGATGAGAGACGCGATTGTGGTCGATTTGCCGCTTCCCGTCGGACCCGTGACCAGGACCAGTCCGTCGGCGTAGCTGCCGATCTTCGCCATCACCCAGTCGGGCAGCCCGAGCTGCCGGAACGCCGGGATGTCGGGGTCGATGTAGCGGCAGGCGGCCTCCAGCCCGCGCGTCTGCTTGTAAAGATTGAGCCGGAACCGACAGCCCGTGGTCACCTCGTAGCTGCAGTCGAGCTGGAGGTTTTCGAGCAGCACGTGCTTCTGGTGGTCGGTCAAGATCGCCGATACCAGAGCCTTGGACGCATCGGCCGAGACGGGCGGGAAGTTGGTCTTGGTGAGCACGCCGTTGATCCGCAAGACGGGCGGCTCGCCGATCTTGACGTGCAGGTCGGAGGCGCCGCACTTCTGTGCATGCAGGAGGATCTCGTCGAAACTCATCGGGTAGACGCCCTGCGACGGCGCGTCGAAGAGCGACATCGCGGGCTTCTTGGCGACCGGGCGGGGTACTCCGGCCGACTCGGGAGCGGACGCGACGGCCTCCTGAGGAGAGGCCGGAACCGGCAAGCGCAGCACGGCCTCCTTACCGGCGTTGGGCGACTTCAGCAGGTCGGCGACGGTGACGGGCGATTGCACGCGCAGCCGCTTCAGGAGCGCCTCCCGGTCGTCGGGCTTGGCGCGCTTGATATCGGCCAGAAGCCTGGGAAGGCCCGCGTGGGTGAAGGTCGAGAGGACCTTGTCGGTCCAGTGGGCTACGTCCCCGTCGGCGTCATCGACGTGGGCCAGGAGCGACTTGAGCGCTCGGTCCCCCAGCCTGGCCAGCGCCTCGCAGGCGCGCTGCCGCACGATCCAGACATCGTTCTTGAACGCCTTGATCAGATCGTTGACCGCGGCCTCGCTTGCGATGCCGGCCAGGCTCTCGACGGCGTGCGCGCGGATGTTCTTCTGCCCGTGCGTCAGGAGCCTCGCCACGAACGGCTCGGCGGCGTCGTCGCCCATCTTGCCCAGCGTCGTCAGGGTCCAGTACAGGCTCTCCTCGTTGTCGCTCCCCAGGTTGTCGAGCAGGAACTTGAGCGCGACGTCGCCCATCCGCACCAGGTTGTCGCTGGCGATCTTGCGGATGATCCAGGCCTCGTCCTGAAAGCAGCGGATCAGCAGCCGGGCGGCCGCGGCGTCCTTGAGGCCGCCGATCGTGAGCACCGCCGAGTAGCGCGCCGACTTCTGGGGGCTGGCGAGATACTTCTCGAGCAGTCCGACAATCTGCGACCCCAGGATCTCGCGCAGGATCTTCATCGCCCAGAAGCGGATGTCGGCGTTGTCGCTATCCAGGACCTTCTTGAGCTCGGGGACCGCGATCTCCCCCATCCCCTCGAGGATCTCGGCGGCCTCGGCGCGGTAGTACCAGCTGTCGTGACCCAGCATCGAGATGAGCGTCGGGATGACGACCGGATGGCGGATCTCCTTGAGCGCCGCCAGCGCGTAGGCGCCCTGCTGCTCCTCGGCCGGGTTCTTCAGGATCTTGGTCAGCGGTTCGACGGCCTTGACGCCCATGACCTTCGCCAGGATCTTGAAGGCCCAGAACTTCTGATCGGGCGTGCCGTTGTTCAAGAGGTGGCGCACGGCCCCCACGGACTCGTCGGCGCTTTCGGCCAGCACGCGCGCTGCCTCTTCCCGCGTGGCGTAGTCGGGGCTGTTGAGCATCTCGACCATCGCCGGGATGGCGCGGGCCGTGTGGACCTTGGCGAACGCCTTGATCGCGAACACGCGCAGCTCCGCGGGGCACCTCGAGAGGAAGTCGAGCAGCATCTCGGCACCCTCGGCCCCCAGGCTTGCCAGCGACTGGATCGACCAGTAGATCGAGTTGTCGTCGCTCTTCGGATCGTCGATGACCGGCTTCAAGAGTGGCAGCGCGACTTCGGCGCCGAGCGCGCAGAGCTTCTCGGAGGCAGCCTTGCGCACGTCCCAGAAGCGGCTCGAAAGCCCGCGAACGAAGAGGCTGCCCCGCTCAGCCGCCGCGAGCTTCTCGGCCTTGTCCAGCACCTCTTTGGCGCGAGCCGCAGACGGCGCAGAGAGCAGTCGCTCTATCTCGTGGGCAAGGCGGACTTCCGCGGGCACGAGCGGAAGTCTACCAGACTCCCGGCGCTCAGGTCAGCCTCAACTCACGCGCGTTTCGGTCAGCTCCCCGAGCGACAGTCCGCCCCGCCAGAGGAACCAGAGCCCCAGGAAGATTGACGGCAGCACCGAGATCGCCCAGAGCACGATGGCGAAGCTCTTGGCCGAGACCGTCCCCACGTGGAGCAGCTTGAGCGAGGTCTCCACAGCGACGTGAAAGACGCCGATGAAGCTCGGCGCCTGAGGCAGCGCGATCGCGAAGGCCGTCACCACGAAGATCATGCAGGCCCCCAGCACCGAGATCTCGATCTCGAAGGCGAACGCGAGCACCCAGTTGATCATGCCGATCGTCAGCCAGAGCAGAAGGGACAGCACCGAGATAGCGGCCATCTCGCCCCAGCCAGAAAGCATCCCCAAACCTTCGACGAAGTTGTCGAGCGCAGCAGAGATGTGGTGCGCCAGTCCTCCCGGAAGCCGGCCCAGCACCGGCGCCAGCGCGACCTTCACGCGGGCCGGATACAGCCGCAGCAGCACCAGGAACAGGACCGCTCCCGCAATCACCGCGGCGAACAGGCCGCCGAACATCCGCAAGCTCTGCAAGGTCGCGGCGTCCTCGCCTCGCGCGGGGAGATAGAGCAGCACCAGCACCATGAACACTAGGATCGAGAGGACGTCGAAGATCCGTTCGACCACGATCGTGGCGAAGACGCCGCTGACCTTCAGCCGCTCCGTGCGGGCCAGCGCCGCCGCCCGCACGATCTCTCCGACACGCGCCGGCAGGAGATTCGTCGCCATGAACCCGATGCTCATCGCCGAGAGCAAGCGCCCCATCGGCACGTCTTTCATGTGGCGCACCATCAGCTTCCAGCGCAGGGTCCGGATCCAGAGTCCGAAGAACCAGACCGCCAGCGCGGGGAGCACGTAGATGTAGTGCGCCTGGGCCAGCGAAGCCGTCAGCGCCGACCAGTCTACGTTTCGCAGGAAGAGATAAAGGAACGCGATGCTGACGCCCAGCCCGACGAGCGCGATGGGGCTGGGGCCTCTATTCAGGGCCCTGGGCGGGGTAGGGCGGGTCGCCAGCTCGGCTGCGGTCTCGGTCAATTCCAGGGTTTCCAATCGCTCTCCTGCGCCAGGGTCCGGCGTCCGGTCGGCAGCCGCGTCGCGCGGCCTCGCTGCTGCTCAAGCAACATCCGGACCAGCGCCCAGGGGCGGCGAGCCCTCAGGCTGCCGCAGTCGGCGTCTCGGCGGTCGCCGACGGCTGCGCGGTCGCCGCCGAGTAGCGTTCCATCCGGCTGAACAGATACGCGACGAACTGTTCGAGGGTCGCCTCCAGCGCCGGGTCACCCAGCCGGGCCGCCGAGGAGAGCGCGGCGGCCGCGTGGGCACGAGCCTTCTCGACGCAGTAGTCGTACGCGCCCGATCGGCGGATGTACGATGCCACGCGATCCGCTGCCGGCGGCCGGGCCTCGGGGAAGTCGAGCAGCTCTCGCCCCTCGCTCTGACCCAGGCAATAGATGTACGGCAGGGTCATCTTGCCGTGCAGCAGGTCGTTCTGGATGTCCTTACCGAGCGAAGACAGTGTGGCTGTCACGTCGAGCAGGTCGTCGAGGATCTGATAGCAGTAGCCGATCTGCAGGCCGAACTCCCGCGCCCGGTCGATCTGCTCGTCGGAGGCCTTCGCCGCCAGCGCGCCGATCCGGCAGCACTCGGCGAAGAAGACGGCGGTCTTCAGTTCGATGATCCGCAGGTAGTCGGGCTCGTCCAGGTGGCGGTTGCCGAAGTTCTCCAGCTCCAGGAGCTGTCCCTCGGAGAGCGAGGCCGTGATCGAATAGAGCGCCTCGATCATGCGGGGGTCATTCTCCTGCGCCAGCACCTTCAGCGAGCGCGACAGCAGCAGGTCGCCGAGCAGCACCGCCTCCTTGTTGCCCCACTTGGCGTTGACGGTCACGCGGTTGCGGCGCATCCGTCCCTTGTCGACGACGTCGTCGTGCAAGAGCGACGCGGAGTGGACCAGCTCTGTCATCGCCGCAAGGCCGGGCGCCCCGGGCGGGGTCGAGCGGCGGTGCAAACGCGAAAAGGCCAGCACGAGCGACGGCCGGATGCGCTGCCCCAGCGTCGAAAGGAAGTGCTTGGCCATCTCGCCGATGAAGGGCGAATCGACCGACAAGTTGTCGCCGATGAAATCGGTCGCCACCTCGAGGTCGGACCTCAGATGTTCGAAGCAGGGAATCAAGCGCGCCCTCCGGGCCACCACGCCGGTCGCGGCGGGGCCCACAATTATAGCCCGCTGTCGAGCGCAGGTAAAGAAGAGAATGGGAACGGCAGAAATAGGGGACGCTGGCATCGGGATTGCGGCTCACAGGAGTTCGGGCAACCCTCATGAGCATCAAGAGTCGCATACTGCTGCTGGTCCTGCTGGTGGTCACCGCGTCGACGATATCGCTCGGCGCGCTGGCCTTCCGACGCGGCGGCGAGGCGCTGGAGCGCTCCATCGGAACGGCGCTGGCCAACGCAGCGGCGGAGACCCTCGACAAGGTCGACCGCGAGCTGCAGGAGCGCTTCGAAGACATCCGCCACTGGGCGCGCATCAAGTCCGTGGTCAACGCGGCGATCGGCGAGTTCGACGCCGACTGGCGCGTCCTATCCGACTTCGATGAGATCCGCAAAACCTACCCGGGCATCCCCGGCCTCTTCGTCGTCGACGACAAGGGGCGCGTGCAGGCCGCCACCGACGCCGGCCTGATGAACCGACCTCTGCCGCCCGAGCTGGCCGAGCTCGATCGCCGCCGCACCGCGGCCACACGCTATGCGGGCCCTGCCCGCTCCGACACGCTCAAGTCGACCGTCATGCTCCTCGGGGCTCCCATCGAGTGGGCCGAGGCGAAGCTGGCTCCCGGCAGCCTGCTGGCGGCGCTCGACTTCGCCAACGTCTACGCCATCCTCGAGGCCGTGCGCGTCTCGGGCGACAGCGCCCCGTGGTTTCTGTTGCTCGATTCGTCGGGACGCGCCATCGGCATGCCCCCCATGCTCCGCGCCTCCCACGGGACCACGCCGCCAACGCCTCGAGAGCTGGGGCTCGACCTGGACCCGAACGCTCTTTCGAGTCCACGTGGCTACCGGGTCGTCACCGACCCCGCCACCGGCCAGCGCGACCTCGTCGGCTTCGCCCGCTCCCGCGGCCACGGCACGTTCCCAGGCCTGGGATGGACACTCCTCTACCGCGTCTCGGGCGCCGAGGCCTTCGCCAGCATCGTCGGCCTGAAGCGCGAAATGCTGCGCGTCGGCGGCGCGCTCGCGCTGGCAGTGACGCTCCTCGGATTCGCCATGGCCTTCCAGCTCGTTCGCCCCCTGGAGAGCCTGCGCGACGCGATGCAGCGCGTCCAGGGCGGCCACTTCGACGCCGAGCTCACGCTCCGGGCCTCCGGCGAGATCGCCCGGCTGGTCGACGCCTTCAACTACATGCTGCGCGGCCTTCGCGACCGGGAGTTCCTCCGCGACGTCTTCTCGCGCCATGTCTCTCCCGCCGTCGCCCGGAAGATCCTCTCCGAGCGCGACGCGCTCAAGCTCGGCGGCGAGCGGCGGCGCGCCACCAACCTCTTCACCGACATCCGCAGCTTCACCACTCTGTCCGAGCAGATGCCAGCCCACGAAGTCGTCGCGCTCTTGAACGAGTACTTCGCCGAGATGGTCGGCATCGTCTTCCGCTTCGACGGGATGGTGAACAAGTTCATCGGAGACGCCCTGATGGCCGTCTGGGGCGTCCCGTTCGACGTCCCCGACGCCAGCGCCAAGGCCGCCTTCGCGGCCCTGGAGATGCAGTCCCGGATCAAGGCCATCTCCGCCGATCGCCAGGCACGAGGTCTCCCCGCGGTCGTCATGGGCATCGGCTTCACCACGGGTGACGTCGTTGCCGGCAACATCGGCTCGCCAGAGCGCATGGAGTACACCGTCATCGGCGACGAGGTGAACATCGCCAGCCGCATCGAAGGCCTCACGAAACAGTTCGGCGCCGACGTCGTCATGAGCGAGAGCGCCTATCTCGAGATCTCGGAAATCTGCGTCGCCGAGCCGCTCGGGCCGGTTAAGGTCAAGGGCCGTGAGCAGCCGATAACTGTGTACAGACTGGTCTCCATGACAGTCCGCCCGGAGGACCTCAGGGGCCGCCCCTCCTAGCATGACGCGCCGGCCCCGCTGGAGGGCCGATGTTCAGGAACCCGGGGGGCTATCCGTGGCGAATCGCCATGGTGGCCGCCATGGCGCTCGGAGCCCTCGCGGCCCCGGCCGCCCGAGGCGCCGGCATCGAGCGGGAGATGCGCGTTGCCCAGGAGAAGCTCTACCTGTCTGGCCTCAAGAGCTACAGCCCGGACGCCAAACGCTCGGGTCTGGCCGTCCGACCCGCGCCGCCCCGCAAGGCAACGTCTTCGGCTTCGCGCCCCGCCGTGGCGCCAGCGACCCGCGCGGCCGATGTCAGCCTCGAGCTCGCCCGGCTCAAGACCGAAGTCGCCTCGCTCAAGGAGGCCCTCGGGGTCCAGGAGGAGCTGGCCACGGCCTCCGAGCGCGAGGCGCCCAGACTCCAGATCACTAGCTGGCTCGACCTCGACTTCGCCCACGAGACCCGCAAGGGCCGCCCGGCCAGCTTCGACGCCGAGCATGTGTACTACATCTTCAGCAGCCAGGTCTCTCCCGAGTGGAAGGCCTATAGCGAGATCGAGTTCGAGCGCGGCGCGGAGTTGAAGGGGGGCGGCGGTGGCGACGGCGAGATCCTCGTCGAACAGGCCTGGGCCAACTACAACCGCAGCCCCTACCTGGGCCTGCGGCTTGGCAAGTTCCTCACCCCGTACGGTGTCTGGAACCGCAACCACTGGGACCCCATCACCGAGACCAGCGCCCAGCCCTTCACCTTCCGCAACGCGCTCATCCCGGTGAACCAGACCGGTGTCTCGGCCAGCGGCTCCGTGCAGCGCGGCCGCGCCGAGATCGACTACGTCGGTTTCGTCACCAACGGCCGCGGAGCCAAGCCCCACGCCGACGACGCTAACGGCAACAAGGCCGTGGGCTTCGACCTCTCGGCCGGGAAACCTCGCCGCTGGAAGGTGGGCCTCTCGGCCTACCGTAACAAGAACGACGCCGACGGCGACCGCCTGGAGAACATCGGCGTGCTCTGGTGGACTTTCGACCGCGGCCGCTGGCACGCCCAGGCCGAGTGGCTCCGCCACGGCGGCGATCGCTCCATCGACGCCTTCTACCTGCAACCGTCGTACAGGCTCGACCGGAACTGGAAACTGGTCGGACGCCTGGACACCTGGGACCCCGATCGCACTTCGCCGGCCTCCCTGCGGCAGACGGAGCTCCTGCTGGGCGTCAACCGCCGGTTCGCTGACAGCGTTCTCGGGAAGCTCGAGTTGATCCGCCATGAGGACGACGCTCCGGGCGGGGCCTCCTACAACCGGATCGGCACGTCCCTCTCGATCCTCTTCTGATGCGCCGCCTAGCGATACTGTCGCTCCTGATGGGCGCCCTCGCCTCGGACGCCGGCGCCGCTGCGCTGGTCGTGGTGGCACACCCGGCGCTGCCTGCGACCGACGTCCGGATGGAGGAGCTCTCGCGCATCTTCCTGGGGCGTCTGCAGCGGCTGGGAGGCCTACCGGTCAACCCCGTGAACAAGGAGGCCGGAAGCCCCGAGCGAGCGCTCTTCGACAAGCGCGTCCACCGGATGGACGACACCGCCATGAAAGAGCACTGGCTGGCCGCGCGGATCAAGGGCGAAGGCCAACCACCGCGATCCTTCCAGAGCGACGCCGCGGTCCTGCGCTACGTATCCACCGTGGCAGGAGCGATCGGCTACGTGTCCTTTCCCCTGACGGCCGAGGGCGTCAAGCCGCTTTCGATCAACGGTGTCCCCGCCACCGAGCAGACCGTGGCGGGCGGCAGCTATCCGTTGCGCGGTCCCTGAGCGAAGGCCACCGCGTCCCGCGCCCGCAGCGCAAGCGTGTCCCCTAGGCAAGGCGCGGAACCGGCTGCCAGAGCCAGCCGCAGCTCGGCCCCGCCGCTGGCCACGCGGCAATCGACCCGGTCGCCCAGAAACGTCACACGAGTCACCTTCCCCGAGACCAGGCCGGTCGTCTCGCCGGGGGCGACCTCGAAATGCTCGGGGCGGATCACGATGTCTGCGCGCGAGCCCGTAGCCACGGTCCCGCGGCAGTCGACGACCGGCTGGCCCGCCAGGCCCGAGAGCCGCACGCGGCAGCTTTCAGACCCGGAAGATTCGACCACTCCTTCGAGAACATTGGCCAGGCCCAGGAACCCGGCCACGAAGAGGTCGGCGGGGTGGTCGTAGAGCTCCGCCGGCGGGCCGACCTGCCGGATGCGCCCCTCCCGCATCACGATGATGCGGTCGGACATCGCCATCGCCTCGGACTGGTCGTGCGTCACGAAGACAACCGTCACGCCCAGCCTCCGCTGCAGGTCCTTGATCTCGAAGCGCAGCTCCTCGCGTAGCTGAGCGTCCAGGTTCGAAAGGGGCTCGTCCAGCAGCAGCACCTCCGGCTCCATCACCAGCGCCCTCGCCAGCGCCACACGCTGCTGCTGGCCGCCAGAGAGCTGGTGCGGTTGGCGGCCGCCCAGGCCGCCCAGGTGTACCAGCTCGAGCATCCGCGCAGCCGCAGCGTCCCGTTCCTGGCGCGACACCCCGCGCAGCTTCAGCGGATAGCCGACGTTTTCGCCGACCGTCATGTGCGGCCAGAGGGCGTAGCTCTGGAAGACCATGCCCAGCCGCCGCTCCTCCGGCGCCACGAAGACGCCCCGCGCGGGCGCGCTCACCAGCCGGCCGCCGATTTCCACCTCGCCGCTCGTCGGCTCGTCCAGCCCGGCGATCATCCGCAGGGTCGTCGTCTTGCCGCACCCGGAGGGGCCTAGGAACGACACGAACTCGCCGGAGGCGATCTTCTGATCGAAGCCGGTCACCACAGCGTGGGTTCCGTAGGAGCGGCCCAGCGCTCGAAGCTCCAATGTCGACATCGGGTCCACCGACTCCTTTGGTCAGATTCCGTAGCGGCCGCCGCTCAACCGTCGCACCAGGGCATTGGAAAGGAGAATCACGGCCACGATCAGCACTGCCAGCACGCTCGCGGCAGACGGGTCCTCGTAGCTCTGGAGCTCGAAGAGCATCGTCCCCAGGGTCGGCGTATCCGGCCCGAAGAGCAGGATCGACATCGTCAGCTCGCCGAAGCTCGGCATGAACACCAGGAACCACGCCGCCACCAGGTGGCCGCGCACCATCGGCACCAGCACCTCGAGGATGGACCGCAGCCTCGAAGCGCCCGAGATGCGCGCCGCTTCCTCCATCGACGGATGCACCTGCTCGATGCCGGCCGCAGCCATCCGGTAGGCCAGCGCCAGATACTTCGCGGCGTACGCCGCAAGCAGCATCCAGAGCGTGCCATAGAGGTTGATGCCCCAGGCGCCCGTGTACGCGAGGATGGCTCCGATGGCCAGGACCGTCCCCGGCGCGGCGTACGGCAGCCACGCCAGCGGCGTCAGCACCCAGCCCCAGCGAAGCCCGCCGCGCGCCTGCATCAGCGCCAGAGTCCCGCCGACTCCGACCGCCAAGGTCGCGGCGCTCGCGGCCAGCAGAAAGCTATTCCGCAACGCCAGACCAGCCTCGGGCCGCCGCAGTACGACCCAGTAGTGGACCAGCGACAGGTTCTCCCAGGAGAATCCTCGCCCGACGTTCTCCATCAAGGAGCTGATCAGCAGCGCCAGGATCGGGAGGAACGTCGTCAGGCCGAAGACCGCGCCGACGCCGGCCAGGGCCGCCGTCCGCCACCGGCCCAGCGCCACGGGCTTGCGGCCCGCGGGTCGTGACCCGGCCGAGCGAGAATCCGAGCCACTCGTGCGCTCCGCCAGCGGGAAAGCCAGCGCCGCCAGCAACAGAACCGCAGAGAGCGCCGTCGCCTGCCGGAATCCTCCTGTCGTATGGAGGTCGATGTAGCCCTTGATACGCGTCGTCAGCACCGAAACCGGCGGACGCGCAGACGGGCCCAACACCGCCGGAACCCCGTAAGAGGCGCACGTCCCCAGGAAGGCCAGGAGCGCGCCGCCCAGCGCGGCCCGCCGGACCATCGGCCAGGTGACATCGAGCCAGACGCGAACCGGCCCGGCGCCCGAGACGCGCGCGGCTTCCTCGAGCGCGGGATCGATCCGCTCGACGGCTTCGGCGACGGCCATCAGCACAAACGGCGAGAAGAACACCCCTTCGATGAAGATGATGCCTTCGAGCGAGTAGATGCTCACCGGCAGGGCGGGCGCTCCGAGCCCCTCGGTCAGCAGCCGGTTCAGCCATCCGGCGCGATCCGACAGGAGGTAGGTCCACCCGACGGCTCCGATGTACGCAGGCACCACGTACGGCAACGCCAGGAGCGACCGCCAGCTCCGAGCGCCCGGCAAGTCCGTCGCCGCCACCAGCCAGCCGAGCGGCACTCCCAGCAGAAACGCGATGGCCGCCGCCCCCGAAGCCACCGTGAGCGTTCCCTTCAATGCGGACCAGTTCGCGGCGCGCGAGGCGACCAGCCGGTAGCTCGCGAACGGATCACCGCCCTGGAAGCTGTGCTTCACCAGGAGGGCCAACGGCAGCACGCAGAAGTAGAGCAAGAGCCCCACGGCAACCGCCCCCACCAGCGCTGCCGGCGATGCCCACCCGGACCGCGACGGCTTGATTCCGGCGGTCTGGTGTCTCATCCGGTTAGACATGGTCGGACCGGCTCGGGCTTCGCGAGCGTCGAGCTCGCAGGAAGGTTTGGGCGTCCCTGGTGCTCCATCTTCATGCTCCTGTTCACTCGAACATGATCTGGCCGAACGTCTCCTTCAGGGTCTCGCGCTCGGCCGTCATCTCACGGACGAACTTCGTATCGAGGCAACGGCCCATCGCCAGCAGCCTCGTGAAGGGCGCCGAGCCTTTCGGCCCCGCGATGCCGGGGTCGGCCGGATACATGTAGCCTTCGACCATGGCGCGCTGCCCCTCGGGGCTCATGACGAATCGGACGAAGCGCTCGGCCGCGACGGGCTGGTCGGTGCCGGCGACGATGGCGATGGGGCTCGGAATCACGACGGCGCCGTCGCGCGGATAGACGATCTCGACGGGCGAGCGATTTTCGCGCGCCTTCAGCAGGTTCTCGAGCAGAAGCACTCCGACCGGCCGGTCGCCCGTCTCGATGCGCCGCAGCACGGCGCTGTTGCCGCCTTCCACGACGACGTCGGAAGCGCGCAGTGCCTTGAAGTAGTCCCAGCCCAGCTTGTTCGAGAGCATCGCGACCGTGGCCAGAGCGGTCCCCGACTTGAGGGGGTCGCCGATGACGACCTTTCCCTGCCACCTGGGCTGGGTCAGCTCGGCGAAGGTTTCGGGTGCCTGGTCCGCACTGAAGACCTGAGCGTTGTAGCCGATCACCATCACGGCAGCGCGGCTGGTCAGGTACGCGCCCTCGGGGTCGGTCAGGGCCGGCGGTACTCGCGAGGCCTCCGGCGGCCGGTAGGGGCGCAGAAGGCCCTCTTCCTTGAGGGCCTGGTACCAGAACGGATCGGCGGTCATGAGGATGTCAGCCGGTGTCTGGCCGCTGGCGAGCTCGGCGGTGATGCGGGCCGCGACTTCCTCGCTTCCGGCCTTGTACCAGCGCAGCTTCACGCCCGCCATCGCAGCCTGCGCCTGGGGAGCCAGCTTGTCGAGCACTTCTCGGTAGATGGAGGTGTAGATCCAGAGCTCCGGCTCCTTCGGCTCCCCGCAGCCGAACAGCGCCAGGCAGCCGGCGAGCAGGCAGAGCGCCGCCGCGCGCGGGAGGCACGCGCCGCCAGCCGCAGAGCTCACGCCGGGCTGCTCCTGCGCGCCAGCACCCAGTCGACCAGCTCGACGAAACCGGCGCCTTCACGGCCTCGCGTAACAAAGGCCGGGGGCGTCGCCAGGCGCCCCAGAACGCGCTCGATGTTGGCTACTCCGACCGACAACGGAAAGACGCTCGTGTCGAAGAGAGTGGCGTCGGTTTCGGAATCGCCGACGGTCAGGACCTGGCCGTGGGCGACCGCCGGAGTGCGGGCAGCCAGCCATCGGGCCAGGGCGCGTCCCTTCGTATGGCCCGGCAGCTTCACGTGGACGTGGATGGAGCTGGCCGAGGTCTCGAAGCCATGCCGGGCAGCGACGCGATCGATCGCGCTGCGCGTCGCCGCCGACAAGCCGTCGACGAGATAGGCATGATCCGTCAGCCGCGCGAAGGTGTCGCCCGAGGTGACGGCTTCGGGTGCCTCGTGCGCGATGTCGGCGTGGCAGGCCGCCAGCCGCTCGCGCAAGTGCGCGATGTCCTGGTCCCCCGCCGGCAGGATCTTGCAGGAGTCCGGCCCGGCCAGAACGCCCCCGTTCTCGCCGATCACCGCAGCGACGCCCGGCAGGTACGCCGCCAGTGCCATGACGAACCCCGCTGGCCGCCCCGTCACGACCACGACGGAGAGCCCGGCGTCCCGGGCGCGCTCCAGCGCATGAAGAGTGCGGCCGCTTAGCCGTGCCCCCTGGGTCATCGTGTCATCGATGTCGGAAGCGATGACCCGCAGGGCGCTGCATTCGCCGGCCGTCAGCTCCTCGATCGGACGCATCGCCGCATCGTATCACGCGCGCTGGAGAGAGGACGGCGGGGGGGGAAGTGGAGTAGCCAGTAGACAGTAGGCAGTAGGCAGTGGAGACAGTGGGGTGCTGACTGTCCGGGCGGGGGTTCTTACCCATCCCGAGCTGCCCAAAGTTGGCCAGGCCTCTTCTTCACGCCTGACTCCTGAAGCCTGAAACCTGAGGCCTCACTCCTCAAGCCTCACTTCTCAAGCCTTGTGCCATCGGGCCAGGGCGAAGCGCTGGCGATCGCTCAAGCGGTTCCCGAGCTGGCTCATGGTGATGGCCAGGTTGAACATCCACTTGATGCCATTCGTGAACCAGACCCACTTGGATGGATGGAGCCACCAGAGGTACCACATCCGGCGCAGGCTCAGGTAGAACCGCCAGTAGGCCTTGCGCTGGTAGGCGTTGAGGTCGATGCCTGTCGCCTGGGTGTAGTAGGTGTGCATCCCGTGGTAGGTCCAGCTGCCGTCGAACTCGAAATCGGTGTCGCCGCGAGCGCGCACCTGGTCGGCGAGCTCCGTGCCTTCGAAGGGGACGACGCAGAAGAAGTAGGCGTAGACCAGGTCGAGCTCACAGGCGAAGTCGATGGTCGCGTCGATCTCTTCGGGCGTCTCGCCGGGAAAGCCGAGCATGAAAAAGCCGAGGGGCATGATCCCCTCGCGCCGCGCAAGCGTGATGTTCTGCTTGAGCTTCTGCAGGTTGTTGTTCTTCTTCAGGAACTTCTGCAGCCGAACCGTGGCCGTCTCGACGGCGAACGACATGTAGTACGTCCCGGCGCGCGCCAGCTTGACGATCAGCTCCTCGTCCATGATGTCGCCGCGGACGCCGTTGGGGAAGCTCAGGCTGACGTCGAGCCCCCGCTCGACGATCATGTCCATGATCCGCTTGGCGCGCGGAGCGTCGAGATTGAAGATGTCGTCGAAGAAGTGGAACTCCCGCACGCCCAGCTCCCGATAGAGGTACTCCATCTCCGCCAGCACGTTCTCGGGGCTGCGGAACCGGGTCTTCTTGCCGAAGTTGGTGTGGCAGTAGGTGCAGCGGTAGGGGCACCCGCGCGACGTGAAGAGCGCCATGTACGGCTTCTTCTTGTAGATGCCGTACGTCATGTTGATGACGCCCTCGCTGTAGGCCGGGATGTCGATCAGGTCCCAAGCGGGGAACGGCATGGCATCCAGGTCTTCGATCGGGCGCCTTTGCGCCGTGCGAGTCATGCCGATCCCGTTCCAGAAGGCGATCCCGGCCACGCCTCCCAGCTCGGATTCCGTCTCGAAGGCCTCCAGGAGATTCAGGAAAGTCTCCTCGCCTTCGCCCAGGACGACGCAGTCCACGCCAGGCGCCGAGGCCAGCCGAGCGGTGTCTGAGCTGCACGCCGGCCCCCCGATCACGACTCGCGTCCGCGGCAGGGTCCGCCGTACCGCGCTCGCGATGGCGCTCATCTCCGGCACCTCGGCGGAAAGTCCGCTGATCCCCACGACCTCGGGCGCCAGCTCCCCCACGCGCCGCCGGACGGCCTCGACGTCCAGTCCCTCGACCCCAGCGTCGATGAGCGAGATCTCGTACCGCCCGGGCCGCTTCGCCCGGAGGTAGGCCGCCAGATACATGATCCCGAGCGGCGGGACCACGGCACGCCATCGCATGCAGTCTGGCATCTCGTCCGTCGGATTCCCCCGGATCAGACAGATCTTCCGAATCTCCATGGCCCCTTGCCTCCGTCGCTCCGGCCGGCCGCTTCCGTGATCGAACGTCACAGGTGTGTGCGTGACCTCACTCACAGTATGTCACACGCTTGTAACATCCGCCACATGGGTCGTTACCGCCCCTCGGGACCGTCGACATGATCCTCCACGAGCGGGGACGCTTCGAGAAGCCGCTTGTCGGGGTTTGGGAAGTCGCCGCCCGCGGCACGCAGGTCGTCGTAGTGCCGCCGGGCGGCCGGCCAGCGCTGCACGGCGCTCAGCGCTTCGATGATCCGAAGTCTGGCTTCCAGGTTCGCGGGGTCCAGGTCGATCGCCTCGCGGAGCATCGCGATCGCCTCGTCGGTCTTGCCCATCGAGAGAACGGCTTCCGCCCCATACGTGTTGAAGCGGGATTGCCTCCACTTGCGACGCGTCTGGAGGCGCTCGTTCAAGCCGTCCAGGAACCCAGGGTCCCAGAGATCACCGTGCACCAGGTTGCTCCAGGGCGGCCGGGCCGCGTCCCGCTCGGGCGCCGGGACTTCGTGCCGCAGCTCGGGCGGCAGTTTGGACGGCATCCGCGTCTGGATGTCCGAGACGCTGATGGCGACGAGCGCCGCCGAGAGGGCCAGATAGCCCAGGACACGGCCACGCTCGGGCTCTGGCTCTAGTGACGCGTCCTGTGGCTTGTCGTTGTCGTCCCGGAGGTCGGGCATCTTCGTCCCCCCTTAACAAGCTAACACTTGCCACCCGCGCCCGCCATGCCGGGCGTGTGAGATTGTCAGGTCTTCATCCGCGGGTCGAGCGCGTCGCGTAGGCCGTCGCCCAGCAGGTTGAACCCGAAGACGGCCAACATGATCGCCACGCCCGGCAGGATCGGCAGCCACCAGAGCGGCACGAGGTCGCCCTGGCTCTTCGCCACCATCAAGCCCCAGGAAGGCGTCGGCTCCTGCGCCCCGAACCCCAGGAAAGAGAGGCCCGCCTCGGAGAGGATCGCCCCGGCCATCCCCAGGCTCACCTGGACGATGATCGGTGCCATCGTGTTGGGCGAAAGGTGCTGGAACAGGATGCGCGCATCGGTCGCCCCCATCGCGCGGGCCGCCTCGATGAACTCTTTCTGCTTGAGCGAGAGCACCTGCGCTCGCACCACGCGCGCTATCGACGGCCACCCCACCAGCCCGATGATCACGAAGATCGTCTCGATCGTCGGAATCCCGAACATCGCGATGATCGTCATCACCAGCAGCAGGAACGGGAATGCCAGAATGACCTCCGTCGCCGCCATCAACAGCGCGTCGATCCACCCCCCGTAGTAGCCCGCGATCAACCCCAGCACCGTGCCGATTGCCACTGCCACCCCCTGGCTGATCACCGCGACCTCCAGACTGATGACGCTTCCATGCACCAACCGGCTGAAGACGTCCCGGCCCAGGTTGTCGACGCTCAGCCAGTGCTCGCCCGAGAAGTCCGGCATCCGCACCACGGTGTCGGCGTGCTTGCCCGAAAGTGTCTCCGCCGACCGCCGCTCCACCGCCGCGTAGTCCTGGTACGACGGCGTGAACGGACCAATCCAGGGCGCCAGAAAGGCGACCAGGCAGAGCCCCAGGATGATGTAGTAGCCAGCCATCGCGGAGAGATTCCGCTTCAACCGCTTCCAGGCGTCGATCCAGAGACTTCGCCAGACCGGCATCGGCGCCAGCGGCGCCAGCATCAATAGCACCAGCACGGCCGCAGCCACCAGCCGCAGCCACACCTCCGGGGAGGAGTACGAGAGAACGAAGACCTTTCCGTTATCGTGCATGTCGATCAGCTGTAGCGGATGCGCGGGTCCAGGAACGCGTAGGAGAGGTCCACCAACAGGTTGGCCAGCACGTAGACCACAGACACCAGCAGCACCGTCCCCATGATCAGCGGCGTGTTCATGTCCTTCAGGGCGCTCCACGACTGATACCCCAGCCCGGGGATTGAAAAGATGGTTTCGGTCAGAACGGCGCCCGTGAGCAATCCCGCCAGCTCCAGCCCCAGCACCGTCACCACCGGGATCAGCGCGTTGCGTACGGCGTGCTTCATCACAACCGTCCACTCGTCCAGACCCTTGGCGCGCGCCGTGCGGATGTAGTCTTGCCGGATCACCTCGAGCATCGTCGTCCTCATCATCCTCGCCAGCGCCGCCCCCGGACGCACCCCCAGCGCGATCGCCGGCAACACGAGGTACACGGGAAGCCGCACCTCCAGCAGCCAGCCAGGCGGCACGATGAACCAGGGCAGATGGACAGTCAGCCATGGAAGCACCGATTCGTCCATCCCCACACCAGGCAGCAACCGCCAGTACTTCGTGAACAGCAAGATGCTCACGAGCCCAACCAGGTAAATCGGCACCGAAATGCCGAGAATGGCACCGATCATCGCCAGCCGATCGATCCAGGTGTTCTGGTAGACCGCCGAGAGAATGCCGAGGGTCAGCCCCATGACCACGGCGACGACGATGCCGGCCAGCGCCAGCTGCAGCGTCACCGAAGCGCCCTGGATCAGCATCTCCGAAACGGGCTGCTGCGTGCGGTTGGCCTTGCCAAGATCGAAATCCAGGAGCAGGTTGAAGAGGCTGCGAAAGTACTGCGTCTCGTGGCGCTGATCGTGAAAGAACTGGCTCCAGCTGGCCGGGCTCAGGTACGAGCCGCTCTTGAAAGCCCTCGTGTTGAAGAAAACCGGGTCGTCCAACCCCAGCTCTTCCCGGATGCGCTCCACCGTGTTCACGTCACCGTGCTGGCCCAGCATCAGCCGCGCTGGGTCGGCCAGACCCAGCTTCGTGCGATTCTCCTCCGGGACGCCGAGCAGCGCCTCCACCCAGTTCACGGGCGGATTGAAAATCTCGATGTGCGACAGGCAGAAAGTGAGCGTGTAGACCGCGAACACCACGCCCGCCGCGATCAGCAGCCTCCGGATGGTGTAGACGAACATCAGTTACCCGGCTTCATCTGGCTCTGGTCCAGCCAGGCTCCTCGCATCCGGATGGCGTCGTTGCCAAGCGGCGTGAAAACGACGCCCTTCACGTACGACTTCCGCAGGAACGGCTGCCGCGAGTGATACAGGAACGTCCAAGGCGAATCCGCCACGATCTGCTTCTCCAGCTCCTGGTAGACCTTTACACGGTCGGCCATACCCAGAGTCGTGCGGCCTCGCTCCAGCAGCTCGTCCACCTTGGGGTTGTTGTACATCGAGTAGTTGCCTGCCTCGCCGCGGTTCTTCGAATGGAAGAGAATGTAGAGGAAGTTGTCCGGATCGGGATAGTCCGCCACCCACGCCATCCGGAAGAGCGCCAGCTCGCCCCGGTCCACCTTCTTCAGGTAGGTCGACCAGTCCGTCGTCTGCAGCTTCACCTTCACGCCGATCTGCAGGAGGTTCTGCTGAATGACCTCCGCCAGGCGCGCGTTCGGGTCGTTGGACGACGTGGCGTTGTACCAGTACTCCAGCTCGCCCAGCTTCGTCCGGTCCTCGTAGCCGGCTTCCTTCAGCAGCGCGATCGCCTTTTCCTTGTCGTAGTCGTTAGCCTTCAGCTCTGGGTTGTAGGCGGGCATCCCCGGCGGCAAGACGCCGTTGGCCACCTTGCCCCGGCCACGCCGGATCACGTTGAGGATGGTGTGTTTGTCGATGGCGTGGCTGAAGGCCTGGCGGACTCGCAAATCGTCGAAAGGCTTCTTCGTCATGTTGAAGCCCATGTAAAAGGTCGAAAGCGTCTCGCACTCCTCGAGAACACCCGGATAGTCCTTCGTCGCCTTGATCGTCTCGTACTTCTCGTCCGGCACCTCGTTGACGTGCTCCAGATTCCCGATTTCGAACTCATTCAACCGCACCGACTCGTCGGGGATGACGCGGAAGCGCATCTTGTCGAGGTAGGGACGCCCCAGGAAGTAGTCCTTGAACGCCTCCAGCTCCACAACGACGTTGTGCTGCCAGCTGGCAAACTTGAAAGGCCCCGTGCCGACCGGATGCTCCGAGAACCGATCGCCCCACTTCTCGATCTCTTCCCTCGGCACCACGCCGGCGTTGGGCATCGCAAGCACCGTCAGGAACGGCGCAAACGGCTTCGCCAGCTCGATTCGCAGCGTCATCGGAGCCGGCGCCGCGATGCCCTTCGTGACGTAGTCCTCGAACTTCGGCGCCTCCAGCTCCTGCATCAGCGCCGCGTCGACCGTCACGGCCTTGGCGGCCTCGCGCCCCTGGGCCAGCGCATCCGTCAGCTGCTTGAGCACCCCGCGGGCCTTCGCGATCGTCGCCAGGACCTTGTCCGGATCGGGGATCTCGGCGCGAGTCAGGTGCTCCTTGTCGACCGCGTCCAGGAAGCGGATCGCCTCCTCGATGCGCGTGGCCTCGACCTTCTCGTACTGGCCGTCGGCCTGGTACTTGAGCTGACCGCGAGCCGACTGGATTGCCTTGAACACCGGGTAGCCCAGCACTTCGTCGAAGAGCCAGGCGCGCACCGAGGCCGTCTTGGGGTCCAGCAGCCGCCGGAAGCTGAAGACGAAGTCGTCAGCCGTGACCTCGCGCCCGGTGTGGAACTTGACGCCGGGCCGGATCTCGAAGGTGTAGACCCGACCGTCCGGCGAGACCTCCCACGATTTGGCCAGCAGCGGCACGACGGAAAGATCCTCGTCCTTGAACTCCACGAGCCCCTCGAAGATGTTGAGGCCGACACGATGGGAAGTCGTGTCGGAGATCTGCGCGGGGTCGAGGCTGGGCGGATCGGTGCCGATGCCCTGCCGGTACTCGCCGCCGAAGCGCTCCGGATGGGCGGCCGCGGCGCTGACGGCAGCCACGGGCGCAGCCACGGGAACGGTTGCAGGCGCGGCGGTCTGGGCGGCCGGATCGGAGGACAGCGGCGCCACGGGTGCCGCCACTGCAGGCCGCGAAAGCTCGGCAAGGCGCGCTTCGAGCGCTGCCATCCGCTCGTTGACCTTGATGGAGCTCTCGATCGCCTCGGCGCGTTGCTCGAGCTTGGCGACGCGGGTCTTGAGCTCCTCGACGTCGGAGACCTTCGAGACACGGACGCAGCCGGTCCCGGAGAGCATGAGAAGGGTAAGAATGAGTGAACAGACTCGTCTCGACGAACCGGTCAAGGCGGACACCTTCCTTCGCTGCGCGGCGCCGGAGCGACCCGCGGGAGCCGGAAGATTATCATGGCGCGGGAGCAGATTCAATCGACCCGAGCATGGACGCGCGCGATAAATCGGGAGAGGTGGGCGTCCCAGACGTCCGGGGCCTCGGACGCCTCGCAGTGGGAGCGTTCGTGGCCTGGCACGTGATCGCCATCGTCTGCGCGGGACTGGCGCTGCCCGAACCGACTCGGGGGTGGCTGATCTCCGCGGTCGGCCCCTACCTGCGAGCGACGGGGTGCTGGGAGGTCTGGGACATGTTCGCGCCGAACCCGCCGGTCGTGAACACGCGGTTGTCGGCGCGCGTGACGCTGGCGTCAGGCGAGGTGCGGCTGTGGCGGTTTCCCGGGTTGGACGGGCTGTCGATGTCTCAGAGGACACTACGGCAACTCGACCGACAGTGGAGCGACCGGCTGTCGCGACCCGAAAACGCGGCGGCCTGGCCCGATGCGGCGCGGTACATCGGGCGGCTGCACGCGCAGCAAGGCCTCGAGCCCAGGCGGGTCGAGCTGATTCGAGAGCAAGTGGATATCCCGCCGATGGCGGCGCCCGAGGAGCAACGGAGCCGGAGCGGGCCTGCCGTGACGCGTCGCAAGATGTGCTTCTTCACGCTGGAGCTGCCGGCGGGAGCGGGGCCATGAAAAACCAGGGACACACGACCTATTTAAAAAAAATAGGTCGTGTGTCCCTGGTTTTTCTCTTCGCGCCGGAGTCCGCTCGCACGCTGGCGATCGTGCGCATCCTGACGGGAGCTTGCTGCCTGGCGTACGGACTGGCGATAGCGCCGGACCTGGCGCGCTGGTTCGGGCCCCATGGCGTGCTCTCGGCGGCGGCGGCCGCGAGGTTGCCGGCGCGAGTCGGCTTCGACGTGATCTCGACGCTTCCGGGCGACGGCGCGGCGCTCGCCGGCTTCCACGCCGCGTTCATGCTGGCCGCGGTGGGAATGACGATGGGGTTCTGGTCCCGCGCCAGCACGGCCGGCGTGTTCTTCGGCCTGCTCGCGTTCCACGCCCGCAATCCGCTGCTCCTCTCCCGGGGGGACGCGCTCTTGAGAATGGTGACGCTCTACCTGGCGTTCTCGGGCGCCGGCCGCGCGCTCTCGCTGGATGCCTGGCTCCAGGGGCGCAGAGGAGCGCCCCCCGCCTCGCCGCTCATCGCGCCCTGGCCGCGCCGGCTCATCCAGATCCAGGTCTCCGTCATGTACGTCTGCACGGTCTTCTGGAAGCTGGGCGGCGATCTCTGGGTGGACGGCTCGGCCGTCTACTACGCCGCCCGCCTGGAGGACTTGCAGCGCCTGGCCGTGCCGCTGGTGTTCGACAACGCGGCACCGGTGCGGCTCCTCACCTGGGGCACGCTCGCGCTCGAGCTGGCGCTGGGCCTGCTCCTGTGGGCCCCCCGCTTCCGCCGCCCCCTGCTCGCCGCCGGCATCGCCTTCCACCTGTCCATCGAGCTGACGATGAACCTTTTCCTCTTCCAATGGGTCGTCCTCGCCGCCCTCCTCTCCTTCGCCAAGAGTAGGGGCCACTCGACTTGCCCCAATTTGGAAAACCGGGGACACACGACCAATTTTGAAAAAATTGGTCGTGTGTCCCCGGTTTAGGAATTGGGGCAAGTCGAGAGCCTGTTGCACGAACCCGGGTTCGGGTAGGGTCGGGCGGCGACCGCCGCCGTAGGGGCTGGCGACTCTTGAGTTCTGGGTGCCGCGGCTTGTTTCTGGGACGCTGGTCGGTGCCCTACTGGGTCCCGACCACCTTGTTGAGCGGTTGTCCGCGCCGTCTTCCAGCTCTCCAGAGTTTCATCAGGTTGTGAGCTGTGCAGAGGATGTTCCATTCGCTCTGACAGGCTCGTAGACCTCGTCGCTGGAACTGACGCGTCCCTCGCTCACTCTTGATCTGTCCAAAGACGGGCTCCACGATGCACTTTCTCCGCTTGTAGAGCGTCTGTCCTCGTTTCGTTGCGAGCCGTCGCTCCATCCGCTGGCGAGCTGTCAGGTTCTTCGGGATGCGACCTCTGGGGTGCGGTTTGTCTCGCAAACTCTGGCGCGCCGTCTTGTCGTTGCTGAGGGCTACAATCAACTCAGGCATCCCCTCAGGTATGTGGGCAAGTTCCTCTTCGACGCAGTAGCCCGCATCGGCCAAGGCGACCTTGATCTTCTCCTTGTAGCCGGCCTCCTGGAGGTTCTCGCCGGCAGCTTTCAACATCGGAAAGAGCTGATGATAGTCGCTGGCGATCGGGATGACCTCGGCGGCCTCCTCTTCCAGTTGCCTCTTGGCCTCCCGCAGCCGCGCCAGACGGCTTTCTGGTTTTCTCAGAGGCTCAGGTAACTCATCGCCACGCTTCTCCTGGCCGTACAGCGCATCTTCCCGCGTGTCTTCCTCGGCGGCCTCTTTGAGCATCCGCTCGGCTTCCTCTTTGAGCAGTCGCTGCTCCTCTTCGAGGAGCTTCTTGTACTTCCTGTTCGCATCCAGCGCCGCGTTGGCCTTCAGCTTCGTCCCATCCAAGGCCACCTTCCCAACCTTCCTCAGACCGGCCTTCCTGCACAGGAACAGCACCTGCGTGAAGAGCTTCGAAAGCTCCTTCTCGTTGTTGGCCCGGTAGCGGGCGATTGTCGTATGGTCCGGTCTCTGATCTCCGGACACGATGCGGAAGGCCGCATCCCGCTCGCAAAGCCGCTCGATCTTGCGCGACGAGCGCACACCCATCGCGTACGCATAGAGCAGCAGCGCCACCATCATCGACGGATCGAAGGCGGATGCTCCTCGGCCGTCGCTGCGGTACTTCAGCAGAAACTCCGTGAGGTCCAGTTCCCCAACTGCATCCAGGACCAGCCAGACGAGGTCATCCTCCCGAATCCAGTCCCTCATCGACGGGGGCAACAGATACAGCTGATCGCGGTTGAACGGTCGAAAATTGTAGGCCATCAGAAATCCCTCCGAACGCTTGCCTCCCACTACTACCGTGCGTCAGGGGATTTCGGTTCATGCAACAGGCTCTCGACTTTCCCCATTTTCCTCCGCACTCCTTGCCGGCGAACAAATGGGGAAAGTCGAGTGGACCCATTTTGTTACCCCAGCTCGACGCGGGTGAAGAAGCC
>JACPRK010000165.1 GCA_016190005.1 Candidatus Wallbacteria bacterium | reverse complement strand
TGACTTGACCAGGACAGGGTTTTTCCGTTCCCTGTTGCCTGTTTTCTGTTCCCTGTTCCCTGTTCGGTCTTCCTCCAGTAATCGCCTCTGCTCGCATTTCTCCGACACGCTCCTAGGCACCACTCAGCCACATTCCCCGCCATGTTGTAGGTTCCAACGGGGGATGTCCCGTTTGCCCACCAGGGTGAGATCTCCGGGCCGAACGAGTCGACCGGGGCAGTGTAGTCAAACACGTCGCGAAGCCCGTCCAACTGGTAGTAGTTGGCACGGAAGTTGGCCCCTTCAGTGGTGGGAGCGCTGCCCCACGGGTAGGTGCGAGCATCTGTGCCCCTTGCCGCCCTTTCCCACTGTGCGTTGGATGGCAGTCTGAGGCCTGCCCACGCGCAGTATGCGTATGCATCATACCAGTCCACGGCAACGACGGGATGACTGTCGCTGGAACTGACGGCACGGTAGTTGCTGTCATCCCACTGAACGGTGGGGGCCATCGTTGAGCCAGGTGTGTGCTCCTTTTTCCACTTGAGGGCCGACTCATCCGGGTAATGCCCGCCGTGCTGGGTTGGGCCATGTTCGTCACTCGTAGCCTCCAAGAACTTGCGATACTGGGCGTTAGTAACCTCATACTTCCCGATGAGGTAGCGGGATAGTCCAACAGTGCTACGTGGATTAAAATCGAAGTCTGTATCTCCCCCCATCGTGAACGTCCCCGCCGGCACCTCGATGAGCACGGAGCCGTCCTTGATGTTGATCCACTCGTTGTAGCCCTTCTCGTTGACGCCGGCGAAAGAGAGGCCCGGGGTCGCCGAGGCAGAGTTGACGGTCACGGTGTAGGAACGCACCTTGTAGCCTTGCTGGTCGAGCACGTAGCCGGTCGAGGGCGCTCTCACCGTGCCGATGGTGCCCCGGTAGTAGATGTCGAAGGTTCCGGTCGTCACGGCGATCACGGGAACCGTGAACGCCCGCCGCCCGCCGCTCGGCATCTGCGCGCCGCCGCTCACGAGCGGGTACGTCGCCGGCATCGGGTACTCGGCCGCGTGGCCCTCGTCCGGGCCGTGGTAGATCGTCGCGCCCACGCCGTACACGGCCGGCGCCGTGGTCCACAGGCCCGTCGTCGATGGACTGCCCACAATCGCCTGACGCGCCGCGGCATCCGGGAAGGACACGTCGAGCCAGGCCTCGTCGTCCTGACCGTCTCCGTGATTCTCGAGCACGACACCCAACGTGAAGGCGCTGCCCGCCTCGACCTGACTGGGCACCGTCAGTGACACCACCGGCACGGGCGGGCCAGCGACGGCGAAGGCAACCTGAGTGGTCGACGTCGCCGCCGGAACAGCCGCGTTACGCGCCGTGAGCGTGAAGCTGCGAGGGCCGGCCGCCGCGGACTCGGGCACCACCAAGAGCGTGGAAAGGAACCGACTCGGCAGTGACGGCGTCGGTGTCAAAGGAACGTCGGCCGGCAGGCCGAGCGAGCTCAGGTCTGCCGAGACCGAGGCAACTCCCGCAGGGTCCGTGACCGTGGCCTGGACCACGAGCTGCTCTCCCGGCCTGGCGCGAGCGGGCGACACCGAGGCGCCTGCGATCGTGGGACCGGGCCCCACGGGCGCCAACCCGGCCGCCGATACGCGGAAACCCGTGTAGCTGGTTCGTGTGTCCGGCGTGAACCAGATTCGGCTCGCGCACCGCAGCCAGAACACGGCATCGAACCAGGCGCCCCCTCTCGCCACACGTCCGGCCCCGGGGCCCGCTGGCCCGGTCGGGTCAACGTTGGAGCCTGGATCCTGGTAGTACGCGGTGTGAATCCAGTCCCGGCACCACTCCCAGACGTTCCCGGCCATGTCCTGCGCGCCGAAGGGCGACAGCCCGTCGGCCTGAGGGGGTAGCGCACCTGGAAAGTAAGCCCCGACGGGCGCCGTGAATCGGAACCCATCCGCCAGGAAGCCGGGATAGTCGGTGGTCGTGCCGTTGGCCCGGTAGATGCCGCCAGTGCCGTGTTCCTCGTTGCCCCACGGGTAGATCCGGCCATCTGTGCCCCGAGCCGCATACTCCCATTGGGCCTCTGTCGGAAGCTCGAGCCCTGCCCACGCGCAATAAGCCGCCGCGTCGTACCAGTCGACGGAGACGACTGGCGCGGTCTCTCCGCTGCTCCTGGCGGCGTACCAATCCGTGCCCCAATCAGCTGGCGTATGATCCTTTGTCACACCCGCGGGATCATCGGCGTGACCCGAGTGGTTGGCGGCCCCGTCGGGCGCCTCGAGGAACCTCCGATACTGCGCATTGGTTACCTCGGTTCGCCCGACGAAGAAGTCCCGCGTGAGCGTGACCCGGTGCTGTGGCTGTTCGTAGGAAAGCCATTGCGGCGTGTAACCAATGCTCGCCACGAGCTCGGCTGCCTGCTGGGTTGTGGTGCCCATCGGAAACGTCCCGGCGGGCAGATACACCAACTCCACCGAGGGGTCCTTGGCCGAGTAGTAGCGACCTCTGCGGACTTGGATTCCCGGCGGCGGCGTCACGCCGCTGGCCGAACCCTCTGCCCGGAAGCGAAGAGTCTGGCCGCCAAAGAGGTTCCCGTATCGATCTCGAATGGTGCCGGCCAGCCGAAGCTCGTAGTCGCTGCCGGCGTTCAGGCCGTCCTGCGGGGAAAATCGCAGGCTCCGTGAGCTGGCATCGAAGCTCGTGGACACGATGCCCGCGACCGGGGACGCGAAGCCATTGGTGATATCCCAGAGGCCAACCGATTCGCTCGTCACCGTCGACGGCTCCAGTGGCACGTCGAACACCACGTGGGCCGCACCAGCACCGAGACATTCGTTGCCAGGTCCCCCGGCAGCGAACTGACGATCGTCGGAATGGCCGCCTCCAGCACGACGGAGAGCGTGCCGGGTTCGCTCGAGCCCAGCGTGACTTGCACGCTTCGTGGCCGCAGCGCCGACGTCGGCGGTTGCACGGCCACAATGAGAGGGATCTCGACCGGCACGTCGCTGAAGGCAAAGTCACCCTCGCTGCCCGAAACGACTGTGGCCACTGGGGTCGTTTCCCTGGATGCGGTCAGGATCGCCTGCGCGACCGGGTTGCCGGACTGCGTTCGCACCGTTCCAGCGAGGGTGCCCACGCCTGAAGGAACTTCCACGAGCAGCGGCTCCGACCCGGTGGCGTTGCCGTCCACGTCCACGACGAACAATCGCAGGTAGTGACGCCCCGGCGGTAACCGTCCAAGCCAGGCGGAAGTCGAATCCTTGCGCACAGTGACGTGACAGAGCAATCCGTCTTCCAGCCCGACGGTGGGGCTCGAGCCGCGGACGAGCCTGTAGCTGCCAAGACGGTAGCTCGACGTCGCCTTCCAGCTCACCGACACGTTGCTCTGCGACACGCTGCCCAAGGTGAGCTGCACGTCGGAGGGCGGGGGCTGCGTCCCTTCCGCAGGCAGGGCGATGCGAACTTCGTTGCTGCCTCCCGACAGCCGGTTGTCGGAGACCAGCTCGTCGAAGACGCGGAAGTACCAGGTCGTTCCAGGTGCGAGCGTCAGCTCGCGCGCGACTTCGTTTCCCGACGGCTGCTCGGGAATCTGGAGGACCTGTTCGACCTTGCTGCGCGGGATCAGCCCCCGAGTCAGATGCGGCAACGTGTCGGCGTGCAGCTCGTAGCCCCGCAGCCCCGTGGCTCGCCATCGGAGCGTCACGCGATTGGGCCCGGCCGGCGCCGGTTCGGACAGTCGCACGCCCTTGGTGCCGCTCGCCGGGCGCACGCGGATCGTCGACTCGTCCAGCCCGATGCCGCCCCGACCGTCGGTGACCGCGAGCCGGACGTGCCAGTTGCCCTCCGCCAGCGCACGGAAGGGGACGACCGAACCACTGGCCCGGGCGACGACACCCTCAACCCCGACGAAACCGCCGCGCTCCAGATCGCCCGCGTCAATCGTCCAGGTGTAGGCCAGGGCGGTGTCTCCATCAGGGTCCAGGCAGGGGCGAGCCGACAGAGTCAGCTCGGCCGGGAACTGCGCTGGCGCGTCCCAGTCGATCGCGCGAGAGGCGTTCGCGACGGGCGGGTGGTTCACGCGAGCCGGGTCCTCCGAAGACACCATCGCCGAGAGAAAGTTGTGGATCCCTGCCGAGATTCCCAGGTTGTCGTGGACCGCGGTGTGCCCCAGACCATTGAACCGAGCGATGCGGTCGATGGAGCGGCCGTCCGGGGCCATGCCGAAGTAGGTGCCGGCCGTGGCCACGGTGGAAACGGCTGCGAGTGAGCTGTTTCGAGTGACCGCCCCATCGGAATCCCACTCTCCGAAGAAGGCGCCGGCGCTTACCTTCGCGAGCTCCTCGGATGCGTCGCGAAGACCCAGCTCGCTGGTCCCCCCCGAAATGGCCACGACCTTTCCCAAGAGAGCCGCCGTCTCGCGCGCTCGTTCGGCGGGTCGAGGATTCGGGTGTTTCGCCACCAACCCGACAGGGTCCCGGGCAGGGGCCGGCCCGAACCAGGTCAGGTCCTCGAGACTTTCGGTGGGAAGGTACCGTTCGACGACCAGATTGAAGAAGCGCCGGGCCGGTTCCAGCTTGGTGAAGCCCGTCGTGACGAGCGCATCGGCGATCGTGGCCGCGCTGGATACCTCGCCAATCCACCGCCCCAGAACGGGCAGCAGCGAACCCTGGTGAGGGCCGGCCAACGAGACGACGGCCTGGACGCGTGATGCCAGGCCATCGCTGGCCTCCGCATCGTTGTCGCGCATCTCGAGTACGGAGCGTGAACCAGACAACCAAGTGGCATTTGCCAGCATACACGATCGCGAACGTAAGTCGCGGCAGCGGGAAGGAAGAAGAAACCGGGAAGTCTTGTCTGGAACGAAAGGTGTGCCGCGGAGGGGTGCCGTGTCAGACCGGAGATGCGCCTTTGGAAGGCCGTCGTGAGGTGTCTCGACTGGGGGCGGAGATGCGTTGCACTCCTCTGAGCTGAAGACTCGCCTCGAACGCGGCGGTCCGGTAGGCCGGAGGCGCCAGTCGCCAGGCAGAATCACCAAGTCGGATCACTCTGGGCAGCGAAACACCGAGAGTTTCGAGCGCCCAGCGCCGCTGGGTGTCCGACAAGCGCAAGAGGCGCTTCACGACCTGGGTGCACTCCTGCTTCTCGTCGTGTTTCAGATGAAGATTCGCCCCCAGCCACCGCCAGGAATCAGACAGCGACGGGCACCGCCGGCCTTCCTCGACCCGGAAGGAGTCTGGGTGCATCTTCATGCGTCCCGAGGAATCGGGTCCCGGCGGGATTTCCAGGTGCAGGAGCTCGTGGAAGAGGATGGTCTCGAAGACCGTCTCGGGAACATCCGGGGAGTTGAGGGCCTCGTGGAGCCAGATGTGCCGGTGAAGGGGCGATATGCAGGCGAGTTGCCGCTGGCGAACAAACGACGCCTTCACGTCGGCGTACTCGCCTCCGAAATGACGTGTCGAGACTCGTGCCAGGAGTGACCGGATCTCCACCTCCGGCAGCAGCGCCTGCAGAGCATCCGGTCCTCTTTGCCGCGGCCTGAGAGCCATCGACGTCCAGTCCCCGCCCCCCGCCTTGCCCCTCTCGTGTTACCCTGGCGCCAGCCCGGCACGGCGCCGGGACATGGAGGAACGAATGGCTGCCCGAATGGCTCGCGACCAGATGACCCGCAAGGAGATCATCAAGGAGTCGCGACACTGGCTCGACCTCATCTCGGCTCGCAAGATCACGCGCTATCAGCGGCGCAAGATCGTTCGCGAGACAATTGGAAACTTCGACAGCTACTACAACAAGGGCTTCCTCGAGTATCGCAAGTCGATGACCGAGGCCGGCGAGTTCGCCGCGGTGGAGTGGACGGGCCGCGGCAGCTACTTTACCGACATCCTCGGGAGGCGCTACCTCGACTGCCTGGGCGGCTACGGCATCTACTCGGCCGGCATCCGCCACCCGACCGTCATCAAGGCGGTGCAGCACCAGCTGGAGCGGATGCCGCTCTCGAGCCAGGAGCTGCTGGACCCGCTGCGGGGCGCGCTGGGCGAGCTTCTGGGCGAGATCGCGCCGGGCGACCTGCAGAAGTGCTTCTTCATCTCCAACGGCACCGACGCCGTCGAAGGGGCGATGAAGCTGGCGCGGCTCTACACCAAGAAATCGGGGTTCATCAGCTGCCTGCGCGGCTTCCACGGCAAGTCGTACGGGTCGCTGTCCCTGATGGGCAAGAGCGAGTACCGGGTCGACTTCGAACCGCTCCTGCAAGACGTCTACTTCGTGCCGTTCGGGGACGCGACGGCCGTGGCGATGGAGCTGGAAAAGGCAGCCGCCGTGGGGCTCGACATCGCGGGCGTCGTGGTGGAGCCGATCCAGGGCGAGGCCGGGGCGATCGTCCCGCCCGACGACTACTGGCCCAGGCTGCGCGAGATCTGCACGCGCTTCAACGTGCTGCTGATCGCCGACGAGGTCCAGACCGGCATGGGCCGCACCGGCAAGCTCTTTGGCGTGGAGCACTGGGACGTGGTGCCCGACATCATGTGCCTGGGCAAGGCGCTTGGCGGCGGCGTGATGCCGCTATCGGCCTTCATCAGCACGCCGGAGATCTGGGGTGTCCTCGAAGGCAACCCGTTCATCCACTCGTCGACCTTCGGCGGTAATCCGCTGGCCTGCGCGGCCGGTATCGCCGCCATCTACGTCACCTTCGCCGAGGACCTGCCGGGCCGCGCCGCCAAGAGCGGGGAGTACCTGATGGAGAAGCTGCGCGAGATCCAGGCGCGCCATAGCGACGTGCTGGTCGAGGTGCGCGGCAAGGGTCTGCTGATCGGGCTGGAGTTCGTCACCAGCGAGTTCGGCTACTCCGTGGCGGCGGGGCTCTTCCGCCGCGGCGTGCTGGTCGCCGGCACGCTGCTCAACGCCAAGACGCTGCGGGTCGAACCGGCGCTCAACATCAGCAAGAAAGAGATGAATGAATTGCTGGAGAAACTCGACGATACCCTGGATGATCTCTCCTGAACCATGCAGCTCGGAATCGACAGACCGCTGACCGCCTCGGAGCAGGAAGAGCTGGCCTCCGAGGCCTACGACAGCTACGACGCCTACCTCAACCGCTGGCCGAAGTCCGTGCGCCAGTGGGGGCCAACCAATGCCGTGGAGTGGAGCGGCGAGGGCGTCTGGCTGCGCGATATCCACGGCCGGGCCTTCCTCGACTGCCTGGGTGGCTACGGCGTCTTCGCGCTGGGCCATCGCCATCCGCGTGTGATCGCCGCCGTGAAAGCGCAGCTGGACCGCTTGCCGTTGCACAGCCAGAAGCTGGTCAACCCCTACGCCGCCGAGGCCGGCCGGCGCCTGGCCGGCATCGTCCCCGGCAACCTCCGCAAGTCCTTCTGGTGCAACAGCGGCACCGAGGCCGTCGAAGGGGCGCTCAAGCTGGCGCGGCTCTACACCAAGCGGCCCAACTTCGTCAGCACCGTCAACAGCTTCCACGGCAAGAGCTTCGGGAGCCTCTCTGTTACGGGCCGGGCGTTGTTCCGGGACCCGGTGGCGCCGCTGTTGCCGGTGCGGTTCGTGCCCTACGGCGACCCCGCCGCGCTGGACAAGGCGCTCGACGCCGAGACGGCCGCGTTCATCATCGAGCCGATCCAGGGCGAGGGCGGGGTCCACGTTCCGCCTGAAGGGTACCTGAGAAAGGTACGAGACCTCTGCACGCGCAAGGGTGTCTTGATGATTGCCGACGAGATCCAGACGGGCCTGGGCCGCACGGGCCGCATGTTCGGCGTGGATCACGAGGGCGTGGTGCCGGACATCCTCTGCGTGGCGAAGGCGCTGTCGGGCGGCGTGGTGCCGTGCGGCGCGTTCGTCAGCACCGACGAGATCTGGACCGCCTACCACCCGATGCCGCTCTTCCACACGAGCACCTTCGGCCACAACCCTCTGGCCGCCACGGCCGCCGCCGCTGCCATCGAGGTGATCGTTTCGGAGCGGCTCCACGAGCGGGCCGCCAGGCTTGGCGATAGGCTGATGGCCGGACTCAGGGAGCAATGGCGGCGCTTCCCCAAGGCGCTTTCGGACGTGCGCGGCCGGGGACTGCTCATCGGTCTGGAGTTCGTCACCGAGGAGGCTGGCGTTCGAGCGGCCGAGGGGCTGTTCGCTCGCGACGTGCTGGTGGCGCACACGCTCAACAACCCGCGGGTTGTGCGCATCGAGCCGCCGCTGATCATTACCGAAGAACAGGTCGACCTGCTCCTGACGAAGCTCGCGAGCACGCTGGAGTCCCTCGACCGGTGACCGCATCCGTCGAGCTGGCCGGCGTCTCCAAGAGATACCAGGACCAGCTCATCACCGATTCGATCGACCTGGTGGTCGCCAAGGGCGAGTTCCTCACGCTCCTGGGTCCCTCCGGGTGCGGGAAGACCACGACCCTGCGCATGATCGGGGGGTTCGAAGTCCCTGATGAGGGTACGGTTCGCATCAATGGTGAGGACGTCACTTCGCTGGCGCCTTACCAGCGGCGGGTGAACACGGTCTTTCAGCACTACGCGCTCTTCCCGCACCTTACCGTCTTCGAGAACATCGCCTACGGCCTGAGGCGCAAGGGGGCGGCGGCCGAGCGCATCCGAGACAAGGTGGCGCGTGGGCTCGACCTCATCCAGATGCGCGGCATGGAGAAGAAGCTGCCGGCCCAGCTCTCCGGCGGCCAGAAGCAGCGGGTGGCGATGGCCCGCGCGCTGGCCTGCGACCCCGAGGTGCTCTTGCTGGACGAGCCGTTGTCGGCGCTGGACGTGTAGCTTCGCAAGGTGATGCAGGTGGAGCTCAAGCACCTGCAGCGGGAGCTGGGGCTGACCTTCATCTTCGTCACGCACGACCAGGAAGAGGCG
>JACPRK010000162.1 GCA_016190005.1 Candidatus Wallbacteria bacterium | reverse complement strand
TAACGCCCGTCGCTGTGACTCAGGACGACACGACCACGGCCTTCGTCCAGCTCCTGACGCAGTTCTGACTAGCTCCCTGTCGAGCAGTAGCGGCGCACGCCCATCTGCCAGACCCCGAGTGCCGCAGCCAGAAATGCCGGCCCCATGGCCGGGGCGATCCAGTTGAGCCAGGCAGGTGCGCCGGACACGCCCGCGCGTCCCAGGAGCGCCTGCGCCGGCAAGTAGTTGGCGCACGCTCTCGGTGCGCCTCGACGCCGCGGCATCGACCGATCCCAACGGGCTTCCGCTTACCTACTCCTGGCGTGTCGCCCGGGAACCCGAACCGGGCGTCGTGACGCTGCTGGCGCCCGCGGCCGGCCGCAGCGACGCCGTCTTCTCCGGCGCGCTCACGGCCGGCGCCGGCTCGCCAATGCGGGCCGCCCGGGCCGCGGACTCGCTCCCGGTGGTGCTGGTCGTCCTGGCCCTGGGGGGGCCTCAGCAGGGTCAGGCGCACGCACCACGGAAAGCTCCAGCCTCACCGATGCGGCGCTAACGTCAGCTTTAGCTGCCGAACGGGGTTGTCTCCCTTGCGCAGGTGCACGGCGTAGCTCAGGTGCGTCTCGGTCGCTCGTGACATGCATTACATAACAACAGCAAATGTAGATAAGGGGTGACAGCACTCACAATCCGCTGCTCACGCACGCGTTAGAGTTCGGATCGAGTTCGGTCGGGCGGACCGACGAGCCGAACGCCATCAGGCAGGGCGTTCGAAGGCCGAGGAGGCTCGAGATGTCATCCGTGCCATGCAACGGGGACGATCAGGGTCGGACGTTCTTCTCCTCGAACCGGAAGGGTCGTAGTCCGCGAGGGCCGCTCGTGTGGTTAGCGGTCGGCCTCGCGGTGGCCGGCGCTGTGCCTCGAGCAGCGCTCGCAGAGGGCCCGACGGCGGCGCTGTCCGTGCTCTCGATTGCAGCCTCCGCTGCGACCGTTTCGCAGGGGCAGGGCGGCGTGAAGCTCGAGGTGACCGTGAAGAACACCGCCACGGCGATTCCCCCGTGGACGACGCTGCAAGCCGACACCTGGCCTCCTGGCACCGGTCAGCCCTATTCGCGCAATGTCCACGCTCTCGCCAACACGCAGGAGCGGGTTGTTCTCTTCGGGGGCATTGGCCCGGCCGGCAACCTCAACGACACCTGGGAATGGAGTGGCACGAGCTGGAACATGATGCAAGCCAACACGGCCTCGCCCGGCACCAACCAGCCGTCCCAGCGTTATGGCCACGCTCTCGCTTTCGACCCCGATCGGGGGGTGGTCGTTCTCTTTGGGGGTACCGGCACGGGCGGTCCCTTCAATGACACCTGGGAGTGGGATGGAACGAAGTGGAGCCTGCAGCAGGCCAATACGGCCTCGCCCGGCACCGACCAACCGTCCCGGCGCTATGCCCACGCCCTCGCCTTCGATGGGGTACGGCGTCGGGTCATCCTCTTTGGAGGTTATGACTCGAGCGGCCGCCTGAACGACACCTGGGAATGGAATGGCGTGAGCTGGAGCCTGGTGCAAGCCTTCAACCCCTCGCCGGGACCTGACCAGCCGACTCCGCGCAACTACCACTCCCTCGCCTCCGACAGCGCCGGACGGAAGCGGATCGTGCTTTTCGGCGGTGGCGACGCCGGCGGTTCCTTCAACGATACCTGGGAATGGAATGGGGTGTTCTGGAAGCAGGTGCAAGCCAACAACCCATCGCCGGGCACCAACCAGCCGACGCAGCGCTATGCCCAGGCCCTCGCCTTCGACGAGAACCGGCACGAGTTCGTCCTCTTCGGAGGATACGCGGGCGGCGTTCCCCTCAACGACTCCTGGGACTGGGATGGCGTGAGATGGTTCCGATGGCCGCCCGGGACCGAGCCTCCGGCTCAGCGCTATGGCCACGGCCTCGCCTTCGACAGCGTCGCGGGGCGAGTCGTCCTCTTTGGAGGCCACGGTTCGGGCAATTCTTCCTTCAACGACACACGTACGTTCGCTCCCGGAAATCCCGCCGGCACGGCCGTGAATCTGAGTGTAGCCCCGCGCTTTGCCGGCGACCAAGGCAGCTTCACCGTCACGCCCTCCGGGCTCAACGCCAAGACGCTCGCCGCGGGTGTCACGGAGATCTTGACCTTCACGGTCCAGGTCGGTTCCGAGGCCATTCCCGGCACGCGCACGGTGACCGCCGCGGTTTCGGCGCAGGACCTGACCTCGGGCAGCCCCGCCGCTGTCACCAATGAGGCAAGTACGAGCTTGAACGTGGTCATTCCCTTCGCAGCGCTCACGATCGGCGGCTTCGTGGCGCCCGCGAAGGTCTCGCAGGGGCAGACTTTCAGTGCCGCGGCGGTGGTCACCAATACGGGCAGCGCCACGGCTGACATCACTTCGACGGCGCTCACGTTCAGCGGAAGCGGATTGACAGCTACGCCCTCGATCTCCAATCCAAGTGCCGTGGCCGCCGGCACCAGCGAGACCTTCAGCTACTCGGTCAGCGTCGGGAACGCGGCAAGCCCGGGCCCGCACACGGCCACACTGACTGTCGCAGCCAAGGCGCGCAACAGCGGCGTCGATGCCAGCAGCTCGGCGGCGCTTTCTGGGGAGGTGAGAGTGCAGGCGCAGGCGGCACTCTCAGTGCTTTCCATCGCGGCCTCCTCGGCGACGCTCTCGCGGGGGCAGAGCGGCGTGAAGCTCGAGGTGGCCTTGAAGAACATCGCTGCCGCGGCGCCCGGTCGGTGGAAGAAGCTGCTGGTGGGCGCCAACCAACCGCTGCAGCGCAATCTGCATGCCCTGGCCTACGACAGCGCCCGGCAACGGGTCGTGCTCTTTGGCGGTTGGGCGGGCGGCGACAACTCCAACGACACCTGGGAGTGGGATGGCACGAGCTGGAGCCAGAAGCAGGCTCACACGTACTGGTTCGGTGTGTATCAGCCGGCCTACCGCCGCGGCCACGCCCTCGCCTACGACAGCGAGCGGCAGCGCGTCGTCCTCTTTGGCGGTTACGGTAGGTCGGGCGTCGGGTTCGGAGACCTCAACGACACTGCGGTGTGGGATGGATCGATATGGAGCAAGTTGCAACTCGACACAGGCTGGCCCGGCCCCAACCAGCCGACTCGGCGCCTACAGCACGCTCTGGCCTACGACAGCGCACGGCAGCGGGTCGTCCTCTTCGGGGGTGGGAGTTCCTACGGGTCCCAGTTCAACGACACGTGGGAGTGGGACGGCTCGGCCTGGAGCCAGAAGCAAGCCGATACGGCCGCGCCCGGAACCCAGCAGCCGTCTCGGCGCGTTCAGCACGCCCTCGCCTACGACGGCGCACGGCGACGGGTCGTGCTCTTTGGAGGTGCGAGCTCGGGCGGGTACCTGAATGACACCTGGGAATGGGACGGCACCGACTGGAGCCAGAAGCAAGCCAACACCGCCTTGCCTGGTGTCGACCAGCCCACCGGGCGAGACGGCCCTGCCCTGGCCTACGATGACGCACGCCGGCGCGTCGTGCTCTTCGGAGGGTTTACGGGCAGCGAGCCCCTCAACGACACCTGGGAATGGGACGGCGCGAGCTGGCGCCGATGGCAAGCCGATACGGTCTGGCCCGGCGCCGACCAGCCGATTCAACGCCTCCAGCACGCCCTTGCCTACGACAGCGCACGGCAGCAGACCATCCTCTTCGGAGGTTTGGGCTCCGGCAATGCTTTCTTCAACGACACCTGGGCCTACGATCCAGGTACTCCCGGCGGCAGCGCCGTGTCTCTCACGGCCGTCCCGCGTTTCGCGGGTGACCCCTCGAGCTACTCCGTCACGGCGTCACCGCTCAACACCACGACGCTGGCCGAGGGCGCCACGGCCATCTTGACCTTCACGGTCCAGGTGGGTTCTGGGGCTACCACTGGCGTTCGTGAGGTGACCGCCGACGTCACGGCGACCGACCAGATCCTGGGCAACCCCGCCGCCGTGACCAACACGGCGAGCACGTTCTGGAACGTGTTTGCTTCCCCCCCGGTGCTCTCGATCGGCCGCTTGACAGCCAGCAACGGAGACGTTGCGGCGGCCGCGATCTCGCAGGGCCAGGTGTTCAGCGCTTCGGTGGTTGTCACGAACACGGGCGGCACCACGGTCGACATCACTTCGACGGCGCTCACCTTCAGCGGGAGCGGACTCTCGGCTACATCCACGGACTCCAACCCGATCACTGTGGCCGGAAACTCCGGCGCGATCTTCCACTACACGATCACGGCGACGGCAAGCGCGACGACAGGCAAGCTCTCGCCGGTCTTCTCGGTCAGCGCCCGGGACGACGTCAGCCAGGCGGACGTGAGCGTGCTCTCGCTGCCTCTGCCCGCGAACACAGTGGTGCAAACGCCGGCCGCCTTGAGCTTCGGCCCGCTGCTCGCACCGGCCCGGGTCTCGCGAGGCCAGGTCTTCAGCGCCTCGGTCGTCGTCACGAACACGGGCCAGGCAACGGCCGACATCACCTCGACGTCTCTCGCCCTGGGCGCTGACGGGCTCACGGCCACGCCCGTGGGCTTCCACCCGATCGCGCTCGCCGGCGGCAGCAGCGCGACCCTCGAGTTCACCTGCGCAGCGACGCAGACCGCGGCGACGGGTGCACTCTTGCCCCTCTTGTCGGTGACTGCCCGGGACGGCAACACTAACGTCGACGTGAGCAAGATCGAGCAGCCGCTGTCGGCGAGCACGATCGTGCAAGCGCCCGCGGTGCTCGGCTTCGGCCCGCTGCTCGCACCGGCCCGGATCTCACGCGGCCAGGTCTTCAACGCCACGGTCGTCGTGAGTAATACCGGCCTATCGACGGCCGATATCACCTCGACGGCGCTCACCTTCAGCGGAAGCGGGCTCTCGGCCACGCCAGCGGGCTCCAACCCGGCCGCCCTCGCCGGCGGCGTCAGCGCGACCTTCCTCTACACGATCACGGCAACGGCCAGTGCGACGAAAGGCGTGCTGGCGCCAGTCTTCTCGGTCCAAGCCTGGGATCCAAACAGCGAACTCGACGTGAGCAAGCTCTCGCAGCCGCTCGCCGCGAGCACGGTCGTTCAGACGCCGGCGGCGCTGAGCCTCGGCCCGCTCGTGGCGCCGGCCACTGTCAGCCGAGGCCAGGTGTTCAGCGGCTCGGTCGTCATCACGAACACCGGAGAGGCGACCGCCGACATCACCTCGACGGCGCTCACCTTCGCTGGGAGCGGACTCACGGCCGCGCCCGCGGGCTCCAACCCGATCGAGATCGCCGGTGGCGGCAACAAGGTCTTCGCCTACACCATCACCGCGACGGCAAGCGCCACGACAGGCACGCTGTCGCCGAGCTTGTCGGTCAATGCCCGGGACGACAACAGCGATCTCGATGTCAGCAAGCTCTCGCAGCCGCTGTCGGCTGCCACGATCGTGCAAATGCCGGGCGCCCTCGGCCTCGGCCCGCTGGTCGCACCGGCCAGGGTCTCGCGTGGCCAGGTCTTCAGCGCCTCGGTCGTCGTGACAAACACCGGCCAATCGGCGGCCGACATCACCTCGACGGCGCTCACTTTCAGCGGAAGCGGCCTCGAGGCCACGCCCGCGGGCTCCAATCCGGCCGCGCTCGCCGGCGGCATCAGCGCGAGCTTCAGCTACACGATCACGGCGACGGCCAACGCGACGACGGGCGCCCTGGCGCCGGTGCTCTCCATCAACGCGAAAGACAGCCAAAGTAACGCCGATGTGAGCCGGCTCTCGCAGGCGCTGGTGGCCAGCACGATCGTGCAGACGCCGGCCGCGCTCGACTTCGGCCCGCTCGTCGCGGCGGCCACGGTTTCGCAGGGCCAGACCTTCAACGGCTCGCTCGTCGTCACCAACACCGGGGAAGCGACGGCCAACATCGACTCGACGGCGCTCACCTTCAGCGGGAACGGGCTGACGGCGACACCCGCGGGGACGAACCCGACCTCCGTGCCCGGCGGCACGAGCGCAACCTACAGCTACGCGATCGCGGCGGCGGGCAGCGCGACGCCAGGCGCGCTCTCGGCCCTCTTCTCGGTCAACGCCTGGGACGGCAACAGTAACGCCGACGTGAGCAAGCTCTCGCAACCGCTGTCGGCGAGCACGGTCGTGCAGACGCCGGCCGCGTTCGGCTTCGGCTCGCTGGTCGCCCCGGCCATGGTCTCGCGAGGCCAGACCTTCAGTTGCTCGGTTGTGGTCACCAACACGGGGGAAGCCACGGCAGACATCACGTCGACGGCGCTCACCTTCGGGGGGAGTGGTCTTGCTGCGACTCCCGCGGGTTCCAACCCGAGCTTCCTGGCCGGCTTCACGAGCGGGATCTTCAGTTACTCGGTCAGCGTCACGGACACGGCGGCGCTGGGGCCGAACCTGGCCACCCTGAACGTCACGGCCGCCGATCGCAACACCGGCGCCGGTGCCGGCCGTTCGGCCCAGCTATCGCCGGCGGTGGTCGTACAGGCGCCGGCGGCGCTCTCCGTGCTGTCCATTGCCGCCTCCGCCGCGACGGTCTCGCAGGGGCAGGGCGGCGTGAAGCTGGAGGTGACGGTGAAGAACACCGCCGCTGCGGGGCCGCCCGTGTGGGCGCAGCTTCAGGCCGACACAGAGCAGCCCGGAGCCGACCAGCCGCCTCGGCGCCAGAACTCCGCCCTTGCCTACGACAGCGCCCGGCAGCGGGTCGTCCTCTTTGGAGGCGGGGCTTCGGGCTATGGCGTTCTCAACGACACCTGGGAGTGGGATGGCTCGAGCTGGAATCAGAGGCAAGCCAACACGGCCTCGCCCGGCAGCAATCAGCCCTCCGGCCGCCAGGGTCACTCCCTTGCGTACGACGGCACGCGCAAGCGGGTCGTCCTATTTGGAGGCAACCTCCTCAACGACACCTGGGAGTGGGATGGCACCAACTGGAGCCTGAGGCAAGCCGGCGACACGGCCAACCCCGGGACCGACCGGCCACCCGGGCGCGTGGATCATGCCCTCGCGTACGACGGCGCACGCAAGCGGGTCGTTCTCTTTGGGGGCTACCAATCGACCAACACCTCCAACGACACCTGGGAGTGGACGGGTACGAGCTGGAGCCTGCGGCAGGCGGATACCGCCTCGCCCGGCGCCAACCAGCCGCCTCGACGACATCGCCATGCTCTTGCCTACAACAGCACGCGGCAGCGCGTCGTCCTCTTCGGAGGGGAATCATCGGCCGACAGCCTCAACGATACCTGGGAGTGGGATGGCACGGGCTGGAGTCAAAGGCAAGCCGACACGGCCGCACCTGGCTCCAACCAGCCGCTTCGACGAAATCGGCATGCTCTGAGCTACGACGGCGCGAGGCAGCGAGTCCTCCTCTTTGGAGGCTACCGGTTTGGACCTGTCCAGAGCGACACCTTCAACGACACCTGGGAGTGGGATGGCACGAGCTGGAGTCTGACCCAAGCCAACGCGGTCTCGCCCGGAGCCGACCAGCCACCTCAGCGCTACGCTCACGCCTTCGCCTACGACAGCGCCCGGCAGCGGAGCATCCTCTTCGGCGGTGTCAGCGGCTCGGGCTCGATGCTGCGAAACGACACCTGGACCTTGTCCACGAGCGTGTGGGGAGGCAGTGCCGTGTCCGTGGCGGCGGCCCCGCGTTTCGCCGGCGACCCGGGCGGCTACTCGGTCGTGGCCTCTCCGCTCAACACGACCACTCTCGCGGCAGGCGCCACGGCCATTCTCACCTTTACGGTCCAGGTCCATTGCGCTGCGGTCCCCGGCACTCGCACTGTGACTGCCGCTGTCTCGGCAATCGACCAGCTCTCGGCCAGTCCCGCCGGCGTGAGCAATGCGGCCAACACGAGCTGGAACGTGTCGGCCACTGCCGCCGCCCTGTCCATCGGCACCTTGACGTTTCCCGCCCGTTCCTGGCAAGGGCAGGTCTCCAGCGCCACCGTCGACATCACCAACACGGGCTGCGGGACAGCCGACATCACCTCGACGGCGCTCACCTTCAGTGGGAGCGGGCTCACGGCGACGCCGTCGGGCTCGAATCCGCTCTCCCTGGCTGGCGGCGCGAGCGCGACCTTCACGTACTCGGTGAGCATCACGAACACGGCGGACCCGACCGCGTACACGGCCACGCTGGCCGTCGCGGCCGCCGACCGTGGGAGCGGCGCAGATGCCGGCAGCTCGTCCGTGCGCTCGTCGGCGCTGGTCGTGCAAGTGTCGCCGGTGCTTTCCGTGCAGTCCATCGTGGCTTCCTCGGCAACCGTCTCGCAGGGGCAGGGCGGCGTGATGCTCGAGGTGACGGTGAAGAACACCGCTGCTGGCGCACGGCCAGACCAGTGGGCGCTGCTACAGCAAGACACGGCCTCACCGGGCACCAACCAGCCGCCTCGGCGCAATCAGCATGCCCTCGCCTACGACGGCGCGCGGCGGCGGGTTGTGCTCTTTGGCGGTTGTTCGCGCTGGGACGGCGGCTTCCTCAACGATACGTGGGAGTGGGATGGCACGCACTGGAGCCTGAAGCAAGCTGACACGGCTTCGCCTGGCGACAACCAGCCGCCTCGACGCTATCAACATGATCTGGCCTACGATAGCGCGCGGCAACGGGTCGTCCTCTTCGGAGGTGGGTTCTCGGGCGGCCTCTTGAATGACCTCTGGGAGTGGGATGGCACGAACTGGAGCAAGAGGCAAGCTGACACGGCCTCGCCTGGCACTGTTCAGCCGTCTCAGCGCAATCAGACCGCCCTCGCCTACGACAGCGAGCGGAAGCGGGTGGTCCTGTTCGGGGGGTGGGTGCCCAGCTACAACTGCATCGGAAGTAACAAGTGCAACGGCATCAACGACACCTGGGAATGGGATGGTACGAGCTGGAGCCAACGGCAATACAACACGTCGTATCCCGGCACCGACCAGCCGCGTCTACGCTACGGCCACAAGCTCGCCTACGATGGCGCGCGGCGGCGGACCGTGCTCTTCGGAGGAGCTGTCGGCGGCGCCTACAACGATACGTGGGAGTGGGACGGCACGGGCTGGAACCTGAAGCAAGGGAATGTCACGTTTCCCGGTACCAACCAGCCGTGGCACCGCGAATACCACGCCCTCGCCTACGACGGCGCGCGGCAGCGGGTTTTCCTCTTCGGTGGCTTTGCGGGTGGTTACCTCGGCGATACCTGGTGGTGGAATGGCACGAACTGGGACCAGTACCAGGCCGGCACGGCTTCGCCACAGCCGCCTTCGCGCGATTACCACGCGCTCGCCTACGACACTGAACGACAGGCGAGCGTTCTCTTTGGCGGTTCGGGCTCGTCGGGCGACTTTCTCAACGACACGTGGGCCTTCGTTCGCGGCAGCTCCATCGGCCAGGCCGTGTCGGTCACCGCAGTCCCGCGTTTTGCCGGCGACCCGGGCGGCTACTCGGTCACGGCCTCGCCGCTCAACACGACGACCCTCGCCGCGGGTGCCACGGCCATTCTGACCTACACGGTCCAGGTCGGTTATGCAGCGGTCCCGGGTACTCGCAAGGTGACCGCCGAGATCTCCGCAAGTGACCTGCTCTCGGGCAATCCGGCCGCCGTGGTCAACACGGCGAGCACGAGCTGGAACGTGAAGATCTCCCCCGCGGCACTCTCCATCGGCGGCTTCACTGCGCCCGCGCGTGTCGCGCAGGGGCAGGTCTTCAGCGCTTCGGTCGTGGTGACAAACACGGGCGGGGCGACGGCCGATATCACCTCGACGGCGCTCAGCTTCAGCGGGGCCGGATTGACGGCCTCGCCCTCGGGCTCCAATCCAGGCTCCGTGGCCGGCGGCGCCAGCGCGACCTTCAGCTACTCGGTGCGGGCCGCGAACACCGCCGACCCGGGCGCGCATGCGGCCACCCTCACCGTTGCAGCCGCCGACCGCAACAGCGGCGCCGATTGCGGCACATGGAGCGAGCTTTCGCCCGGAGTGATCGTGCATGTACCGGCCGCGCTCTCCGTGGTTTCTGTGGCGGCTTCCACGGCGACGGTCTCATGGGGACAGGGCGGCGTGAAGCTCGAGGTCACGGTGAAGAACACCGCTGCCTCGGTGCGAACCCGGTGGGGGCTGCTGCAGAGCGACACGGCTTCGCCCGGCGCCAACCAGCCGCCCCGGCGCGGGGACTGCGCCCTCGCCTACGACAGCACCCGGCAGCGGGTCGTGCTCTTCGGGGGCATGACCCCGAGCGGCGCCAAGTTCAACGACACCTGGGAGTGGGACGGCACGAGCTGGAGCCAGAGGCAAGCCGACACGGCTTCGCCCGGCGCCGACCAGCCGTTCCGGCGCGGGGACTGCGCCCTCGCCTACGACAGTGCGCGGCAACGGGTCGTTCTCTTTGGAGGTGCCGACGCCAGCGAAAACAAGCTCAATGACACCTGGGAGTGGGATGGCACGAACTGGAGCCAGCGGCAAGCCGACACCGACACGCCCGGCGCCGACCAGCCGCTCAAGCACGTGGGCCACGCCATGGCCTACGACAGTGCACGGCGGCGCGTCGTGCTCTTTGGAGGTATCGAGGCGGGCAACGGCCTCTTCTGGGCCATTCTCAATGACACCTGGGAGTGGGATGGCACCCACTGGAGCCAAAGGCAAGCCCACTCGTCTGCACCCGACCTGGAATCACTCGGCACCACTCAGCCGTACTGGCGCGAGAACTACGCCCTCGCCTACGACGACGCGCGGAAGCGGGTCGTGCTGTTTGGAGGCACCGGCCGCGGCGGGCTCGCCTGCAACGACACCTGGGAGTGGGACGGCACCAACTGGAGCCAAAGGCAAGCCATCGACTTCTCGCCCGGAACCCATCAACCGCCTTACCGCGCTCACCACGCCCTCGCCTACGACAACGGGAGACAGCGGGTCATCCTGTTTGGCGGTTACCGGGGCCCGGAGGTCTTCAACGACACCTGGGAGTGGGATGGCACCGACTGGAGCCAAACGCAGGCCGACACGGCCTCGCTCCGCACTGACCAGCCCCCTCGACGCTTCGGTCACGCCCTCGCCTACGACCGTTCGCGACAGCGAGCGGTCCTCTTTGGGGGCTTTGACTCACCATCCGGTGCGGGCTTCAACGACACCTGGACCTACATTCCCGGCACCTCCGCAAGCGCTGCCGTGTCCCTCACCGCGGTCCCGAGTTTTGCCGGCGATCCGGGCGGCTACTCGGTCATGGCCTCGCCGCTCAACACCACCACGCTGGCCGCGGGGGCCACGGCGATCCTCACCTTCACGGTCGAGGTCAGCTCCGACGCTCTCCTGGGCATGCGGGTCGTGACCTCCGCGGTTTCGGCCAACGACGAGGTTTCGGGCAGTCCCGTCGCCGTGACCAACACGGCGAGCACGAGCTGGAACGTGCTCCCGGGCCCCACGCCGCTCTCCATCGGCGCCTTCGCGGCGCCCGCGCGTGTCTCGCAGGGGCAGGTCTTCAGCGCCTCGGTCACTGTCGCCAACACGGGCGCCACGACGGTCGACATCTCCTCGACAGCGCTCGACTTCGGCCAGGCCGGTCTCACGGCGACGCCGTGGGACTCCAATCCGACCACGCTCGCCGGCGGCATCAGCGCGACGTTCGGCTACACGGTCACGGTGGCGGCGAGCGCACCGGCAGGCCCGATCTCGCCCCTCTTCTCGATCCGTGCCCGCGACCGTGCCAGCAACGCCAATGTGAGCAAGCTCTCGCGGCCGCTTGCGGCGAGCACGGTCGTGCAAACGCCGGCCGCCCTGAGCCTCGGTCCCCTGGTCTCGCCGCCCACGGTCTCGCAGGGGCAGGTCTTCAGCGCCTCGGTCGTCGTCACGAACACGGGTCAGGCGACGGCCGGCATCGACTCCGTGGCGCTCACGTTCAGCCCGGGGGGGCTATCGGCGACGCCCTGGGGTTCCAATCCGATCGCGCTGTCCGGCGGCGTCAGCGCGTCTTTCGGCTACACGATCACGGCCACGGCGAGCGCGCCGGCAGGGGCGCGCTCGCCCGTGATGTCGCTGCAGGCCCGGGACGGCAATAGCAATGCCGACGTTAGCAAGCTCTCGCAGCAGCTCTCGGCGAGCGTGGTCGTGCAGACGCCGGCCGCCCTGAGCTTCGGTGCGCTCGTCGCCCCGGCCACGGTCTTCCAGGGCCAGGCCTTCAGCGCCTCGGTCGTCGTCACGAACACCGGCCAGGCGACGGCCGGCATCACGTCCACGTCCCTGACCTTCGGCGGTAGCGGTTTCACGGCGACGCCCTCAGGCGTCCATCCGACCTCGCTCGCGGGCGGCGTCAGCGCGACCTTCAGCTACACGATCGTGGCGGCGCCGACCGCCACCACGGGCCCGCTCGCGCCCGTCTACTCGGTCAGCGCCCGGGATGGCAATAGTAACGCCGACGTCAGCATGCTCTCGCGGCCACTCTCGGCGAACACGGTCGTACAGGCTCTGGCGGCGCTCGGCTTCGGTCCGCTGGTCGCGCCGGCCACGGTGTCGTGGGGCCAGACCTTCAGCGCCACGGTCGTCGTCACGAACACCGGGAGCACGACGATCGACATCACGTCGACGGCGCTCACCTTTGGCGCCGGCGGGCTCACGGCGACGCCTTCGGGCTCCAATCCGAACACCCTGGCAGGCGGCACGAGCGCCGCCTTCCGCTACACGATCGAGGTAGCGGCCGGCGCGACGACGGGCACGATCTCGCCCATCTACTCGGTGCACGCCCGGGACCGCGAGGCCGGCACGGATGTCAGCAAGCTCGCGCAGCCCCTCTCGGCCACCACGCTCCTGCAGTCGGTGGCGGCGCTGGCCATCCGCGTCATCCAGGCCTCGTCTGCCGCCGTCAGCCGCAACGAGACCTTCGCCGTCACGATGACGGTCACGAACACGGGCGAGGCGACGGCCACCGTCATGGGTATCACGCCGACGTTTACCGTCACGGGCCTCACCTACACGGCCCGTCAGACCAACCCGACGAGCGTCGCCGGCGGCACGACCGCCAGCTTCCGCTTCGCGGTGACGGTCGGCGCCACTGCTCCCAGCGGCAGCGTCACAATCGACGGCACTGTCGCGGCGCTCGACGCCAACTCGGGTGCCGCAGCCGGCGACGTGGGGGCCGACGCGACGGCCGCCGTCACGGTGCAGCCGGGGGCCCAGCTTGCGATCCGCACGGTCGCTGCGCCACCGCGCATCAGCCAGGGCCAGACGTTCGAGGTGACGATGACGGCGGCCAACACCGGTGAAGTGACGGCCCGGATCACGACCGCCAAGCTCACCTTCACCGGGGCCGGCCGGGTCGACCTCACGAGCGAGTACACGGTGACGCCGGCTGCCGCCAACCCGGCGACCGTGCCGGGCGGGGGGGCGCCGAGCTTCCGTTTCACCGTCCGCGCCTCCAGCCAGGCGACCGCCGGGACCGTGACGGTCGATGGTGCGCTCTCCGCGACGGCCGTCGACTCGGGGGCGCCCCTCGAGGCCTCCGGGACCGGGTCGCCGGCGCAAGTGATCGTCGAGCGGCCCGCGGCGCTGAGCCTCCTGAGCGTGCGGTCGCCAGCCGAGGCGAGCCGGGGCCTGTCGTACCGAGTGACGATGACGGTGACCAACGAGGGCGGGGCCACCGCCGAGATCCGCACGGCGGCGCTGAGCTTCAGGGCCGCGGGGGGAGCCGAGCGTAACGCCGACTTTGCCACGCGGCCGGACCCCTCAGGCCCCGCAAGCGTCGCGGGCGGCTCCACGATCGATCTGATCGTCATCGTGACCGTGAGCGGCCAGGCCAGGCTCGAGTCCGTGACGATCGACGGGCGAATCGAGGGGCGGGATGCCAACAGCTCTGCCGCCCTGTCCGACACCGGCGCGAACGTGACCGCCGCCTGGACCGTGAAGGCGCCCCAGTTCCCGATCGCCTGGCGGCTGGCGGCGCCCGCCATGTCGCCCTCGGCCCGGTTCGGCCACGCCATGAGCTACGACCCGCGCAGCAAGCGCGTGCTGCTCTTCGGCGGGGCCAGCGAGTCCGCGACCTTGTGGTCCTGGTCCGGCGAGAACTGGGAGAAGCGCTCCTGGTCGTACTGGGACGTGAAGCCCCAGCCCCGCGAGCGACACTCGATGGACTTCGATTCGAACCGCGGCAGGACGGTCCTCTTCGGAGGCATCGACTTCGACGACCGGTCCCAGAACGAAACGTGGGACTGGGACGGCAACAACTGGCAGCGCGGGCGCGATATCTGCCGCACGACACCGAGTGGCGGCTGCGACGTGCTGCAGTTCCATGCGAGCGCCTACGACGCGGCACGCAAGCAGATCGTGCTGTTCGGCGGCGTGTTTGGATGGGTGACCCGATTCACGTCCAACGAGACCTGGGCCTACTCGGGCGGCTCCTGGACCCGGCTTGTGGCCCAAGGTACGGCCGGCTCGCCGCCGGCTCGAAGCAACGCGTCGATGGCCTACGACGGGTCGCGGCAACGCGTGGTGCTCTTCGGCGGCGAAAGCTACAACGACACGTGGGAGTGGGATGGCTCGAGCTGGACGGCCCGCACCGCCAACGGAGCGGCGGGCTCGCCGCCCACAGCCTACCGCCATGCGATGGTCTACGACAGCGCCCGGCAGCGAACCGTACTCTTCGGCGGTTCCTCCGCGGGCGCAGAGACCTGGGAGTGGGACGGCACGAGCTGGTCGCGAACCGTCGCGCCCGGGGTGGCCAACCACCCGTCGGCCCGCAACCGTCATGCCATGGCCTACGATTCCGGCAGGCAGTGCACGGTGCTCTTCGGGGGCACGGATTCCTCCTACCAGCGCTTCCATGGGGACACGTGGGAGTACGGTCCGATCGTCCCGGGCCTCAGGATTCGCAGCGTCACCAGCTCCACGCGAACCGTGGGGCAGGGACAAAGCGGGCTGCGCGTGCAGATGTCGGTGGAGAACAGGGGAGCCAACCCCGTGACGCTCTCGTCGGCCGGTCTCACGTTCACGGGCGCGGCCCGGGCGGGCGACTTCACGGTGGTCGCGGACCCGGCCAATCCGAAGCAGCTTTCGGCGACTGCGACGGTGTCGCTGGGCTTCACCCTCTCGGTGAGCCCGGCCGCCGCACCGGGCACTGTCGCGATCGACGGAACGATCGGGGGCTCCGACAGTGTCACGGGGGCGTTCGTCTCCGACACCGCGGCCGACACGGCCGACACGTGGAGCGTGGCGACGGGGGCGGTCTTGCGGCCCATCCGCATCCAGGCGCCCGCCCGGATGAGCCAGCGCCAAACCTACAAGGTCACCATGACCGTGGCCAACTCGGGCGGCACGGCGGCCACTCTCACGCAGTCTCCCGGGCTGACCTGGGCGGGCCCCGCGGGGCAGGACGTCTCCGCGGGCTTCGAAGCCACGCCGAGCCTCGCCAACCCCTCCGCCGTCGCGGGCGGCGTCACGGCGACGTTCGTGTTCGGTGTCCTGGTTCGAAGCAACTCGGCGACAGGAACGCTGACGGTGGGCGGGGATCTGCGATGGCAGGATGCGGTCTTCGGGGTCGCGGGCCGGTTCGCCGGCGCCCCCGTGCCCACGGGTCCCGCGACGGTCGAAGTGCTGGCGGTTCCGAATCGTCCGCCCGTGGCGGATGCGGGCCCCGACCTCTCGCGGCGCGCCGCAGAGCTGGTGCAACTCGACGGGTCGCGCTCCACGGATCCCGATGCGTTCGCGGCGCCGAAGAGCGCCGGCGAGTCACGCCGCAAGACCGACAGGGTGTTGACCTACCGCTGGAGCTTCGACGCCGTGCCGACCGGCAGCCGCGTCACGGCCGCGTCACTCTCGGCCAACAACTCCACGACGGCGGCGATGCCCGCGTTCGGGCCTGACCGCAAGGGCCTGTACGTCCTGAGGTTGATCGTCAACGACGGGCAAGCCGACTCGCCGCCCGACACCGTGAACGTGACCCTGATCGACACACCGCCGGCGGTGAGGCTGGCCGTGTCGGGGTGGCAGGAGGCGCGCGTGGGCGGCGCCGTCGTGCTCTCGGCCGTGGGCTCCGACCCCGACGCCGAGGACGTGCTGACGTACCACTGGAGCCTGGTGAGCGTCGCGCCGAACAGCCGGCTCACGACTGCGTCCATCGCGCCCAACGGCACCACGTCAGCCGCGCTGAGCCAGTTCGTCCCGGACGCCGAGGGCGCCTACCGGCTGCGCCTCGCGGGCAAGGCTGGCGGAGTCTCGACCTACGCCGGCGCCGACCTTCTGGTCCTGGCCCGGCTGCCCCAGGTGAGCCTGTCATTCCTGCGCCCGCTGGACGGCGAGACCCTGGCGCAGGACACCTCGGGCAACCCCGGCTTCCAGGTCGACGTGCGGGTCGAGCTCGCCCAGCCGGTGCGCGACGTGCTGAAGCTCACCGTCAATGGCGTCCCGTCGCAAGACAGGTGGTTGACGAACGAACGGCTGGCGGGGTTCCGCGTCACGCTGCCGTACGGACAGACGAGCACCCTGGAGGCTTCGGTGGGGCTGGACCGGGTTTCGGTCCGCGCCACGGTGCCCCTGGCCATGGCGCCCACCGCCGTCGCCCGAACCTCCAGCTACGCAGACGGGCCGCCGCGGGTTCTCGATATGGACGCGCGGGCCAGCTTCGCCGACGAAGGGATCGCCAGCTACCGGTGGGATCTGACCCAGAAGCCTCAGTCGGCCCAAAGCTTCACGTCCTCGGACCCGGCACCCCGGTACGACGCGATCGCGGCGGGCCATTACGAGTTCTCGCTGACGGTTACGGACCCGCTGGGCCGCTCGGGGCATAATGGCCTGAGCTTCACGGTCGCCAGCATGGCCCCCGTGGCCGATGCGGGACCCGACAGACAGATCGTGCTCACGCGGGACGACATGTCGGCGCCGGTCGCGACGACTCGCTCCCTGGTTCTGGACGGTTCCGGGTCTCGAGACCCCAATGAGGAGACGTTGCGTTACCAGTGGATCGTGAAGTGGGAGGGCGACATCTCGACGATGCCCGACCTCTCCAGGGTGCTTTCTCTGGATTCCTGGACCGTCGCCCGGCCGACCGTGACCTTCTCGTCGGCGCAAAGGGGGGCGGGTTCGAGGCAGCCGATGGCCGCGGCCGGCCGGTATCGGTTCGATCTGACGGTCTGGAAGGGATGGGAGAGCCGCACGGACTCGATGTTCGTGCAGGTGACCGACCCGTTGCTGCTGGCCCCGACAGCTTCCGTCGGCGGCGACCGCCGCTTCGTGGTGCAACAAGCCACTGATGGGAGCATCATCGAGCTTTTCCCCGACGAGCTCGTGCAGCCGGCGACAGGTGCCCGGGGGGAGCCTGCGAACCTGCGAGACTACATCCGGCTCGACGGAAGGGGAAGCAGCCATCCCTCGGGCAAGCCGCTCACCTACCGGTGGCGCGTACTGGAGGTCCCGGCCCCGGACGCCCCGGTGAAGCTCGAGGACGCGACCAGCCCGACTCCGACCTTCGTGCCGAACTTCATGGGCACCTACCGTTTCGGTCTCGCGGTGGCCGACGACTTCTACACCAGCTCGGAGGCCACGCAGACAGTTCTGCTCGAGTCCGACTGTGCGGCACCACGGCCCGTCCTCAGGCTCTTTGCCTTGAACCCCTTGCGGGTTCGCTACGACGGGACGCTGACGGTGACGCCCGGGACCGATGTGATCCTCGACGCCACGGATTCCAGACGCTCCGACGGACGGCGCGAGGGTGTCACCTATACGTGGGTGAACTGGCCGACAACCGCTGCTTCGCTGTCGTTGCGCACGAAGCAAGTCGACACGCTAGACTTTGCCCTCATCGAGAGGGAGAACATCGGCAATTGCGCGGCCTGGTCCTTCGCCAAGATCGAGGTTGTGCCCAGCGCGTGGCAAGCCCCTTCCAAGCGCGGGGCGACGAGCTTCGCTCGCGAGGCGGCTGGAAGGGCCGCGGCCGAGTCGCAGCCGCTGTCGGTCGTCGCCACCGCCACGACGACCGCCGCCGTGGGGGCCGCTGTCGCTGACGGCTTCCCCGTCGGACCCACCGGCTCGCTGCGCGTGACGGTGCCCACGACCGTGACCCTGACGGTGCGCGTGCTGGACCCCGGGCCCGAGTACGGCGGCGTCGATTTCAATTGGCGCCAGGTGGACGGGCCGATGGCGCTCCTGGACGTGCCGCCTTCGGCCGGCCCCCGGGCGCTGGTCTCGACGGTGCGTTTCTTTCCGACGACCTCGCGGGTCCATACCTTCGAGGTGGCGGCCGACCTGCTCGACGCCTCCAGCAATCGCACCGGGCTGTCTCTGACGCGCCGCGTGCGCGTCATCGCGGACACGGAGGATGCGCTCGTCCCCGACGCCTCCGCCACAATCACCGCGACCGCCATCCCGCTCGCGGGCACCGACACCGAGCGCACCGTCACCCTGCAGGCGGCCGATACGCCCATCCTGCAAGCGCTGCGCGCCGAGGGCAAGTCGCTCACCTACGCCTGGCGTCAGGTGGATGGGCCGGTAGGGACCCTGCGCAACCCGTATACCACGAGCACGGAGTTCACGGCGCCGGCGTTTGCGGCCGGGCAGTCGCCGATCTCCTACGCCTTCGAGCTGACGATCGACGCGCAGGCGCCGAACGGCCGTAGCGAGCCGGTCTTCGTGAAGCTGACGCAGCAAGACCCGCCGCCGGCGGCCTGGCGCCCGGAACGGCTGCGCCTCTTCGCAGACGGCGTGGCCGCCTCGGAGCCTGCGACGTGGACCACGCCCGAGATTCAGTTCGACGACGTCGAGCTGCCCGTCTCGACCGACGAGGGTGCCGAGCTGGCGCTGGAGGTCGTGGATGCGGCGGGCGGCCGTCTGGTCACGCCGCTGGTGCTGCGCCGCAACACGCTCGGCTTCGAGGCGTCCGGCGCCCCGAGCGTCGTGTCGACGGCCGATGGCCTCCTTGTACTATCGCCGGCGTTACTAGGAAGGCAGGCCGCGGCCCGCTTCGAGGGCGTTGGCACCCAGGCGCTGGGCAACGCGGTCGTCGAGGCGGTTGCTGGCGGTGGCGGTGGCCGCGGGGGCGGCTGCGGGCTGGCCGGCGGCGCAGGCTCCGGACCGGCTTTGCTGCTGGCGCCGCTCGCGTGGGTCGTGTTCAGGCGACGATCGAAATCGCGCGGAGCATTCCGAGGAAAGCGATGAGACGACTCCACGGCTCGAGAAAATCGCTCTAGGAGCGTGTCGGAGAATTACGATCCGCCCGGGATTCCTCGGAAAAACGAACAGGGAACAGGCAACCGGGGACCGGGAACAGGCAATGGGAAATGACTTGACCAGGAC
>JACPRK010000168.1 GCA_016190005.1 Candidatus Wallbacteria bacterium | reverse complement strand
TGACTTGACCAGGACAGGGTTTTTCCGTTCCCTGTTGCCTGTTTTCTGTTCCCTGTTCCCTGTTCGGTCTTCCTCCAGTAATCGCCTCTGCTCGCATTTCTCCGACACGCTCCTAGGCAGGCACCCCTAGGACGGATCGGGTTCCCGCGAGCCGTGCTCCAGGGGCAGAGCGATGACGATGCGGGTCCCGCTGCCGGGGGCGCTCTCGACACTCAGCGTCCCGCCGTGTAGGGCCACGAGCTTGCGAACGATGGCCAAACCGACACCGCTGATCTCGGGCTTGTCGCGTCCCTGCGGGACTGGCGAAAGCGGGACCACGTCGCCGCCGCGCACGGCCTCCAGCCGTTCAATCGACATCCCGTCCCCGTCATCCCGCAGCTCGGCCAGCGCCAATCTCCCTTCCAGCCGGCTCGAGACCTCCAGCGCGCAGCCTGCGCCCGTGTGATCGAGCGTGTTCTGGAGCAGGTTGCCGAACACCTGCTCCATCCTACGCTCGTCGAGGGCCAGCACGATCGGTTGCTCCGAGAATCGCGTCCTGACCAGAATTCCGCGCCGTTCGAAGACCAGCGAGTACCTCTCGAGAACGCGTGTCAGCAACCGCTGAAGACTGGCGGGCGCCAGGGCGAGCGAGTACCTGGGCTCCTCCATGCGAGCGCTCTCCAGGAGATCGGCGACCAGGCCACGAATCCGGACGGCCTCGCCGTAGGCCCTCTCCAGATGCCGCTGGCGCGCGGGATCGCCAGCAGGGGCGGCATCGGCAGCCGGCTGCATCATCATCACTTCCAGGCTGCCCTCCACCGCGGCCAGCGGCGTCTTGAGCTCGTGGGCGACCTCCACCAGAAAGTCGCGCCGCCTGCGATCGACCTGGGCGAGCCTGTTGACGGTCCCCTGGACGCGCTCGACCATTTCGTTGAAAGCGACGAAGACCTGGCCGACCTCGTCGACCTCCTCGTGCGGCAGCCGCGCCGAGAGGTCGCCCGATCGAATCCGCGCCAGCACGGCGCTGACGGGTCCCAGACGCTGCCGGAGATGGCGCAGGGCCAGTAGTCCCAGGATTGCAGAGAGGACGAATAGCAGCGGGAACATCAGGATGCCTGTCCACCCGATGACGGCGACCATGCCGGCAGCCTGGCTCTGGGAGACGGCGACGGCCACGGTCCCCGCCGGCCGACCCTTGACCCAGACCGGCGCGACCGCGGCTCGGCGCGGCCAACGCCCCAGCGGCACCAGCCCGAACTCTCCTCGCTCGGCCGCTTCCAGCAGCGCGCTCTCCGCGTCAGGAGTCCCAACGGTCGGGCCCTTGACCGGATTGAAGGCGATCTGCACCTGAGGGAACTCCTGCACGGCCGCGCGAAGCAAATCCGGAAGGTGGCGCTGGCGGGCCCCGGTGGACAGCGCGTAACCGACGGTCCGGCTCACGTACCGAGCGAAGCGGCCGAGAGTCGCTTCCTGCGTCTTCCGGGCGACGCCCTTGGCGGTGAAGGCGACGAACAGCCCGTTGAGCACCGTCGAGAAGAGCAACACCGCCAGCAGAGTGCGGACCAGTTTCCAGTAGAGGCTTCGTCTCACCGCGGCTGCTCCCGCCTGCGGAACTTGTAACCCACTCCTCGGACTGTTTGGATGAGCTGAGTCGAGTTTTCATCGAGATCCAGCTTCTTGCGCAAGCGCGTGACGTGGCTGTCGACGGTCCGTTCGTAACCCTCGAAGTGATACCCCCACACGCGCTCCAGCAGTTGAGCACGACTGAACACCTGGCCCGGATGGGCCGCCAGGGTGGCGAGGAGATCGAACTCCGTCGTGGTCAGCTCGACCGACGTTCCGGCCACTCCGACCGTGCGGCAGTCGAGGTCGATCTCCAGCCCAGCCTCGCGAATACGACGTGTGGCCTGGGGACTGTGAGCTTGTCCGCGCCTCAGGAGTGCGCGGATGCGAGCGGCCAGCTCGCGCATCCCGAACGGCTTCGTGACGTAGTCGTCAGCGCCCAGCTCCAGGCCGACGACCTTGTCCACTTCCTCGTCGCGCGCGGTCAGCATGAGCACCGGAGTTGCCGCCTGAGCGCGAATCCTCCGACAGACCTCGTACCCGTCGATCCCGGGCAGCTTCAGATCCAGCAACACCAGATCGGGCCCGTTGAGTCTAAAGAGTTCCAGCCCCGCTTCGCCGTCGCGAGCGACGTCGACCCGGTATCCCTGCTCGCGCAGGCTCTGCTCGAGCAAATCCGCTGATGCTCTTGTCATCTTCGACGATCAGGATTCTCGGGCTCAGCATGGTGGTAACGACGCAGGCCGCAGGCTGGAGTCCCCGCGCATCCACTCCAGCCTACAGCCTCCGGCTCAATGCCTGCAGCCTCACTCCTCGCTGGCGGCTTCCCGAAGAGCCTTCGCCTTGCCGCGCAGGGAGCGGACCTTCTCGCCAAGCGCGACGAGCACGCGAGCGAGCTCACGCTCGGGAACACCCTTGCGAACTTCGACGATTTGCTCGGTAACGGTCTCTCGCAGAGCAGCCCCGTTGGCGACGAGCTGATCGAGCAATGCGGCTGCCTGCGAGCCATCGCCGGAAGCGCCACGCAGCTTCTCGATGATCGCCAGCCGCTGCTCCAGGAGCTTGGAGCGCTCCTGCATGTGACTTTCGCCGATCGACTCGAGCTTCTCTCGCGCCTGCCGGTCGAGCTCCGGAACAGCGGCCAGGAACTCCCCGCGGAGGTGCTTCACCAGGGCCGGGACGGCCTGCTTCATCCCGGGGAGCGCGAGGATCCTGTGCCCCTTCGATTCCAGCACCAGGCGCGACTGCTGCTCGCTCGTCAGGGTCGACCGGAGCGATTCGATCGTCTTTCCGTGCCCGTCGACCAACGCCAGCACAGCGGCCTGCACGCGGTCGAGCGATCGGGTCAGCGGCTTGTCCTTCCCGGCCTCCCGGAACTCGGTGGCCAGCTGCCTCATCGCCTGCACCAGCTCCTTGCGCTTCTCGCGGCGTTCTCGCGCGGCCGCGTCCCAGGTCTTGACGAACTGGACGGCCTTCTCGCCCTTCAGTCCGGCCTTCGCCGCCAGGCGCTGCCCCATCTCCCGAGCCTTCTTGCCCGGCTCGCCCTTCGCGGCGTGCGCCGCCAGCGCGGACACCGTCCCCAACCCCAGGGTCGCGATCACCGTGGCCGCCACGATCCATCGATTGCGTCTGCCCGACATGATTCACCTCCGGTTCCCGGCCGCGGCTGGCTCATCGTGCGACTTCGCCCCGCGTCCAGGATCGACTATCCGTCCGAATTGTTGCGTGCGTGTTGCGGCGGGGTTCGGATTGCGTGGAATCTGCAAAGTGCCTCAGACCCGCACGTCGGCGGGCTCCCGTACTCGCCCGACCGAGGCCGCGACGGGCGGCCGGTCCATCAGGAAGAGCACGGCAAGTCCGGGCAGCAGCAGGACCAGCGGCACCAGGGGCAGCACCCCATGCCCGAGCCGACTGACGAACAGCCAGCCCACGATCGGTCCGGCCACCGACGCCAGGGCCCCCACGCCTTCCAGCAGGCCCATGCCGCTGGCGCGTTCTCGCGCCTCGGTCAAATCCGCCAGCCAGGCGTTGGTCGCAATCCGGATGGCCGGGTAGATGGGAATAGCGTAGAGCCAGGCCAGCGTCACGGGGTCCGTCACCATGCAGAGCGTGCCGTAAAAGAGCACGTACGCCGCGAGTGCACCTTGCAACAGGGCCCGCCGGCCAAGCGTGTCGGCCAGCCGCCCGAAGATCGGGAAGGCCAGGGTACCGCCCACGGTCGCACCTGCCATGGAGGCGCTCAGCAGCGTTGCCGAGCCTCCGAGGTAGCTGCAGAGGTAGGTGGAGATGTAGGTGAAGAAGGCGACGTTGGCGCTGGTGACGATGAAGAGGAACGCAGAGAGCTTGCGGAGATCGGTCCTTCCGTAAAGCGCTCTCAGTCCGGAGACGACCGCGTGGGCGACCGGAGGCGCGGCCGGCGCGGACACGCGCGGGAACGCTGCTGCGACGAGCACCGCGGTGGCGGCCGAGCCGAGCAGGCAGAACCAGAAGAGTGCGCGCACCACCGAGAGGAGGTCGGCGGTCGACATCGAAGCGAAGCCACCGGCCAGCGCGCCGATGGCCCAGCCGACCGATTCGGCGGCGTGAAGCTTCCCGAGCACGGCCCCCTTGCCGTCGGGCCTCACCAGCGTCGACCATGCCTTGGCTGCCGGGAAGAGCGCGGTGCTGAAAAGGCTGAACACCGTTGCCAGCCCAACGAGCGCCGCTGCGGACCGGGTCGTCAGGAGCAACGCGAACAGCAGCGCCTCCGACACGAGCGACAGCAGAGCGAAGCGGCCCGGGGTGCCGCCGCGATCGTAGACGACACCCCACAGATTGTGCCCGATGAAGCCCGTCAACGACGGGAGCGCCAGCAGCAGGCTGATCCAGAGATCGGCGCGCTCAGGCTCCAGCTGCCGGATATAGAGCGGGCCGTAGACGAGCACGGCCGAAACGTTGACGCCGAGGATCGCATAGGCAGCGCCGAGAAGCCAAAGAGCGCGCCGCTGGGCAGCCTGGGTCACGGCGTCTCCTCAGTGAGAAGCCGTAGCCGCGCGTATGGCGTCGACCAGCTGGCGGAGCTCCTGCGAGCAGCCTTCCGGGAGTTGCGGCAGCTCGGGCAGGGACTTCTTGCCGAGCGCCTCGGTCAGGGCCGAGACCAGCTGGCCCAGCACGAGCGACTCTGCCCGGGCAGTGTCGAGCTGGGCCTGCAAGGTCGTGGAGTTGCGGGCGGCGGTCTCGAGGGACTGACGGCTGCGGGTCAGGTCACGGGCGCGCAGGGCCGCGTCGATGGCCATCGAGGAACCGGCGGCGAACACGGCGAGCGTCTCGTTGACGATTTCGTTGAAGACGCCCTCGCGTCCGGATGCCAGGAACATGAGGCCGATCATGCCGTCCCGGCCTCGAAGGATGAGGTCAGTCGTTGTGACGACGGCCTTGGGCACGCCGCGAGTCCGGAGCGCAACTTCCGAGAGCTCGAAGTCGAGGCGTTCGCGGAACTCGAACTTGAGGCTGTGGGTGGTACAGATCTGACGGAACTTGACGTCTGCCTGGGTGGCAAAGTCGAGGCCGATCGCACCGGCCTTGCAGGTCATCAGCTCCCCGCTGACCAGCAGGAGATGGGTCAGGTGAAACTCGCAGACGCGGCCGAGCAGCTGGAAGCACTGATTGATGACATCGCGCAGGGACAGCGGATTACGCGCGATGGAGGCGAGCTCGTTGGCAAGCGTGGCCTGAAAGAGCTTGCGGTCGAGCAGAAAGTTGATGCGCTCCATCAACGCTTCCGGCGTGGTGGAGGTGAAGGTCGCGGCCTGGCCCGGCGTATACGTGACGGGGCGCGGGGGGTTATCGAGGAACTCCTTGATCTTGCCGAGGAGCATCCAGGAGTCGGCATCCTTGACCAGGTAGGCGTCGGCGCCGACGGTCAAGCCCCAGAATCGGTCGCTCTTCTCGCCTTTGCTGGTGAGGAAGATGACGGGGAGGTCCTTGACGAGGGGATCTTCGCGGAGCAGTCGCAGGACCTGGTAGCCGTTCATCCGGGGCATTTCGATGTCGAGGAGAACGACGTCGGGAATATGTTTGTAGAGATGGTCGAGCGCTTCGACGCCATCTGAGGCCGCGTCCACGTCATAACCCTCCTCGGTCAGGGATTCCTGGAGGAGGGCCCGCACGGTGGGGGAGTCGTCGGCGACGAGGATGCGCTTGCCGGTCATAACATGCGAGGGGAGTATAGCATGACGAGGAGAGTGGAGCGCGCGCGGGATGGGGCGATCCGCGGTCCTGGTGGGCCCCTACGACGGGGGGGG
>JACPRK010000164.1 GCA_016190005.1 Candidatus Wallbacteria bacterium | reverse complement strand
GTCACGAGCTGCGCACGCCGCTGACGTCCATCCGCGGCTCCCTCGGCCTCTTGGCGGGCGGGCTGGGCGGGCAGCTCTCCGAGAAGGCCCGCTCGCTGCTCGACATCGGCGTGCAGAACTGCGAACGGCTGGTCCGCCTCGTCAGCGACATGCTCGACATCGAGAAGATCGCCTCCGGCAAGATGAGCTTCGAGATGCGCCCTCACGAGCTGCGGCCGCTCCTGGAGCAGGCCGCAGCCGCCAGCGCCGGCTACGCGGACCAGCATGGCGTCCTGGTGCGCGTGGAAGCGCCCGACGAGCCGCTGGCCGTCTCTGTCGACCTCGACCGCTTCCTGCAGGTGGTGGCGAACCTCATCTCCAATGCTTGCAAGTACTCTCCGCGCGGCGGGGAGGTGACGCTCACGGCAGCTCGCACCGGCGCCGTCATGCGCGTGGCGGTCACCGACCGCGGGCCAGGCATCCCCGAGGCCTTTCGCGGGCGCATCTTCCAGCGCTTCGCCCAGGCCGATTCGTCTGACGCGCGCCAGAAGGGCGGCACGGGGCTGGGGCTCAACATCTCCAAGGCCATCGTCGAGCGCATGGGTGGCCAGCTCGACTTCGAGACCGAGCCGGGCGTCGGGACCACCTTTTTCTTCTCCCTCCCCTGCCTGCCCCAGGCAGCCGTGCCCGTGGCGGCGCTCCCGGCTGTTTCCCCGGCATCGGCTGCGCGCGTGCTGGTCTGCGAGGACGATCCCTCCATTGCCACGGTGCTCGCGGCAATGCTGGCCGAGCAGGGCTACGAGGTCGCCTTGGCTCCGACCGCAGCGGAGGCGCTGCGGCTTCTCGAGGAGCGGCCGTTCGACGCGATGACGCTCGACCTGAGGCTGCCCGACAAGGACGGCTTCGCGTTCCTGAAGGAGCTGCGCGCCTCCGAGCGCCACCGGGAGCTCAAGGTGATCGTCGTCTCGGCCGAGGCCGACGAGTACCGCAAGGTTGTGAAAGGCGACGCGGTGCTGGTCTCCGACTGGCTCGGCAAGCCGATCGACCCGGCGCGGCTTGTTGCGTCGATCCGGCGCGAGACCGACAAGGGGATCGCCAGGCGTGCTCGAATTCTGCACGTCGAAGACGACGAGGGCATCGCCGGCGTCGTCGGGGAGCTGCTGGAGGAGACCGCGGACGTCATGCCGGCCGGGACCCTGGCCGAAGCGCGGGCATTGCTGGCCGTGGAGCCCTTCGACTTGGTCCTGCTGGACCTGGGACTGCCGGACGGCTCGGGGGCCGAGCTGCTGGCCGGCCTCCGGAACGCCGACGGCCGTTCGATTCCCGTCGTCATCTTCTCCGCGCAGGAGGCCGCGCCGGCAGTGACGGCGCAGGTGGACGCGGCGCTGGTCAAGCTGCGGACCCCCGACCGCGACCTGGTCGAGGTCGTTCGGAGCGCGTTGCGCTCCAGGGGCTGAGCGCGGCCGGCGGGATGAAGGGAGAGAACCGATCGTGACGGACCCAAGAGAGATCCTGGCGGCGAAGGTCAAGGAGCTCAAGGAGCAGTTCCTGGCGCAGCTCCCGACCTTCCTGGTGGAGATCGACTCCGCCTGGAGCGGCGGTTGCGGTCGGATCGGCGCGCAGGACCACCTCCAGGCCGCGTACAGGCTGCTGCACCGGCTGAGTGGCTCAGGCGGGACCCTGGGGCTGGCCGAAGTGAGCACGGCGGCCCGAGCGGCCGAGCTGAAGGTCCGCGGGCTGATCGAGCAGGAACGAGCTCCGGACGCCACCGAGCGAGCGGCCATCGCTTCCGACCTCGCGGCGCTCGGGCGCGTCGTGGCCGGGGTGCGAGGTGGCGGACTGCCCGAGCCAGCGCAACCATCCGAGACCGCCGTGCTCCCCAAGCCCGCCGGGGAGCGGCGCAAGCGGGTGCTGGTGGTGGAAGACATCGCCGAGCAACGCGACGTGCTGATCGCCGCGCTCAGCTCGGCCGGATGGGACGTGAGCGCCGCTTCGGACGGACTGGACGGCATCCGTGCGGCCTTTTCGGATCGGCCCGACCTGGTCATCTCCGACGTGATGATGCCCGGGCTGTCGGGCTATCACCTCTGCCGGTTCCTGAAGAGCAGCCCGCAGCACTCGCGAACTCCGATCATCCTGTTGACGGCGCTCGAAGAGCAGCTGGATCGGTTCTGGGGCGGCCGTTGCGGGGCCGATCGGTTCCTGGCGAAATCCGAGGGGTTCGGCAAGCTGCTGGACGACGTGAGGACGCTGCTCGAGGCGCGAGAGTCGGCTCCTGAGGCAGGTGTCAGTCTCAATCTGGCGCGGGGGCTGGTGGGCGAACAGGTAGCCGTGCTGATGGACCAGCTGCTGCGCGAAAGCACGTTGCGCGCCGAGATCGCGGGGCTAGGTCGCCACGCGGAGCATCTGCCGGAGTTTCTCGACGCGGCGCTTGGGCTCCTGGAGCAACTCTTTTCGGTGGACGCCGTCGCGATATCGATGCGGTTCGACGGCGCCTTCACGGCCGCGGCGGCTGGCGAGCTCGAGGTCGAGCGGGAGCGGATCGCGGCCGAGCTGCACGCGGCGCTCGGGGAGACAGAGACGGTGGCGGACTCGAGGCATATCGACTGGGTCAGCCGGGCGGCAGTCGGGCTACCTTCAGAGGCTCTAGACGACGCGATGACGGCGCGACTGGGCTCGCCCCCGGCGGTGCTGGGCAGCCTGGGCGCCTGGCGGCGGCGCGGCAGGCCCGGGTTCACGACGGCGGAGGCGCGATTGTTCGCTCAGTTCACGGAACAGCTCTCCGACATCGCGGCCGTGGCGTGGGGCAAGGAAGCGATCACGCGGAAGAACCGGGAGCTGCTCGAGCTGCACGCGATGAAGGACCGGCTGTCGGAGCTTCTGGTACACGACGTAAAGAACGCGGCATGGTCGGTGGCGCTGACCATCGATCTCCTGGCGGCCAACCCCTCGGCCTCGGAGTCGTTGCGCCGCGTGCTGAGCCGAGCGCAGCACGGCTGCAAGCTGATGATGGACATGGTGGTGAACCTGCTCGACATCGCGAAGATGGAGGAGGCCTCCGTGACGCTACGGCCAGGGCCGATCGACTTGACAGGGCTGGCGCACGAGATCGTGAGCTTGAACCGGGACGTGGCCGCCAAGCGGGGCCTGGAGCTGGCCGTGGGGGAGCTGCCTGCGGCCTATGGCGATGCGGACTTCGTGCGGCGCGTCCTGGGCAACCTGGTCGCCAACGCCGTGAAGCACACGGCCCGCGGGCGCGTGGCGATCGAATCGGCGACGGCCGATGCAGCGGGCGCGGCGGCGCGTCAGCTGGTGGTCAGCGTCCGGGACACCGGCGACGGCATCCCGGCAGCCCTGCAGGCGCGGCTCTTTCAGAAGTTCACGCAATCCGAGGAGCGCCGGCCGGGCGCCCAGCAGGCCGAAGGGCTGCCCGTCGATCGAGGCCTGGGGCTCTACTTCTGCCGGCTGGCAATCGAGGCGCACGGCGGCCGCATCTGGGTGGAAAGCGCCCCGGGCGCCGGGAGCGCCTTCCGCTTCACGGTGCCGGCCGACGAGGCGAGCTTCCGGCTGCTGCAGCAGGAGCGCGCGCGGGCGGGAGCGGCCTGAGGCTGGTACGTCTGTCGCCCGCTCAGCGCGTGGGGAGCGCGAACTCGAAGGCGGCGGTGGTGGTGCGGCCGGCGGCCACCGAGATGGGGCGGGAGCGCGGGCCAAGGTGCTCGTGCCAGGCCTGCAGGACGTAGTCGCCCTTCGGGACGCCCCGGAGCGTGAACTGGCCGCCCGGGTCGGTGATGGTGAAGTACGGGTTCGACATCACGTGGATGTAGCCGAGCATCCAGGGATGATCGCCGGCCTCCGAGACTCGAAAGATGTCTGGAGTCTTGAAGGTCACCGGCTGGCCCGTCTGTCCCGCGGCCAGCGGCAGCTCGGTCGACTGGCCTTGCTGGTCGGTGAACCTGAGGCGCCAGGCGAGCAGATTGAAGTTGCTGAACTGGATGACGGTGCCGGCCTGGACGGCCTGGACGTGCGGCAGGAAGCGGCAATCGACGATCTGGAACGTGGACTGGGCGACGGGGGGACCCAGCAACTTGTCGAGCTCGCGGCCCAGGAGCCGGACGACGACGTTCTGGAGGGCGCCGCCCGGTGAAACGACGAGCTTCTCGGAGGCGCGCGGCGTGGCACCGCAAGTGGACTGGTCGGAGCCGACGGGTATGAATTCGATGGCGGGAGCGGCGCCCTTGAAGGTGACGAGGCCGCTGATGGTGCCCTCGCGGGCGGGGTCCACGCCGGCCGTCGGCGGCAGCTGGCTCGAAGAGCTGCCCAGGACGGGCAGCGCGGCCCGGTAGGGACCAAGCCCCGGGGCCGTTCCGCGGGCGACCAGCATCCGCTCGTACTCCTCGCGAGCGCTCACGGCCTGGCTCGTACCCTGGGAGGGCAGCGCAAGCACGCTGGCGGGAGGGAGGATGGCCCGGACGTTCTGGCGTCCGCCAGGCGGGACACGGGCGGATACGGCGATGTCCTCGAAGCCGGACTTGCGCAGCAGCAGGCTGACCGTCTGGCCGCCGGGCACCTCCAGGGAGAGCGGGGTAGCTCCGATGAGGACGCCGTCGCGAAAGACATCGGCCTGGATCGGGTCGCTGTCGAGCAGGAGCAGGCCGGGGGCCGCGGGTCCTTCCTCGGGGAGTTCGATCTCGATGCGGGTGCTGTCGCCCGGGCCGAGCTCCAGGGCGGCCACCTTGGGTGTGCGGCCCGGAATGGCGACGCGGAATCGGTAGGAGCCGGGCTCCAACGTCAGCACGAGCGGCGTCGAGCCGAGCCCGACCTTGGTGGCGTCGTTGACGACGGAGGCGCCGGAGGGGCGCGAGGAGATCTCCAGCGTCGCGGGCGGCACCGGCGGCGGGCTGGGGGCGACCTCGCCGGGGAGCAGAAACGTGACGGGGGCGATGCCGGGCTGGGGAGGCAACACGCGCTCGACGGTGGCCGGATACCGGGCGAGCGCAGTGGCGGGCCGGGTGACGGTCACGGAGGGCGCGCGGGGCTTAGGCCGGACACCGGGCTTATCGGCGGGCTCGCCGCTGGAAGTGGCAAAGGCAGCGTCGCCGGCGGCACCCTGGCCGGCCGGCGAGAGAAAGCTCTTGAGCAACCAGGGTGCGCGCCAGTTGAGGAGCGCTCCCAGGACGAACGGCAGGAGCACGATGCCGAGAAAGACGATCGGGTATCGCTCGAGCAGTCCCTCGCCGATCGTCTCGGCAGGGTGCAGAGGCATGAAGGAGAAGTGACACCGCGTGCAGGTGCGGCGCCCCCCTGGCCCGGGAAGGGCGGCGCCGAGCGGTTGGCCGCAACTGGGGCACTGGAGTGGACGCATCGGCATGGGGAGCATAGCGCGGGAGCAGTCATTTGACAAAGCGCGTGCCGGCCCGGAAAATGGCGGCAGCCCCAGCCCGGGCGCAGGAGGAGCGAGATGGGAGTCATGGAAGCGATCAAGGAGAAGGCCCGCGCCGCGAAGCGCCGGGTGGCTCTCCCGGAGGGGACGGAGGAGCGCATCCTGAAGGCCGCGCAGGCGGCTGTAGCGGAGCGGCTGGTCACCCCAATCCTGCTTGGCGACGAGAATGCGATCCGCGGGCGCGCGTCGGAGCTGGGAGTGGCGCTCGCAGGCATCGAGATCCACGACATGGCCCGCAGCCCCGTGCGCGAGAAGCTGGCGGCAAAGCTGTCGGAGCTGCGGCGCGACAAAGGGGTCGACATCGCCCGCGCGCAGCGGCTGCTGGATGACAAGAACTGCTACGGCGTGATGCTGGTCAAGGACGGACACGCCGACGCGATGGTCTCGGGGTGCACCTGCCCGACGGCGGACGTGCTACGTCCAGCGCTGCAGATCCTGAAGACAGAGCCCGGCGTGTCGCGGGTGTCGGGGGCGTTCGTGATGGTTAGCGAGCGCAAGGAGCTGGGCGACGACGGCATCACCCTCTTCGCCGACTGTGCGGTGAACCCGGTGCTGACGCCCAGGGAGCTGGCCGAGGTCGCGATATCGTCGGCGCGAACGCTCAAGCGGCTGCTAGGACTGGAGCCGCGGGTGGCGATGCTGTCATTCAGCACGAAGGGGAGCGCCTCCCACGACGTGGTGGAGAAAGTCATCGAGGCGACGCGGCTGGCGCGCGAGATCGATCCTGGGCTGATCATCGACGGAGAGCTCCAAGCCGACGCGGCGCTCATCGCCGCCGTCGGGGCCAAGAAGGCGCCCGGCAGCCCGGTCGCCGGCCGAGCCAACGTCCTGGTCTTCCCGAGCCTCGACGCCGGCAACATCGGCTACAAGATCGCGCAGCGATTCGGAGGCTGCGAGGCGATCGGCCCGATCCTTCAGGGCCTGAACGCCGCCGTCAACGACCTGTCGAGAGGCGCAACCGTCGCCGACATCGTCGGCACCATCGCCGTGGCCGCCGTGCAGGCGGGGTGAGGAGAAGTAGACAGTAGTCAGTAGTCAGTAGACAGAGGCTGTGAATCTATCCAGGGTCCCCCCCGAGAACCGCTCGGGCTGAGCTCGTCGAAGCCCAGCATCCAAGCGGCTAAGGCTCCTCGACAGGCTCGGGCGAACCGTTCCAGGAATTCTTGCTCCCCCCCCTCACTACTCGCTACTCGCTACTCACTACTGGCTACTTGCCAAGAACCTCCCGAACCACGCCAGGACGTTGGACCAGAGAACGTCCCAGTCGGCGGCGGGCATGAAGTGGCGGGCTGAGGGAAACTCGACGTAGCGCTGCCGCTCGGGGGCGGCCGTGTAGTGCGGGGCCAGAGCCTCGTGGAGCTCGCGGGCGTGGTGGGGGGGGACGTTCTCGTCAGCGCCGGCGGTCTGGGAGAGCAACGCGACGGGGAAGAAGGCGCCGGGCGTGAGGTGCGGGCTGTCCTCCGAGGAGCGACCGTAACGCGGAGAGCCGAGAATGGGAGCGGCGACGCGAAGGCGTCGATCGCGCAGGAGCGCGCTATAGGTGATGTAGCCGCCCATGGAGATGCCGGCGATGCCGAGGCGATCGCGCGCGGCCAGGCCTTTAGCCAGGAGGTCGTCGACTACAGCCGGGACCTCGCCAGCAGTCTGGCGGACGACTTCGAAGAAGTTCCTGCCGACGATACGGGGGTCGCCCGTGAAGCGGCTCTCGAAGTCGGAGGCCCGCCGCTCGCCGTGGCAGGCGTTGTCGATGCCGACCGCCAGCCAGCCGGCGGACGCGAGGCTCTCCAGCTCCTTGAGGTTGGCTTCCTTGCGGGCCGTGAAGCCGTGATAGAAGAGGATGGCGCCGCGCCGCCCCGCGGCCTCGTGGGATTCGCGCGAGACGAGCAGCGCCGGTGCCGACGCGATGCGTGTGGGGGTGTGGAGCATAGAAGGTAGAAGATGGAAGGTGGAAGGTGGAAGGTGGAAGGGCGAGGGGCTGTCCCCGCCTCGATTCTCGATTCCCAATTCTCGATTCTCAGTTCTCCAATCTCCCCCCCGGTGTAGCATGCCGAGCGGTGACTCCCAAGCGACTCCTGCTCGTGTTGTGCCTGGTGCTGGCTCCCCTCGGGGAGGCGGCGGGCGAGATCCTGCGCGTCGAGGAGCTCAGGGAGACCTACGGCCGGAGGTTCTGCGAGATTGCGTGGAAGACCAGCCTGGCGTGCGAGACGCGGCTGGTGGTGTCGGACGGTGCCGAAGAGTGCGTGCTGCGCCCGGGGCGGCCGGCGCTTGGTCTGGAGCACCACATGATGGTCCCACTGGGGCCGGGGCGGGAGCTGAGCTACTCCATCGTGTTCCCGGACGGCAGCAGATCGGAGCCGAGGAAGCTGAAGGTGGCGGCGGTAACCGAAGTGCCGATCGCGCTCGGGCGGGGGGTGGCGGCCGATGGGACCCTCGAGATCACGGCCGGCGCCGGGATGGAGGCGCGCTGGACGCTGGTGCTGCCGGGGCGGGGGGAAATCGAAGCGCCGCCGGTGCGGGCGGCGTCCGCGCGATTCCGAATCGAGCGGCTCGAGGCCGATGCGGCGCTCGAAGGGGGCGTGGTGCGGGCGGCGGGGATCGACGGGGTGTCGGAGGCGCCGGCGGGGCCGATCCTGGGCAACCGGCGGCTGGCGCGTCAATTCGTTGACGCGATGCGTCAGATGGACGTCGGGGCGCTTCTCGGGATGGCGGTGGACAAGAAGTCGGATCGACCGAAACTGGCGGAGGCCTACCGGGAGATGGCGCGCCGCAGCGGGCTGGACCGGGTTGTATCGGAGGCTGCGGTGCGGGCGGCTGGGATCGCCTCCGACGACGCGGTCGATTCGTCGCTGACGATCGCGCTGACTTATGGGCTCTGCCGCCTGGGAGACGTCGACTGGGCGGCGCGGTTGCGCGGGTGGGAGCCGGTGACGGCAGTGGAGGAGCAGGCGGCGGTGCTGGGTCGTCCGACGAGCGAACGGCCGGTGCCGGCGGTAGCGCACAGCCTCTTCGCGCAGGAGTGGACGCGTATCGCGGCGCTGGCGCCCTGGCCGAACTCTCTGGCCGGGGGGCCGGACAGCTGCAGCTTCGCGCGGCTGACCGACCCGGAGAAGTTCAAGAATCTTCTCGAGGAAATCCAGGACAAGCTCCCGAACGCGGCGGCTTTCCTGACCGCCTTCGTCCAGATCCAGCTGGCCATGTGGTCGGAGATGGAGGTGCCGAGCGGGCTGCTCGACTCGCCCGACGGCCGGGTGACGCTCTACGTCCAGGCGGCGCTGCCCGACCCGGTCATCGTGGTCCATCTGCGACTGAACGACCGCGTCATGGTGGCGCTGCGCGTGACGCCGGAAGACTACAAGGCCTCGGTGGAGCGTCAGCCGAAGGGGGCTGCCGCCCTGGACGCCAAGAACCTGAACTACGTCTGGGCAGCCTGCGCGACGAGCGCGCGGTTTCTGCACGAGGGCAAGAACAACTTCGTGCTGACGCTCGGCTCGGCCTCCAACCGCCTGACGACGATGATCGGCGGGGTCCTGCGGGAGATGAAGATCGCGCGGGGCGGACTGCCCCGCTGAGTGGCTGGGGCGGTCGCCTGTTCCGCGTCATTACTGGCGCTGACGGGGCCCAGGCAGCTTGAACTCGCTTCGCCGCGCGTGATAGGATGCGCCGTCTTTGCCGCCATCGTCCCGAGCGGGATGAAGCCGGCCGACGAGCGCCGAGAGCGAGAAAAGCAGGTCCATGGACGACAAGCCGAACCTCAACCTGGAAGAGGTCATCGAGAAGTACCAGAACCTCATCGCGGAGCACCCGCACACTCCCGAGTATCACAAGGAGCTCGGCAACGCGTTCCACAAGAGCGGCGCGTTCGATCTGGCGCTGGAGGAGTACCGGACCTGCCTCCACATCGATTCGAGCTACTTCCCCGCCCAGTACAACATGGGCAACTGCTACTTCGCGATGAACAAGCACCAGCTTGCGATCATCGCCTGGCAGAAGGCGCTCATCATGAACCCCCAGCTCGAGCACGCGATCTACAACATCGCGTACACCTACTTCAAGCTGGGCATGATGGAGAAGAAGAACGAGGAGACCCGGCGCCGCTACCTCGACGACGCGCTGATGGAGTTTCAGAAAGCCATCAAGATGCGGCCGAAGAACAAGGACACGTGGCTGCACCTGGGGCTGACCTGGTACGAGCTGGACCACTTCGACAACGCGGTCAACGCCTACATGGAGGTGTTGAAGCTCGACTCGAAGGACCCGGACGGCCACTACAACCTGGGAAACGTCTACTACGAGAAGGGCTTCGACGACCCGACCTACTTCGAGCGCGCCATCGGCCAGTACCGGCTGGCCCTGAAGTTCAACGGGAAGGACACCAAGTCGCGCAACAACATCGCCGACTGCCTCATCCGCCTGGGCCGTTACGCGGACGCCCAGTCGGAGATCGAGGCAGTTATAGCGGGCGATCCGAACTACATGCCGGCCATCTGCACGCGCTCGGAGCTCTACAGTCAGCTCGGCAAGCATCAGGAGGCGATCGACGGGTTCAAGAAGATCGTCGAGATGGACCCGGAGAGCCAGCACCTGCTCCACAAGTACGCCTCCCAGAAGCTGATCGAGGAGTACACGCGCCTGTTGCGCACCAACCCGGGGCATCACGAGACGCACTTCGAGCTGGGACGCGCCTACAAGGACCTCGGCATCGCTTACCGGGACCGGGCGCTGGTGACGAAGGCGCGCGACGAGCTCAAGAAGGCGCTGGAGCTCGGGCCCGGCCGCGTCCCCTACCACGTCGAGCTGGCCGAGTGCTACTTCCGACTGAACAACACCGACCAGGCGATCGTGCAGGTGGAAGCCGCGCTCACGATCGAACCGGATTCTATCCCGTGCCACTGCCTGCTCGGGGAGATCTACGTACAGGTCGGCGACCGGGAGCTGGCGCAGCTGGAGTTCAGCGCGATCCGGAGGATCTACACCCACCCCAACGGCCGTTCCCTTCCCTCGTCAGGGGCAGACGACGACGGGGACGACTCCGATTCGGACGAGAACTGAGGCGCCCCTCGCCGGGACGCCGGTAGCAGGAGGAGGAGTCGAAAGATGAAAAAAGTCACAGTCATCGGCGCCGGTTTCGTCGGTGCCACAGCGGCCCAGCGGCTGGCCGAAAAGGAGCTGGCCGATGTCGTACTGATCGACGTGCTGGAAGGCATTCCCGCAGGCAAGGCGCTCGACATGGTCGAGAGCGCCCCGGTGGAGCGCTTCGACGCCAAGGTCACCGGCAGCACGGCCGACTATGCTCCGATGGAGGGCTCCGAGGTCGTCATCATCACAGCAGGCATCGCCCGCAAGCCCGGAATGTCCCGCGACGACCTCTTCAAGACCAATCGCGACATCGTCAACGGCGTCTGCGAGAACGTCAAGAAGTACGCCCCCAATAGCGTCATCCTCATGGTTACCAACCCGCTCGACCTGATGGCCTACACCGCCTTCAAGACGACCGGCTTCAGCTCCGACCGCGTCATCGGCATGGCCGGCGTGCTCGACAGCGCCCGCTTCGCCGCCTTCGTGGGCATGGAGCTCGGCGTCAGCGTCAAGGACATCAGCGCGATGGTGCTGGGCGGACACGGCGACACCATGGTCCCGATGCCCCGCTTCACCACGGTCGGCGGCATCCCCATCACGGAGCTTCTCCCCAAGGAGACCATCGACCGCATCTCCCAGCGCGCCCGCGACGGCGGCGCCGAGATCGTCAAGCTGCTCAAGACCGGCAGCGCCTACTACGCCCCGTCATCCTCCGTCGTCGCCATGGCCGAGGCCATCTTGCTCGGCAAGGACCGGCTGCTGCCCGCGAGCGTCTACCTGCGAGGCGAGTACGGCTACGAGGGCTTCTACCTGGGCGTCCCCGCCGTCATCGGCGCCGGCGGCCTGAAGCGAGTGATCCAGATCAAGCTCAACGACGAGGAGAAGGCCGGCCTGGACAAGAGCGCCAACGCCGTGAAAACCCAGATGGCAGAGGTCGGACTTGCCTGAGGCTCGAGGCTTGAGAAGTGAGGGATGATCTCTGTTCCCTGACTCCTGAAGCCTGATCCCTGATCCCTGACTCCTGTCAGCGCTAGACTGGAGGGTAGTCAAGCCAGGGCGTTGCTGGCTGCGGGAGGTGAGCGGAGTGCGTGGAAAGGTCCTGATCGCAGCCGTCTCGTGGATAACTTGCGCCGCGACGGCGTCGGCCCAGGCGATCGCGCCGTGGCGCGCGCCAGAGCTCGACTCGTGGCAGCAGTTGCAGGTTCACGATGCTCTGCGCCTCAGGCAGCTGGCCTCGCGGGTGGAGGAGCTGGAGCGCCGGCTGGCGGAAATTCAGGTGCAGGCGGCCTGGGAACAGCGCTCCCCTCCTCCGCCGCCAGCTGACGCCCCGGCGTACCCGCTCGCATCGGCGCCGGTTCCGCCGCTGCTCCGCCTGCAGCTCGGCGGTCAGGCCAATGTTCCCCCGCCCCCGGTGCCGGCTCCCTCTCAGCCCTGGCCCCAGCCGCCCCGCTGGCAACTTCCCCCGGTCTACTCCACCGAGGGATCGTGGCCAAGCCAGCAGACTGGCTTCAGCGTCAACGACTCGCTGCGACGGCAGCTGGAGCTGCAAAGCCTCCAGTCATTCAGGCAGAGCGCCGACTTCTATCGTCAGGCCGAGGCGCTCAGCGGCCGGTAGCGAAAAAGCTGCGAGGCAGCGGGACCGAAAGCGAACCTGTGCACTCCACACCCGAGACGTCCCAGACACCCTACGCCAGCGCCAGGGCCGCGCTGCTGGAGAAGTTCCTCGACACCGGCCGGATCCGGCGGTAGCCAGCTATGGCAGCGCGCACCGATTCACCGGCAAGCCCACGGGCTGACGCTGCGGTGCTGTCCCGGGCGCAGGGATGCCTGATGGGACAGGTGGCGGGCGACGCGCTCGGCAGCTTGGTGGAGTTCCGCAGCGCGGAAGAGATCGCGCGGAGCCATCCTGGCGGCGTGCGGGAAATGGCCGTGAGCCCAGTCTGGTCGACGCTACCCGGGCAACCCACGGACGATTCGGAGCTGGCGATCCTGCTAGCGCGCTCACTGGTGGTGCGCGGCACCTACGACGCCGACGCCGCCGCGGCGGCCTACGCGTACTGGTACTCGACCGGGCCCTACGACATGGGTCAAACGACCCGTCAGGCACTTTCGGCCGCCGCTGCCGATCCCAAAGCGCCCGCCCGGGCGGCCCGCCACGCGGCGTCCCGAGGCTCCCAAGCAAACGGAAGCCTCATGCGCTGCTCCCCGCTCGGCATCCTCGGCTGGAGGGCCTCACCGGCGCAAGTCGTCCACTGGGCGCGAACCGACAGCGAGCTGACTCACCCGCACCCGCTTTGCCAGGAGGCCTGCGCCACCTTCGTGTTGGCGATCGGCGACGCGATTGCGCACGGCGGTCCGGCCGAACGCGTGTACGGCGTCGCGCTGGCCTGGTGCGAGAAGGAAAGCCGCGATCTGGGCCTGGCCAAGCTGATGCGCGAAGCCGCCGGCGCTCCGCCGAGCGATCCCAGTCACCGGATGGGTTGGGTCCGGATCGCATTCCAGAACGCCTTTTACCAGTTGCTGCACGCCCCGGACGCAGGCGAGGCGATCCGCAGGACGGTGTCGCTCGGGGGCGATACGGATACCAACGCGGCGATCGCGGGCGCGCTCTCGGGCGCGGTCCATGGGATCTCTTCGCTTCCGGCATCCTGGTCGCAGGCGGTGCTCTCCTGCCGCCCCGAGGCGGGCCTGCCCGACGTTCGAAGACCGCGTCCGCAGCGGCTCTGGGCCACCGACCTCCTCGAGCTCGCCTCGGCGCTGGCAGAAGCCGGGCCGGCAGGCGAGTGAGCCCGGTACTCGGCGACATCGACAAATCCTGGGCCCCAGAAGGATGAAATGCATTTGAAATTCGAGTTGCCGGTCCCGAGAACCCGTGATATCCTCCCCCGCGATCATGCGGCCTGCGACCCGTTCCTCCAAGCCCTGGCTTCTCCAGGAGAGGTTGCGGGTCTAGCGTGCCCCGACGCGACGCCATCGCCTTCAGCCCCCAGATCGACGACGCGCTCCTGAAGGCGGCCCGCAAGGGCTCCGGCCTTACTCGCGTCGACCGCGACGCCCTCGTCCCCCTGGGCGTGGCCTTCCGCTCCGCGCCAGTCCTGCGCCTCGCCGCTCTGCTGGCCCTGCTTTGGCCCACGGTCGACCGCAAGACGGCCCTCAATCGCTTTCACCAGCTCAAGCGGCGCTTCAACGCGTCCGCCAGCGGAGTCGTCCTCTGCTCCCCCTCCGACAACAGCGACCCCGAGGCAAAAGAGGTCTGGTTCGAATCCGACCGCTCGCCGTTGGAGCGCGTCATCGCCCAGGTCGCCGCGCATCCCGAGCCCGAACGCGCCGGCTACTCAGCAGAGCTCTTCTCGGCTCGAATTCGCGGCCGCATGCCCGCCACCCTCCTCACTTTCCCCGCCGAGGTTGTCGAGTTCGGCGAGTCCGAGCTTCCCGAGGTCTGGCACGCGTTCCCGGAGGAGGCCCGCGCCTTCCTCGCCTCGCTCTCGTCGCGCTTCATGCCGATGGTGCAGGTCATTCCGCCGGGTTGCGTCGCCTGCGTCCGAGGCTTCGAGCTGCTCGCCAGCGGCGGCCGTGGCGAGGTCTACGGCGAGCTGATGCGCCAGGCCAAGGCCCTGGGAGTCTCGCTGGAGCTGCTCGACGCGGTGCTGCTGCTCATCCAGATGCTCACCGTCCAGGAGCTGCGCCGCCGCACCCGGTACTTGCCGCGCTACTCGGGCGTTTACTACAGCTTGAACCTCTCGCCCCCGCTCCTGGCGGACAAGTTCCGGCTGGCGCGAGCCATCCTGCGGCGCTTCGACGAAGAGGAGCGCAGCGCGCTTTGCTTCGAGATGACCGAGAAGTTCCGGCTGCCCGAGGTTCGCGCGCTCGGTCACCTCCTGCGAGAGTTCCGCGATCTCAAGTTCGCCGTCGACGACGTCAACGACCACCACCTCCTCACGGTCGCCCGCCTGGGCACGTACGCCTCCTTTACCAAGCTCTCCCACCGTTACGTCCAGGACGTCCTCCACCGTCTGCCCGACGACCCGGCAGCCGGACTGGCCGATCTGCTCAAGCACCACCTGTCCGGCAAGCCTCACGTGCTCGAGGGCGTCGAGGACTTCGAGCTAGTCAAGGACATCTTCGAGCAGGGGCTCGAGGCCGGCCGCGTCCCGCGTGGCGTGCAGATCTACGCTCAAGGATTCGGTTGCGCCCTCGACTCCGATTGGAAACCGTTCCTGCATGTCCCCGCCGGCTTCGGGTGGCAGGGCCAGTACGCCCTGCCCCTGCAGGACACCGACACCGGCGCCGCTGATGCGCCCCCGTCCGCCCGGGCGCCAACCCCCCGCGACTTCCTCGGCGCAATCGAGGACGCTTTGCGCGCCAGGGGAAGACAGGCCGCCCGAAGACGCGAGCTTCCTGCCGGCTCGGGTCTCTTCGAGCTCACCTTCGACGACCGCCGGGTCGTCCTGGCCGCAACTCGAGGAGTCGAGGCCGCCGTGGGGCCAGGCCGCGAGCTGGTGGTCCCGGATGCACCTGCAGCACCGCCGGAGCGCGGCCCGAGCCGGCGAGGCCGTGCGGCCGGGGGAAAGAAAGGCAAGAAAGCGCCCGCCGCCGGGCCGAACGCGATCCGCCTGGGGGACTTCCTGGCGAGGGAACTGGCGGCGGCAGTCTGCCCGCCAACCGACGAGGAGCGGCTGGTCGGCCGGGGGCTCTGGCGATTCTCGGCCCAGAGCTACTATCAGGCGCGGGGCCACCTGGAGCGCCAGAGCAGCGGTCCGGCCGTGGAGACGCTGATGTCGTGGGCCGACGAGCCCGCCGTACCGATCGCCTACCTCCTCGGCGGCTACGGCTCAGGGAAGACGTTCGTAGCGCGAACCTTCTGCCAGCAGGTGCGCCAGAAAATCGCGCGCACGGGCCGCGGCCGGCCGCCGCTCTACATCGATCTCAAGGAGGTTCCCGAGGCCGTCGCGCGGACGGGCAACCTGGAGGACGTGCTGCGCTCGGGAGCGGCGCACGTGCAGCTCTCCGAGACCGACTGGCGGCACCTGGCGCACGCGATTCGAGCGGGGTCGGTGCTGCTCGTGATCGATGGGCTCGACGAGAAGGCGGGCCACCTGGCCGAGAAGGGCGGGCTCCACCGGTTCCGGCGCGTGCTGCATTCCTCGGTCGGACCGGCGTCGAAGGTGCTGGTGACGTCGCGGCTGTCGGTGTTCGCCGACGGAGCGGCGCTCTTGCGCGAGACGCGCGTAGAGGAGCTGGCCGCGTCGGGGCGCGTGGGAGGGGCAGACGCTCGAATCGTGGAGTTGCTGCCGCTGGCGAGGCAAGAGCGGGCGGCCCTCTTGGCGCGGACGATGCCGCCGGGCGACGTCGAACGGATCGAGCGGCTGGTCGCGGCGGTCCCAGGACTCGATGACCTGGCGAGCCGGCCGGTAGCGCTGAGGTGGTTGGCCGGCAGGGGCCGGGAGCTCGAGCAGTTGCTGGAGCGCCGCGGCAAGCTGGCGTGCGGACCGGTCTTCGAGGCGTTTGCGTCAGCCTGGATGGCCAGGGACGAGGAAAAGAGCGTGCTGGTTCCGCAGCTGAAGCTGGCGGTGATGGAATCGCTGGCACTCGCGTGCTGGCACGGCGGATCCTGGGCGCTGTCGCCTGAAGCGGCGCAGAGACTGGTGATCGCCGAGGTGAATGCGTTCTATGGAGGCGCGCCGCCGGCCGATCCGGCCAGGGCGGCCATGGCCGACATCCGCAGTGCAGCCTTCTTGACCCATGACGACACCGGGGCGCTCCGGTTCGCACACGCCGCGCTCGCGGAGTTCTTCCTGGCGCGCCGTCTGGCCGCCGCCGTGCGGGACGGCGTCACGGAAGTGCTGGAGGGACCGGCGCTCTCGGAGGGCGCCCGGCTGTTCCTGGCCAGCCTCGCCGAAGGCTCCGAGCAGGCAGACTCCTGACGCGTTTGCGGTGACTGGTACGCACATTGCGGAGTGCGTGACTCGAAGCCCGGCCCTCAGGGGGACGCCGGGGATTGGAGCCCACCCCACGTGACAGAGAACAGGACCCCGCCCCCTCAAAAAGAAGAGACAGCTGCCCAGGCCTCCGAGGTCACCCCGACACCAGCCTCCGCGGACGCAGCCGGTAACGGCAGGAATCGAAGGCTGGAGGCTTTCGTCTGGCTAGCGATCCGGCTGCTGCCATTCGCACTGATTGTCGTGATCGCCATGATCCCGGTCAGCATCCATGCCACGTCTACTCCGGGATTCTGCAACAGCTGCCACATCATGGAGCCGTACTACAACTCATGGAAGAACTCGGCCCACAAGGACGTCAACTGCGTGACGTGCCACCTGCCACCGGGCGTGGCCGGGACCATCAAGGGCAAGTGGCAAGCGCTCTCGCAGCTGGCCCGCTACGTGACGCGCACCTACGGCACGCGGCCTTGGGCCGAGGTGATGGACGAGAACTGCACGGCCTGCCACAAGAAGGAGTCGCTGGCCAAGGTCATCACCAAGGGCAAGTTCAAGTTCGACCACCGGCCGCACATCAACGGTGCCGTTCGAGACAAGAACCTAAAGTGCACGACCTGCCATACACAGCTGGAGACCACCAACCACATCTCCGTGGCCAAACAGACCTGTTATCTCTGCCACTTCAAGCCGACGGCCTCGGGGCAGCTTCCCAAGATGGCTGCCTGCACGACCTGCCACGACGCGCCGGATAAGAAGATCGAGTTCCAGGACGCGCCGATCGCCCACAAGGACCTGGTCGCCAAGGGCGTGCAGTGCAACTTCTGCCACTCCGGAGTGGTCGACGGCAACGGACGGGTGCTGAAGATCCGCTGCCAGGGCTGCCACGCCGATCCCGACATCTACAAGAGGATGTCGGAGGTCGAGACCGTCCACAAGGTCCACGTGAGCGGAAAGGGCGTCTACTGCCTGCGCTGCCACAACGAGATCAGCCACGAGCGCCGCGCCATGGACCTGGTGAGATCCAGGGACGACTGCAGCGCGTGCCACGTGCAGATGCACGACACCAACGCAGCACTCTACGCAGGCAAGATCGACGGGAAGAACGAACCCTCGCCGATGTTCAAGTCCGGGATCGAGTGCCGGGCGTGCCACGAAGTGAAGAAGGGCGGCAAGCCCGACGAAACCTCCTGCCGCCGTTGCCACTCGGCCCGTATCGGGCGCTTCTTCAAGGAGTGGAAGGACGCCCTGGCGGAAGGGCGCGAAGCGCTGAGGACCAACGTTCGCACCATCTGGGAATCCGTGCCGGCGCGACCGCTGGCGACTGGCGTGCAGGAGGCGGTCAGCAAGGCCAACTGGGTTGCCAGCCAGCTCGAGGACGGCGCGGGTATCCACAACGTGAAGCTGGCGCGCAAGCTGCTTCTGGAGGCCAACGCCAGTCTCAAGAAGTCGGTGGAGTCGATCGCGCCGACGCCTCCTTTGACGTCGATGGAGATCGAGACACTCACCGATCAGTCGGACACCAAGTGCGTCGACTGTCACTTCACGGTGGGCAAGGGGACGGTTCCGTGGCAAGGCCATCCGTTCTCGCACAGGCTGCACGTGACCGACAACGGCATGCAATGCTCGCAATGCCACAAGAGCGCCGAGGCCAATCACGGCAAGATGATCGCGACGGTGGAGGACTGCCAGGGCTGTCACGCCTTCCCGCCACAGAAGTGAGTTTTTGAGGCTTGAGGCTTGAGGCTCACTCCTCACTTCCTGGCCGGGCGGACATGCGGAGGTGTCCGGAAGGGACTCGCAGGCCGGGACATTCGGTCCGAAGGGACTCGAAAAGGCGACTCGCGACACCCCGAGCTTTGTGACGGGACTCACGAGATGGCGCATTGGAGCGGCCTGGAAGCGATCTGGCCTCTGGATTGCGTCGCTCCGCACCCGTGAGCGACAACCCTGCTGGCGGCGACGGAGGCATCAAGCGCAAGGAGTTCCTCGACCTGGCGATCGCGGCGACCGCCGGATTGACTGCGGTCGGGATCAGCCTGCCGGCCCTGGCGTACGTCTGGCCGCCCGCGGAGGTCACAAAGCGAGCCGGCCAGCGCGTGAAGGTCGCCGAGTCCGACGAGATCCCGCCAGGCAAGGCCAAGGCGGTCCTGATGGACGGCAAGCCGGTGCTCGTGGTCAACGCGGGGGAGCGCCTCATTGCGCTGATGGCAGCGTGTCCGCATCTGGGGTGCGCGGTGAAGTGGAACGAAGCCGACTCCCGAATCTTCTGCCCCTGCCACGGGGCCACCTTCGACCTCCGCGGCAACGTGCTGGGCGGCCCCTCGCCGGCCCCGCTTTCATCGGTGCCCGTGACGCAGGCAAAGGACGGTATCTACCTTGGCTGAGATGGAATCGGACCAACCGAGCGTTCTCGATATGCTCGCGGCCGATCCGGCCGACGGTCTCTGCAGGCGCACCACGAAGGCAGTGCTTCGGTTCGTCGAAGAGCGCACGCGGCTCCTCAGCCTTACCGTGTTCCTCTCGTCCAAGCCCGTTCCGTTCGATCTGAACTGGGCCTACACACTCGGCTCGGTGTCGCTGTTTCTGTTCGTCAACCAGCTCGTGACGGGAGTGCTGCTGGCGCTCTATTACCGGCCTGCCGTATCAGAGGCCTACGAGAGCGTGCGCTTCATCGAGGAAGAGGTGACCTTCGGGTGGTTGGTTCGCCAGCTCCATGCCTGGGGCGCCAACCTGATGATCCTGGCGCTCTGCCTCCACATGGCCCGCGTCTGGTGGTACGGCTCCTACAAGAAGCCTCGCGAGCTGAACTGGCTCGTAGGCTTCTGCCTGTTCCTCCTCACTCTCACGTTCGGCTTCACCGGGTACCTTCTGCCGTGGGACCAGCTCTCCTACTGGGCCAGCAAGGTCGGCACCGAGATTCCGGGCGCAGTCCCGGTCGTGGGCGCCTACATCCTCAAGGCGATGCGCGGAGGCGAGGAGATCACGGGGGCCACGCTCGGCCGCTTCTACGCCATCCACACGCTGGTGCTTCCGGCCATCACGGTCTCGCTAGTCTTCATCCATCTGGCGATGATGCGCCTCCACGGAATCACTCCCCTGCCAGGCCGGGAGGATAGCCGCAAGGTCCCCTTCTTCCCGCACCACGTGCTGAAGGACGCGGTCTCCATCTACTGCACGCTGGCCATCATCTACTTCTTGGTGGTGGTCTGCCCCTGGAAGCTTCACGAAAAGGCCGACCCGCTCGTCACGCCCGAAGGCGTCAAGCCCGAGTGGTACTTCCTCTGGACCTACCAATACATCAAGTACTTCCCCCAGCAGATGGGAGCGGTCTCCGGGAAGGTCGTTGGCATCCTTTCGTCAGGCCTGTTCTTCGCCCTGCTGGCGCTGTTCCCCTTCCTGGACCGCGGCGACGAACGCCGGCCCGCCAAGCGCAAGCTCATCCTCGGGATCGGGTTCCTCGCGCTCGCCTTCGTGCTGGCCATGACGGTGCTCGGCTTCATCTGCGAGACCGAGCACACCATCCTGGGAACGCACTTCAAGTTCGACATCCTGGGCATTCCCGAGGTCGTGAAGAAGCCGTGACCCCACTCGTGCGAAACACCTCTCTGGTCCTGTCGCTGGCGCTGGCGACTGCGGCGGGCGCTGCCGCTCAGACCCCCGCGACGCCAGCCTCGACGGCGACGGCATCGGCGGCGCCGACCGCAGTGGCCACAGCGGAGCTTGTAGCCAAGCTCGGCTCCTGCGCCGAATGCCACGAGAAGGAGACCACTACCTTCCTCGGCTCCATCCACGGGACGAAGGGGGTCGCTTGCCACGATTGCCACGGTGGCGATCCGAACGAGATCGTCCAGGAGGACTCGATGTCTCCGGCGAAGGGCTACGTGGGCCGCCCGGGCCGCGCCGACATCCCGGCCTTCTGCGCGAAGTGCCACGCAGACAAGAAGAAGATGGCACCGAGCGGGTTGCCGACCAACCAGTACGAGCAGTACCGGGCCAGCTTCCACGGCAAGAAGGTACTGGTCGAGGGCGACACGACGGCCGCGGTCTGCACGGACTGCCACGGGACCCACGACGTGCTGTCGAGCAAGGACCCGCGCGCGCGGACCCACCGCTCCAACGTGCCGGCCACCTGCGACCGATGCCACGGCGACGACCTCAAGATGAACGTCTACGCCATCCCGACCGACCAGCACAAGAAGTGGAAGACCAGCTTCCACGGCAAGGCGGTCACGGAGAAGAAGGATCTGACGGCGGCCGTCTGCACCGACTGCCACGGCAAGCACGACATCGCCAACCCGGAAGACCCCCACAGCCGGGTGCACCACGCCAACGTCGTCAAGACCTGCTCCCGCTGCCACGCCGACGAGGCGCTCATGGAACGGCACAACCTGCCCGCCCGTGCGCCCGCGGACTACCTCGAGGGCGTCCACGGCATCGCCCTCTTCAAGAAAGGCAACACAGCCGCCCCGGTCTGTGTGACGTGCCACGGCAGCCACGGCGCACTTCCGCCCGGCGTCAAGAACGTGGCGATGGTCTGCGGCCGCTGCCACACCCGCAGCGAGGAGTTCTACAACCGCTCCATGCACCGCACGGTGAAGGGCTTCCGCGGCTGCATCGAGTGCCACGGCAACCACCGCATAGCGCAGCCCGGCTCGGCGCTCTTCGTCAGCTCGTGCATCCGCTGTCATCCGGACGGCAGCCCCGCCAACCAGGCCGGCAAGGAGATCCGCGAATCGTTCGACAAGGCCTCCGAGAATTTGGACGTGGCTGCCCGCGAGCTGGAGGCCGCCCGCGGCTACGGCTTTGCCCTGACAAAGCTGGAAGAAGCTCTCAAGGAAGGCACCCAGGCCAAGATCGAAGTCGTCCCCGCGCTACACACGCTAGACAAGCGCGAGGCCGAGCACTTCCGCACCAAGTCTCAGGAGACCCTGGAGCGCGTGCGCCACGGCGTCCAGGAGATCATCTTCCGCGTCCGCCTGCGCAGCGTCAGCCTGGGCGTCGTCCTCCTCGCCTTCCTGGGCGCCATCCTCCTCTTCCGGCTGCGCCTCGAGAGGCTGGAGCGCTCCGAGTAAGAAAACCGGGGACACACGACCTATTTTTTCAAAATAGGTCGTGTGTCCCCGGTTTTCCCGGGCTTCGGTTTGAGACAATTTCACCACATTGGAGTCCCGAGGAGTGGGGGGGCGAGTTATCATCCCGGGCCACGGCTCGAATGGCTCGTATCGTCATCCCGGGGGTACCTCATCACGTCGTCCAGCGGGGTAATCGCAGGCAACGCACGTTCTTCAGTTCCGGGGACAGACTTCTCTATCTGCAACTGCTGAAGCAGGCCGCCCGGCAGTTCGGCGTCGATGTCTGGTCCTACTGCTTGATGGATAACCACGTGCACCTGGTTCTCGTTCCGTCGACAGAGAGCAGCCTCTCGGATTGCATGGGCTGGGTTCACTTCAACTACTCCCGCCGGGTCAACTCGCGCCAAGGCTGGACGGGCTTCCTATGGCAGGGCCGTTACTTCAGCGCACCCGTCGGGGAGGACAAGGTGGCCGCCGTGGTGAGGTACGTCGAGCGAAACCCCGTGCGTGCAGGCATGGTCCCCCGGGCCGAGGACTTCGTCTGGTCCAGCGCTGCGGCGCGAGTGGGCGGCAAGCCGGACCCGCTCCTCACACCCTGCTTTCTCACTGACGAGATTCGCGACTGGTCGAGCTTCCTGCAATCCGAGGACTGCCGCCAAGCGACCGCTGAGCTGCGAGCCCGCACGCGCACCGGCCGCCCATTGGGCAGCCCCGAGTTCGTTGCCCAGCTCGAACTGCGCACAGGCCGTCGCCTGCATCCGTCCCCACCCGGCCGCCCCAAGAAAGGGAAAACCGGGGAAAACCGGGGACACACGACCTATTTTTTCAAAATAGGTCGTGTGTCCCCGGTTTTTCGAGTCTTGGTCTTAGAACTTGCGGGTGACTTCGGCGAAGTAGTAGGAGGCGTCGTCACCGGCGGGGTAGATGGCGGTGACGGTGTTGCCGCCGAAGGCGCGGGCCGCGTAGAGCGTGAGGCTGGTGTCGGCGTCCCACTTGAAGTCGAGGGCGGCGTCGAGGACGTTGGCGAGGTCGGTGCTGCCGGTGGAGATACGACCCGCGTAGCCGAACGTCTCGCGCTGGAAGGCGCCTCCGCCGGCGTACCAGAGATCGGCGGCTTCGGTTCGATCGAGCACGTGGTATTCGATGCGGGCGCCGGTCTTCTTGCTGGGCTTGAAGAGGAGCTGCGCGTAGAGGTCCTGCGTGTTCATCATGTTGTAGAAGGGAAAGCGGGCGTAGATGCGCGGCGTGGGGAGGACCTGGAAGAAGGTCTCGTGGCGGCCGTCAGCGGCGTTCGAATCCCCGGAGCTGGCGGTGTAGCCGGCGCGCAGCCACGGGTCGTGCTTGCCGCCAAAGTGGTGGCCGACCTCGGCGTCGAAGGCCCAGGCCTCGTGCTCGAGCGAGCCCCAGTCGCCGGTCTGGAAGACGCCCCAGGCGAGCAGATCGAAGTCGCCGGCCTTTCGCATCCAGTCGCCGCCGAAGGTGTAGATCTCGACCGGGGTGCGGTCGATGGTCCGCGTGGCCGGCGGGCGGTTATCGGACTTCAGCAGGGCGCGCTCGTCGGAGTAGCGCATCGCGAAGATGCGGCCGTCCTGGAGCTTGTCGCTGTCGCGGAAGGTGAGGCTCGTGTACTGGAGGTTGACGTCGTCGATCGGCTCGTTGGCGTCGAGATCGAACACACCCTGGGTGGGGCGCGCGCCGACGACCGTGAAGAGCGTGTCGGGCCGGTCGATGGAGAACTGGGCGCCGTCGAAGCTGCGGCCGACGTGCGTGAAGCCGAAGGTGCCGATCAGGCGATGGCCAATGCGCTCCTTCTTGAGCCAGTCGAGCGTGGCGTCGCCGGTCAGGCACTCCAGCCCGTCGACGAACTCGAAGCGGCCGACCTTCATCTTGCGCCCTTCGCGGCCTTTCATGGTGACGTGGGCCTGTTTCAGGAGGACGGAGAGGTTCTGCCCACGGTTGGCATCCCAGTAGCTGCCGCCCTGGCCGAGCTGGCCCTGGGCGCCCGGGGCGACCGCGTCCTCCGGCAGCCCGAGCAGGGTCGGGATGGCGGCCTCCAGAGTCCAGTCGTGCCTGGGTCCGGTCTTGGTGCCGGAGAGTCGGACGATGCTGCCGAAGAAGGTGTAGTCGTCTTCCTTGCCCGCACCAGGCGCCGCGGTGTCGAACCAGTCCCAGGCCTCGGCACGCGCGCGGACGCTGCCGTTGAAGACCCAGCCTTCCGGCTTCTTCTCGGCCGCGTCGGCGGCCAGGATCGGCGCAGCCAGCGCCAAGAGCAATAGAACCGGGATTGTCGTTTTGAACGACATGGCGACCTCCTGTCGGATTCCGGATCCTTATCGGCCGGAAAAGATGTGGGACTGGACCTCGAAGAAGGTCCGGCCGGCGCCGATCGACGGCCCTACTGGACCTGCCTCTTGGCATCGAGGGCATGGCACTGCAGGCAGTTTGCCCTCTCGGGATGGCTGGTCCTTATAGCACTCGGGGTGCCCGGTCCGCCGTGACAAGCGACACAATTCTCGCGACCAAATAGCGAATGTGGCATAACGGGCGGCGCGCCGGGATACTGCCGGTGTGCGCCTCGAGTCAGCCCCAGTCCCGCAAGGGAGTTGGGGATGTCCTCCTGATCCTCGGCGGCGCGCGGGACGTGGCATTGCTGGCAGGTCTCCCAGGCCGCGTGAGGCGTGATGGGCGCGGGACGCGCATACCCCACGTCCAGACCGGTCTGGTGGCACTTGAGGCAGGCCCTGGCGTCCATCGGATCGAACCAGTGGGGAATGGTCGGAGGGGCACCCTCATAGGCGCGGCCGGCCTGCCTGAGCGTCAGAAGCTCCTCCCTGGGCTCCCCACCAGCGGCCGGCGCGAGGGTCAAAGTCAAAAGACTTACCAGAGCAACCGAGACTGAGATAGAGGACTTTGAGACCATGGTTCACACCTTCTCGATGCGGACCGCGCACTTCTTGTAGTCGGGTTCCCGGCTGATCGGGCAGGTGGCGTCGAGCGTGACCTTGTTGATCAGCAGAGCCTCGTCGAAGAACGGAACGAAGACGGAGCCCTTCTCGGGGATGGAGCGCTCTCGCAGCTTCACGGTGGCCTCGATAGCGCCGCGTCTGGAGACGATCTTTACCTTCTGGCCTGCGTTGACACCGAGCTGGGAGGCGTCGTCGGGGTGGAGCTCGACGTAGGCCTTCTCGACGGCGCTGCCCAGCTCCGGAACGCGTCGCGTCATCGTCCCCGTGTGCCAGTGTTCCAGGACGCGGCCCGTGCAGAGCCAGAATGGGAAGTCCTTGTCGGGCGACTCGGCCGGCGGCTCGAAGGGCCGAGCCCAGACGACGGCGCGCCCGTCGGCCTTCTTGTTCTTGTAGAACTTGACGTCCTCACCGGCCGGCACGTAGGGGTCCTCGCCGCCTTTGTACCGGTAGCGCGTCTCGCGCCCGTCGACCACCGGCCACCGCAGGCCCCGGGTCTCCACGTAAGTCGCGTAGGGCGCCAGGTCCTTTCCTGTCCCCAGCGTGAACTTCCGGTACTCCTCGAAGAGCCACTCCTGCAGCGGCGTCTTACCGGAGTCGAAAAGTCCTCCGTGTCCGAGCCTCTTGGCCACCTCGACGAACTGCCAGAGATCGTCCTTTGCCTCGCCGGGCGGGTCGACCAGCTTGTTCCACTGTTGCGTGCGCCGCTCCGTGTTGCCGAACATCCCGACCTTTTCGACCCAGAGGGCCGACGGAAGCACGACGCTGGCCAGCGCCGTCGTCTCGGTCGGATAGACGTCGCTGACGACCATGAACGCGTCGCCCGAGGCGAATGCCTTGCGATAGCGGTCCTGGTTGGGCAGGGTGACGAAGGGGTTCGTCGTGCTCACCCAGAGGAACTTGAGGTCGCCCCGGGCCAGCGCCCGGAACATCTCGACCGTGTCCATCCCGGGCTCCGCGGGGATCTTGTCTTCTTTCACGCCCCAGATCTCCGCCGCCTTCTTGCGGTGCTCCGGCTCCGTGACGACCATGTCCGCGGGTAACCGGTTGGCGACGACGCCGACCTCGCGGACCGTGCCGCAGGCGCTGGGCTGACCCGTCAGGGACAGCGGGTTCGAGCCCTTCTTGCAGATCTTCCCGGTCAGCAGGTGCAGGTTGTAGATGAGGTTGTTCATCCACGTGCCGCGCACGTGCTGGTTGACGCCCATGCACCAGAGACTGACCACGCCCTTGTTCGGATCGCCGTAGCGGTGCGCCAGGTCGATGACGGTGGCGGCCGGGACACCCGAGAGCTGCTCGACCTTCTCGGGAGTGTAGTCGTCGAGGAACTTGACGTAGTCGTCGAAGGTGATCGGCTCGGGCTTGTCGGTGAACTTGTACTTGTCCTCGAGGCCGTAGGTGAGGCCGGTCAGTCCCTTCTTGAAGACGACGTGCTTGTCGATGAAGGCGCGGTCGATCAGGTTCTCCTTGACCAGGACATGCGCAATTCCGTTGGCGAGCGCGAGATCGCTGCCCGGGGCGAAGGGAACATACCTGTCTGCGAATCCCGAGGTGCGCGTGAAGCGCGTGCCGAGATCGAGGATCTGGACCCAGCTGGCGTTGCGGCGGCGCTCGAGGATGCGCGAGAAGAGCACGGGGTGCATCTCGGCCATGTTGTTGCCCCAGAGCACGAAGGTGTCGCCCAGCTCGAAGTCGTCGTAGCAGCCCATCGGCTCGTCGGAGCCGAAGGTCGACATGAAGCCGGTGACGGCGCTGGCCATGCAGAGTCGCGCGTTGGCCTCGAGGTTGTTGGAGCCGAGCCCCAGGCGCATCAGCTTGGAGGCAGCGTAGCCCTCGAAGACGGTCGACTGGCCGCTCAGGTACATGCCGACTGACTTTGGCCCGTGGGTCTTGACGGCAAGGGAGAGCTTCTCTGCGATCAGGTCGAGCGCCTTATCCCAGGTGGTCGGGACCAGCTTCCCGTTTTCCCGGACGAGGGGCTGCGTCAGGCGGTCCTTTCCGTAGAGGATGCCGGGCAGGTGGTAGCCCTTGACGCAGAGCAACCCCTTGTTGACGGGGTTGGCGCGATCGCCCTGGACGGCGGCGACCTTGCCTCCGGCCAATCCGACCATGACGCCGCATCCGGTGCCACAGAAACGGCAGACGGCCTTCTCCCAGCGGACGTCGTTTTCGTTGGGGCGCCACTCGTGGCCGGGCTTCGGGAAGGCCGAAGCGGCGCGGGTGGCGCCGAGCGCCAGGGTGGAGGCCGCGAGCGCCTCGAGGAAGCCGCGGCGAGAAAGTCCGCCAGTATCGTCATTGGCTGTGCCGTCGCTTGCATAGGCCAGCTCGACGGAGGCGACTCCGGGCAAAGCCTGCAGGCGCTCGAAGAGCCCGAGCTCCTCGGAGGGCGCTCGGGCCTCGAGGACCACCGCGACCCGGTCGCCACCGGCGCGTGTCACCACGACGCCGCTCTCGCCGGCAAGCCTGGCGGCGACATCGCCCGAACGGCCCGGATGGGTCGACAGCAGCAGACTGGAAACTCGCGATTGCGTCATGGAATTCACCTCGTGCGCCGACGGGCGCGTCATTGCCCGTAGCGCTGCTTGTAGAACTGGATCTGCGACTCGACCTGTTCCTTGGTGAGGCCCTTGAGCCAGGTGTGGTGCTGGCTCGAGCCGATGACCTTCTCGACCAGCGCGGCGTCAAGCTCCTTGGCCTCGGGGAGGAACTTGTTGTAGAAGTGCTTGGCGACCTCGTAGGCGCCGTGCCACTGGACGAAGTCGGGGCCCATCATCGCGGCGCCGTGGCGGCCTCGTCGGCCCTCGTGGTGCCAGAGCTCGTAGAAGGTCCACTCGATCGTCTCGTCGAACGGCGTCTTCGTGAGCTTGTTGGCCGCCTTCAGTCCGTCCATGATTTCCTTGGCGGGCTTGGCGAACTTGTCGTTGTAGAGGTCGACGAAGCTGTCGAACTGCATGAAGTAGTTCTTTGCCCACTGCTCGGAGTGGCAGTGGATGCAGACGTCGAGCATGTTCTTGCGCTTGTCCTCCCACTTGTCGAGGCGCGTGCTGATGACGGGGCGCAGCGTCCAGGAGATGCGGGCGCCGACGTCGTGAGTGACGCCCTGGTTCTTGGTGGCGCTCATATGGCAGGTGGCGCAGGTCGGCGCGGCCCAGTAGTCCTTGCCGGCGACCCACGGCTGGGCGTTGAGGTTCATCTGGTTGCGGAAGGTGGCGAACCGCACACCATGCTTGGACTCGTTGTAGATCTCGATCTGCGGATGGTCGGGCCCCATGTGGCACTTGCCGCAGGTCTCGGGGCTTCGGGCGATGGCGAGCGAGAAGTCGTGCCGGTAATGGCAGGCGGCGCAGCTGCCCTTCGACTTGTCGGGGTTGATGCGCCCCATGCCGCCGTTGGGCCAGGTCGCCGGGTCGAGCTTCCCGGTCGGCATCACCTTGACTTCGGAGCCGTGGCACTGCTTGCAGCCGAGTGCGGCGGCCGGCCCGCCCTCGACGATCTCGCCCAGGAAGTTGTCGAGGGAACCGATGAAGCTGGCAGCGTCGGCGTGACGGCTGCCCTGCTGTTCGTGGAACTCCTTGTTGTGGCAACGGGAGCAGTCCTTCGGGCTGACGATGGTGGCAATGCGGCGGCCGTGGTGCTCGAAGCCGTCGGCATCGTCCTTGAGCGCCTCGTGGCAGGTGAAGCAACCGACGCCCTTTTGCGCGTGGCGGGAGTCCTCCCACTGCTCGACGACCACGGGCGAGGTCACCTTGTGGCAAGTGACGCAGTCGCGACTGTCGGGCGGCACGGCGGGCGTGATTCGATGACCAAGCCTTTGCTTGCCGCCCTCGACCCAGGCGACGATCAGGAGGCCCGCCAGGAAGAGCAGGGCGAGGAAACCGACCAGGTATCGCTTCGCATCGAGTGTCATGCCAGGGCCTCCCAGAGTGTCAGTCCCAACAGGAATAGGAATGCGACCACGCCGACGAAGATGCTGAGCTCGCTATCGGGCCGCCTGCGGCGGATGGCAGCGTCGATCCAGGGCCACCCTGCGAACAGCACCGCCGCGAGGCCCTGGGTCACCACGGCGGCCTTGAGCCCGGCCAGCTTCAGCCAGCGGAAGGCCCAGAAGAAGTACCACTCGGGCTTGATGTGCTCGGGCGTCACCAGCGGGTTGGCACGCTCGCCCAGCCCGGGCGGGAAGGCGCAGACCAGGCAGGTGAGCACGATCATCAGCACCACGCCGATAGCCATCTCGGTCAGGAGGTGGTCCGGAAAGAACGGGAAGTGTTGCGGATGCTCCGGGTCTTCGTCGGCGAAATGGAATTCGGTCACTCCAATGAGTCGGATGAGCAGGATGTGGACGAAGAGCAGACAGGTGATGACGGTTGGAAGAACGCCGATGTGCAGGACGAAGAAGCGCGTCAGCGTGTTGTCGCCGATGCGCTCGCCGCCGCGCAGCATCGCCCCGAGAAAGTCCCCCATGACGGGCACGGCCGAGGTGATGTTACCGGCCACGGTCGCCCCCCAGTACGAAAGCTGCTCGTAGACCAGGGAGTAGCCGGTGAAGCCGAACAACAGCACCACGCCGAGGATGCACGAGCCGATCACCCAGTTGAGCTCGCGAGGCTTGCGGTAGGCACCCGTGAAGAAGACGCGCATCGCATGGAGGACCACCGCCACGATCATCAGGTTGGCCGACCACTTGTGCAGCCCACGGATGAACCAGCCGTAGGTCGCCTCGTCGGTGATGTAGCGGACGCTGTCGTAGGCCTTGCCGGGCTCGGGCACGTAGTAGAAGGTCAGGAGGATGCCGGTGACGACCTGCACGAGAAAGAGGTAGGCCGGAGTGCCGCCCAGGCAGAACCACCAGCGCTTCAAGTGATTCGGCACGGGCTCGTTGCCGAAGTGGGTCAGCTGGTCGAGGTTCAACGGGACCCGCTCGGCGAGCCAGCCGCGGGCGTCTTGGACGGGCGTCATGACTCCTCCAGGACCAGGTAGACCTGGCCGTCTTTCTCTTCCAGCTCATAGCGGCCGAGCGCAAGGTTCTCGGCCTTTGGCGGACCGGAGACCGGCGTGCCGGACGGATCGAAGACGCCTTCGTGACACGGGCAATAGAAGCGGCTCTTCTCGCCCTCCCAGTGAACCTTGCAGCCCAGGTGCGGGCAGGTGTTGGAGAGCGCGACCAGCCCATTTACAGTGCGGGTGACGGCCACCTTGGCGCCGGACGGCAGCAGGTACTCCAGGCTCTGGCCGGGTCCGATGGCCTCGACGGAGGCTACGAAGAGCTGGCGCCGGACCTTTTTCTTGGCGGGGTAAAGGAATCGGAGCGCGTAGACGGCTCCGGTGCCGTAGGCCAGCATCAGGCTTCCGAGCATGGCGAACCAGGACAGAATGGAACGACGCTCCACGATGCCTCCTAGACGGTGAACAGCCGATTACATTTCGGTCTGCTCGACCTGAGGAGGGTACAAGCGCAAGGGCCGTGCCAGCAAGACTGCTGCAGTTGAGGCCGCAATCTGGCCGGGAGTATCCGGGGACGTTCTGTCCGCATGCCCCCCGGTTCGGGCCGGAAAGGTGGGACATGAGGGTGCCGTCGGGGAGCCGGTGGTAGCCCGGGCATCCCGTGGCCCGGGTGTTGCTGCGGCAGTCCGGATCTCGTAACATGCGGGCACCGACCACCCGACCGGTGGCAGGGCCCCGGCTGTGGGGGTAAGGAAGACCTTACAATGCTGTGGGACGTACTCATTGCCGTCGTGGCGATCGCGGGGACGTTCGCAATCATGCAGCGGAAGATGCGCAGGGAGTTCCTCCGCCGGGACGGGTGGCGCGAGAACGTCGAAGCGGAGCTGGCCCGGCTGCGCACGAAGGAATCGACCCAGGGGGCGCAGCTCGCGGCGATGTCCCAGGGACTGAAGCTTGCGGTGACGCCTGTGGGTCCCGACCTGCGGGTCTTGCCGCCCCCGGACGTGAAGAGCTGCGAAGGCAAGTGCGAGACGAAGCCCGGCGAGCCGTGTTACCAGGTGCTATGGAACAGGAGTGAGGTCTGCGAAGACTGCCCCGCCACGCGCAGCTTCGAGAGCGGCCACGCGGAAGCCGGCGAGGTGGTGACCGGCAGTGGTCCGGGCGACCGCCAGTACTACCAGGTCATCACGAGCCCCGTTCACGACCCCAACGGCCAGGTCACGCACGTACTGGAGATGGTCCGCGACGTTTCCGACCGGCGCCGCATCGAAGTGCAGCTCCTGCAGGCTGGCAAGATGGCTGCCCTGGGCGAGCTGGCCGCCTCGATTGCGCACGAGATGAACAACCCGCTGGCCAGCATCAGCGCCTACGCCGAGCAGCTGGTCGAGGCCGCCAAGCACCCGGCGCTGACGGCGCTGCCCGAGTTTCGCAAGTTCCCGGGCCACCTGACGGTGATCCGCAAGAATGTGAAGCGCTGCTCGGAGATCATGCGGACGTTGCTCGACTTCGCGCGCCAGAAGGAGGAGGCTCCGGAGCTGTTGGACCTCGAATCGGCGCTCGTCGAAACGATGGCGCTGGTCGAGTTCGACGCGCGCCACCAGGGCATCACGGTGGAGCGGCATATCCCTGAGGGGCTCTCGAGGGTGCGTTGCCAGCGGGGAGAGCTGCAGCAGGTCTTCCTGAACCTGCTGACCAACGCGCTCGACGCCAGCCCCCCCGGCTCGTCGATATCCGTGCGCGCCCACGACGCCGAGGACGAGATTGCGATAGAATTCGAGGACCATGGTTGCGGCATTCCCGAGGCGAACCGGGAGCAGATCTTCTCGCCGTTCTTCACGACCAAGCCCCAGGGCAAGGGGACCGGTCTGGGGCTGGCCATCTGTACGCGGATTCTGAAGCGCATGCGAGGACGCCTCACGTTCGCAACCCACGAAGGACAAGGAACCACTTTCACCGTCTGGCTTGCGAAGGCGCAGTCGCCGGCCGGCAACAGCGAGGCAGACTAGATGCGACGAGGCATGGACATCCTCATCGTCGACGACGAGGAGGACATCCGCACCGTCATCCACGAGCGGTTCGAGGAGCGGCAGGATCACCCGACGATGGCGTGCAACGCCGCCGAGGCGCTGGGGTTGTGCCACGACCGCTACTTCGACGTGGCGATCCTGGACATCAAGATGCCCGGGATGGACGGCATCGAGCTCTACCGCCAGCTCAAGGAGATCCAGCCGACGATGGAGGTTCTCTTCATCACGGGCCACGCGTCAGTCGACACGGCGCTGGAGGCGATGAAGCTGGGCGCCTACGACTACCTGATCAAGCCGGTGGAGCTGGCGGAGCTGGAGATCCTGGCGCGCAAGGCCTACGAGAAACGGATGCTGCGCAAGCAGACGATCCTCTTGAAGGAGGAGCTGGCCCGGCGCGGGGTGCGAGCGGGGCTAGTGGGAACGAGCCCGGTCCTGGACGACGTCTTGCGATCGATCCACCAGGTGGCCCGCACGGATTCGCCGGTGCTGATCGAAGGCGAGACCGGAACGGGCAAGGAGCTGGTGGCGCAGGAGATCCACGCGGCCAGCGCCCGGCGCGACAGCCCGATCATCGCCGTCAACTGCGGGGCACTGCAGGACACGCTCATCGAGAACGAGCTCTTCGGCCACGAGAAGGGCGCTTTCACCGGCGCCATCGCCTTCAAGCGAGGGCTCTTCGAGGCGGCCGACGAGGGGACGCTCTTCATCGACGAGATCGGCGAGCTCAACATGGCGGCGCAGGTCAAGCTCTTGCGCGTGCTGGAGACGGGTGCGTTCCGGCGGCTGGGGGACACCCGAGAGACACACGTGGACGTGCGACTGATCTGCGCCACGAACAGGATCCTCGAGGAGGAGGTCCGCAAGGGACGCTTCCGTGAGGACCTCTTCTACCGGCTGAACGTCTTCCGCATCGAGATCCCGCCGCTCAGACAGCGCAGGGAGGACGTCCCGCTCCTGGCCTACCATTTCCTCAAGCACGGGCGTGCGGCGGTCGGCAACGCCCCCACAGAGATCCAGCCCGAGGCGATGGAGGTCATGTTGGCGCACGACTGGCCCGGCAACGTGCGGGAGCTGGCCAACGCGATCGAGCACGCCACGATCTTGTCGATGGGGCGGCCGATCATCGAGCCCGCGGACCTGCCCGGCACCGTCCGGCGAGGTGCGGTGCGAGCCGCAGCCGGCGCGTCGGCCCACGCGGCGCCGGCCTACCGGGAGTTCGCCGTCCGGGAGGCGCTGCCCGCGAGCTCGCCTGCACCGGTCGCGCCGCCGCCCCCGAGAATCGTCGAGCAGCCGTTCGCGGCCGCGGTGCCTCCACAGGAGTCGGTGGCGCCACCGGCTCCCGTGACTCCAGTTACACACATGGGGCACTCGCTGGCGGACATCGAGAAAACGCACATCCTCGAGAGCCTCAAGGAGGCCGGCGGCAACCGGACGCGCGCGGCGCGCTCGCTGGGAATCAGCGTGCGCCACCTGAGGCGCAAGCTCCACGCTTACGGATACAAGGACGGCAAGGACGACGCGCCGGTCGAGCCCTGAGTTGCCATCGCGGGACCCGGAGGCGCAGGCGAGCGTGACTTTGAGGGGGCAGCGGTCACGAACCAGGCCAAGAAGCATGAATCACGGCACGTCGATTGCGGCTTCCGATCCAGCCAACTGAGGAGATCCCGGCGGATCTCCCACTACCCTCACGAAGGAGGAACCAATCCCGATGAGACGATTCGCACGTACTCTCGGCATGGCGCTCGCCTGCCTGGCCCTGCTCGGCATGGCGTCCGCGGTGCTCGCGGAGTCCAAGTTCAAGAACATCAAGGCGCTCAAGGGCAAGAGCGACGACGAGATCAAGAAGGCCATGTCCGAATGGAACAAGTCACTCGGCGTGAAGTGCCTGGGTTGTCACAAGAACCTCAAGACGCCCGATCTCGACGACAATCCCGCCAAGGAAGCCACGCGCGGCATGGTCAAGCTCACCGACGAGGCCAACGCGGCCATCCCCGGTGACGTCAAGATCACCTGCTGGGGCTGCCACCGAGGCAACCTGAAGGTCGGCAAGGTGGACGATAACGTCCCTGTCGAGAAGGGCAAGGAAGAGGTCAGCAAGAAGATGAAGGAGATGACGGTCTCCCTGGGCCAGAAGTTCTCGGCAGAGCTCAAGGGCGGCTCCATCACGTGCGGCACCTGCCATCACGGCGCCGCGAAGATCCCGGCCAAGCCCTGAGCGGCTTGCGCTCTCTCCACGCGCCGCGCGCCGGAGCGGCGTGTGGGGGGGGCTCGAGGCATGAGGGATCAGGTTTCAGGCCTCAGGGATCAGGGATCAGGCTTCAGGCCTCAGGGATCAGGGGGCAGGCTCGAGGGGCTTCGGTTCTACTCGCTACTCACTACTCGCTACTCACTACTCAATTCTCAACTATCCGCGTCGTCGCTCCGGGCGGGCTCGACGTGGATCAGCGCATCGGTCACGTTCGGGAACTCGGCCTTGAGGCGGTCCTTGACGCGGTGCGCAATGGAGTGGCCCGCGAGCACGGTGAGCGCGGGGGCGACCTGGATGTGCAAATCGACGTGCACGTCGTCGGGGCGGCCGCGACTGCGCAGCTTGTGGCAGCTGGCGACGCCCTCGACGGAGAGGATCACGGGCTCCAGGCGGGCCGCCGGGATCGCTTCGGCGTCGAGCAAGACGGGGACGGTCTGTTGCACGAGCCCGACTCCGACCCAGGCGATGATGCCGGTGACGGCCAGGGCCACCATCGGATCGAGGTAGGCGTGGCCGGCCATCGTGAAGGCCAGGCTGGCGAGAACACCGATGCTGACCAGGACGTCGCTGAAGGTGTGGCTTGCGTCCGCTAGCAGGAAGTCGCTGCCCAGGGCTCGGGCCGAACGCCGCTCCAGAATCGTGACGACGGCATTGATGACGATGGTTGCCGCCATGACGGCCAGCGCCTCCCGGGTCGGCGCTGCTGGCGTGCCCCCTGTGAGACGCGAAGAGGCCTCGCGGAAGACCTCGACGGCCGTGTTGAGGACGAGGACGGCCACGGCCAGCGCGGCGAACGTCTCGAACTTGCGATGGCCATAGGGGTGGCTCTCGTCGGCGGGTTCATGGGCAGCGGAGACGCCGACCAGGCCGATGACGTTGGCGAGCGCGTCGAGCATGGAATGATAGGCATCGGCCTGCATCGCGATGGAGCGCGTGAGCCGTCCGTAGTGGAGCTTGGCTAGCGCGACGGCGAGGTTTGCGGCGAAGACCCAGGCGATGGTGAACTGGACCTGCCTGAGCTTTCCCGACGCGAGCGACATGGTCCCGAATCTACACCATCTCTGGTACGGAAGTTGCGACCCTGGAGCCGGAAGCACGGCACGGCGCCAGGGGCGTAGTGCGGCTCGAGCGCGATCACGCCCTACCGGGCGCGAAGTCCCGGCTTCCCCGGGAGGCTGCCATGACGGATCGCCTGGACATCGGAGGCTCCTGGGTCACGCCGGCCCGGCTCGTCGGCTACCTGTCGGAGCTTCGGTTCTTCGAGGGGATCGGTCCAGAGCAGCTTTCGCGGCTGGAGCCGCTTCTGCGCGCGGTCTGCATCCCGGCCGGCGTCACGCTCTTCCGGGAGGGCGACCCTGCGCTGGAGCTCTACTTCGTCATCGAGGGCCGAGTGGCCATCGCTCACGTGTTCCCCGGCCGCGAGCCGGTCCGGATCGGGCACGCGGCGAAGGGCGATCTCTTCGGCTGGTCGGCCGTGGTCCCGCCGCATGAGGAGACCGCGACAGCCGAGACGGTCGAACCGACGATCGCTGTGATGCTGGACGGTCAGGCGCTACGGGCGCTCTGCGATTCGGACGAGAAGCTTGCGCTCTTCCTTGCCCGGCGGCTCAACGTGGTTCTGGCGGCGCGGCTCCACGCGATGCGGGCGGAGGTCTTTGGCCTGATGTCCCGTCTGCCGGCCCGTTGACCTGTGCGCGGGAAAGGGCCCTGGCGACGACGCTTCCGGTGGCGACGCCCACGACGATTGGCACGGCGATCAGCCCGGCCAGTAGCCAGAGGAGCATGCGATCCATGCTCTGCTGGCCGCCGCATGTTGGGCAGGCCCAAGCAGCGGCCGCGCAGGCGAACATCAGCGCGCCGGCGACGAGCGAGCTTCTCAACGGCCGTTCTCCAGGATCAGCACGACCGCGAAGAGCGCCGTGAAAGCGAACGGGCTGAGCGCGACGGCGCCGAGCCAGGCCTTCTCCCACCAGAGGTGCATGTAGAAGAGGCCGACTGCCGCGGCCTTCAGCCCGGACATCACGACCAGGCCGGCCAGCACGGTGCTCTTGGCGAGCCCGACCTGCGTGATGATGACCTCCGCGATCGTGAGCGCGAAGAGCGCTCCCCAGATGGCCAGGTACAGCTTGACGCGTGGAGTGATCTGCATGGCGCTCCTGTGGAGTCGTGTTCAGACGAGATAGACGAAGGTGAAGATGAGTATCCAGATGAGGTCGACGAAGTGCCAGAAGAGACCCGCAATCTCGATGTGGCTATCGCCGTGACCGACGAACTTGCCTGCCAGCACGCCGAAGAGCAGGGTCGACAGATAGAGGACGCCGCTGGCGACGTGGGCGCCGTGGAAGCCGGTGAGAGTGAAGAAGGTCGCGCCGAAGAGGCTGGAGGACAGCGATAGGCCGCCCGAGATGAGGTGGTGGTACTCGTAGGCCTGGATCGAGAGGAAGCAGAGGCCGCCCGCGACCGTGGCGCCGAGCCAGCGGATGACGCTCTTGCGATCGCCGGCTTCGGCAGCGGAGACGGCCAGCACCATGCTGACGCTGGAGCAGATGAGGACGAACGTGTTGAGCGCGGTCAGCGGGATATCGAGCACCGAGGACGGCACGGGCCAGGTCGGGGACCACGATCTGAGCGAGGCGTAGCCGATCAGCAGCCCGCCGAACGAGAGCGCGTCGGTGACGAGGAAGATCCACATGCCGACCTTGCCGGCGGTCGGTTCGCCGGAGGCGTGGGGGACGGGGAGGGTATCGGCGGTCGCTTCGGCCTGCATCGGACTCCTTGGTCAGAAGACGAACACGGTGAGGAAGAGCGCGGCCCAGGCCACGCCCAGGAAGTGCCAGAACATCGCGCAGAGGCGCACGCGGGCGGCGAGCGGGTGGCGAGAGGACTCGCCCGCGAGCGCGCCCGGGAGGACCCAAGCCAGCGCACCCAGGCCCGCGGCCAGGTGCAGCGCATGACAGCCGGCCAGGAGCAGGAAGACGCTTCGCATCAGCCCGAACTGCGGCGCAGCCTGGAGCGCGCTCCAGACGGGGAGCTGCAAGACGAGGAAGAGGACTCCGAGCGTCATGGTGGCGCAGAGCGCCCCGACGCACCGGAGACCGGATGCAGCCAGCACCTGGGCGTGCGCCATCGAGACGCTGGAGACCGCCAGCACCAGAGTGTTGGCGGCCGCCATCAGCAGAGGCGGTGGCGGGCAGCCGGCCGGCGGCCAGACCGGCTGCTGGGCTCGCAGCATGGCGTAGCTCATCAACAGAGAGCCGAACAGCACGGCCCCCGATCCGAGGAAGAGGGACATCCCGACGACGTCGGCCAGCTCCCCCGCGGCCGCCGCAGGCGCGACGGGAGAGACCTCGCAGGTTGCGACGTCGCTCATGTCAGACCGCCACCGCCTCGGAGTCTGCGGGAGGCGCCGGTGGAGTTTGAGGAGCCGCCGGAGCCTGTGACTCCCATTGGCCGATCCAGTCGCGGTCCGGCACATCGGGCCGGCTGTGCTCGTGCGGGCCCCGGTGCACCTCGGGGATGACGTCGAAGTTCTCGTGCGGCGGGGGCGACGGGGTGAGCCACTCCAGCGTGGTGGCCTCCCACGGGTTCGCAGGGGCCCGTTCGCCCGCCCAGAGACTCCGCACGACGTTCCAGACGAAGATGAGCTGGGCCAGGCCCAGGACCATCGCAGCGAAGGTAATCAGCTGGTTCACGGGCTGGAACTGGACGAGGTACTTGTACGAAGTCGGTTCGTAGAGGCGCCGCGGCATGCCGCCGTAGCCCTCGATGAGCATCGGGAAGAAGACCAGGTTGAGAGGCAGGAACGTGAACCAGAAGTGCAGCCGGGCCAGCTCGGGGCAGAGCATCCTTCCGAACATCTTCGGAAACCAGAAGTAGATGGCGGCCAGGCTCCCGAAGAGCACCGAGGCGGCCATCGTGTAATGGAAGTGCCCGACGACGAAGGCCGTGTCGTGGAGGTAGATGTCGGTGGTGATGGCGCCGAGGAAGAGGCCGGTGAGCCCGCCCATACCGAAGACGAAGACGACGCCGAGCGCGAAGAGCATCGCGGGCTCCAGACGGATGGAGCCTCGCCAAATCGTGCCGAGCCAGTTTAGAAAGAGCACGGAAGACGGGATGCTGATGAGCATTGTGAGGGACATGAAGGCCTTTCCGAGACCGGGGGAGAGGCCGACCGTGTACATGTGGTGGCCATAGACGACGGTCGAAAGGACCACGATGGAGCTCATGGCGATTGCGGTTGCTTTGAAGCCGAACGCGGGCTTGCGACTGAAAACAGCCAGCAAGTCCGAGACGATTCCCCAGGCCGGAAGAATGAGGATGTAGACCTCCGGATGGCCGAAGATCCAGAAGAGGTGTTGAAAGAGAAGCGGGTCACCGGCGGAACCGGGCTGGGCGCCGGAGACGAAGAAGCCGGTGTTGGCGACGCGATCGAGGATCAGCATCAGGAGCGCCGCGGCGATGACCGGGACGAAGAGGATGTTGAGCACCGCAGCTAGGCCCAGCCCCCAGACGGACAGCGGCATCCGGAAGAAGCCCATCCCGGGCGCGCGGAGCATGAGGATGGTCGTCACGTAGTTGATGGCACCCATGAGGGTGCTGACGCCGCCGAGGAACAGGCTGACCGCCCAGAGCGTCTGGCCCAGCCCGGGGGTGGCGGTCGCGCCGCTGAGCGGGGGATAGGCGGTCCAGCCGGCCATCGCGGCGCCACCCTCGACGAAGAAGGAGCCGGCGAGCACAACGCCGGAGGCTGCGGCCACCCAGAAGCTGAGCATGTTGAGTAACGGGAACGCCATGTCGCGGGCGCCGATCATCAGCGGGATGCAGAGGTTGCCGAAGGCGCCGATGAGCATCGGGGTGATCGCGAAGAAGATCATGATCGTCCCGTGCATCGTGAAGAGCATCGTGTAGCCCTCGGGGCTGATCGCGCCGGCGGTGGCGCTGAAGAGGTACTGGCCGACGATCGGCACCGGCTTCCCGGGGAAGGCCAGCTGCCAGCGGATGAGGAGGGCCAGGATTCCCCCGAGCCCGAGGAACAGTAGGCCAAGGAGCAGGAACTGCTTGGCGATGACCTTGTGGTCGCGGGAAAAGACGACTCGAGAGAGAAATCCAGTCGGTTCCGCGTGGTGGGCGTCGTGCATCAGTTCCGGGCCTCCCAGTCCCAGCCCCAGTTTGCGGACTTGTCGTCCGCGTCGTACTCCTCCTCGGCGTCCTTCGACTGGGCCGCGATCCAGGCGTCGAAGTCGGCGGGCTCGTCGACGATGAACTGCCCGCGCATCTTGTAGTGCCCCAGGCCGCAGAGCTCGGCGCAGGCCAGCTCGTAGTCGCCGGGGACCTTGGCCTGGAACCAGAGCTGAGTCTGGCGGCCGGGGATGGCGTCCTGCTTGAGACGAACATTCGGCAGGAAGAGGCTGTGGATGACGTCCTTGGAGCGAAGCTGCATCAGGACCGGCTTGCCCTTGGGGACATGGAGCAGCGCCGTCGTCTCGACGTCGTCTGCGGTGTTGAACTTGGCGTCGGGGCCTGCGTAGCGGAAGTGCCACTCGAACTGCTGCCCCAGCACCTGAATCTTGACGACGTCCTTGCCCGTGGGAAACTTCCAGAAGATCTCGGAGGCGTCGTGCGCCGAGGTTGCGATGAGGCGCATGTCGATCAGCATGAAGACGCTGGCGGCCAGGGCCCCCGTCATCAATAGATGCCTGGGCTGGTTGCCCTCGATGTACTCGGCCGAGTGGCCCGGACGGGCTCGGAAGCGAACCAGGCAGTAGCCCATCACGAAGAGAACGATCGCGAAGTAGATCGTGATCAGCCGTGTCGTGTACCCGAAGGCCTCGTCGATCCGGTGCCCCTCGACAGAGATGTCAACCGGGGGAGAGTAGGACAGGAGCACGGTCAGCAGACCGCCGCCCAGCACTACCAGGAGGGACCAGGCCAGCACGTTGGATTGTCTATTCTCGGAGCTCATCGCATCACCCGGACGGAGACTAGTGGCACCAATCGGGTTAATGCCGTGACGTGAGTTACCAAAGAGAAAGAAATTTGGAGAATCGGGAGGCGAGAATCGGGAATCACGCCTTGCGTGTGCGCCTGCGAGGTGAGGCCGGGGCGCGGCCAAGAGGGAGAGTGGGTGAGGCCGGGGCGTTCGCGGCGTTCGGCTCAGCTTCTCCTGGGCGGGAAGAGAATCGAGTGGCTCGAACAGAGCGCCCTCTCCCCATGGCCTCGTGCCCGCTCCTCGGTTCTCGATTCTCGATTCTCAATTCTCGATTCTCTTCCCGCTACTGCAATCACCGATTGGCAGCGGAATTGCGGATGGCGCCAGGAGGAAGGAAGGTGCGATGACCGTGGAAGGCTATGCGCTGCTGAGACGGATTCCGGAGCTGCTCCGGGTGCCCGAGGACGAGATCGTGCGAGTTGCGCGAGTGGCGAAGTTCCGCTCGCTGCGCCGCAAAGAGGTGCTGTTCGTCGAGTCGAACCAGCCTGCCGGCTTGTACCTGGTGGAGTCGGGCTGGCTGAAGACCTTCCGCAAGTCGTGCGCGGGACGAGAAGTCCTGCTGGACGTGCTGGGCCCGGTCGAAGCGGTAGGGCCCTGCTGCGGACCGGCCTCCAACTGCACGTTCGGCTGCTCGGCCCAGGCACTCACCGCCGCGCGAGTTCTGGTCGTCAACGGAGCTGACTGGCGCGCCATCTCGGCGGATTGCCCGTCGGCCTGCACGGCTCTGACGGACATGCTGTTCCGGTCACGGCGGCGCTGCGTCGACCTGGCCGTCGAGCTGGCGCTCCACGACATCGACAGCCGCCTGGCATCGCTGCTCCTGAAGCTGGCCGGATACCGGGGAGAAACCGACGGCAGCATCCGCCGAGTGGTGCAGGTGCTCAGCCAGCAGGACATGGCCAGCGCCATCGGGACGGCGCGGGAAGTCGTCACGCGCCACGTCGCGCGACTGGTCGATCGGGGCGTGCTGGGCCGGGCCGGCCGGCGCATCGTCGTCAACCAGCCGGCCGTGCTCCAGTCGATCGCGCTCGGCCAGCAGGCCGACATCTCCGCTGCCTGCCCCGCCTGACGTCGAACGGCTCCTGGCCGCCGTCAGGCCCGCGAAAGCCGCACCGCCCGGAAAACCCGTGGCGTCTACCTGTACCGGGTCTCTGAAGAAGCCCGGTACAGGTAGACGCCACGGGTTTTCCGGGCGGGATTTCCGACGGGCTTTCCTCAGGGGTTCCTGGCACGCGAGAGTAGCCCGGAGAAGCGCGGGGGACATAGAGTCCCGATTGTGCTTGGAGGCACATCTGGCCCCCGTCTTGCGGACTGAGAGGGCAACAGGAGGAACGTCAACATGCTGGTCAGGGATTTGATGAGCAAGACCGTGATCGCGCTCTCCGAGAGCGATCCGCTGCCCCGCGCCATCGCGCTGATGCGAGACAAGCGCATCCGCCGGTTGCCCGTCGTGATGGACGGAAAGCTCGCGGGAATCGTCACCGATCGCGACCTCAGGGAATACATGCCGTCGAAGGCGACGGACCTGGAGGCGCACGAGCTGCGCTACCTCATCGAGAAGACACCGGTCTCGGCCGTGATGAAGAGGCAAGTGCTGACCGTACCGTCGGATACGACCATCGAGCAGGCCGCCGCCATCATGCGCAAGGAGAAGATCGGCGGCTTCCCGGTCGTCGATGACGGCCGCATGGTCGGTATCATCACCGAGAGCGACATCTTCGAAGCCATGGTCGAGCTCCTGGGCGCCCACGATCCCGGAGCCCGTTTCACGCTCGATCTGGGGGTTTCGGCCACGGCGCTGCGCGACGTCCTCGACGTCGTCAAGGAGTACTCGCCTCAAGTCATCTGTTCGGTCACCTACTCCAGCGAGGACCTGCCCAAGGCCCGGAACCTGGTGCTGAAGGTGAAAGTCGACCGCCGCGAGAGCGAAGTGATGCACAATCGCTTCGAACAGATGGGACTGACGATCCTCGACTCGCGATTCGATGGGAGTAGCAAGTAGTCAGTAGCCAGTAGCCAGTAGGGTACGCACGGGGCAAGCCGCCGGACCAGCCAACGCCCTGTGACAGGGTGCCACTCTCCTCTCTTCTCGATTCTCGGTTCTCCTTCCTGGCACACGCCTTGCGGCTCGAGGCTGCCCATCGTCCGGCCCCCGTTCCTACGGTGACGGACCTCCTGGGGGAGGCCGGATGGTGGGCTTTGCTCATTCCAGCCGGGCGCTGTAAGTGAGAATTGCAGAGCTCGACGCGGCCGGGTTCCGGACAAATGCCGCAAGATTGCGCTTGTATTTCGTATGGCGAAGTGTTAGAAACCCAGGCCGTGTTGTTAGGCGCGTGGGGTCAGAGATAATGAGAGAAGCAACTCGATACTGGGCGACCACCTGTTTACTGGCGGGCGCGCTCTGGCTCGGCTCGCCGGCCTGTGCCGCGCTGGGTGAGGAGTCCGCCGCTGCGGCAGCTCCCTCTACGGCTTCGCAGGCGACCTCGGAGCTTTCAACGGCCTCCGCGGAGCCGACCACGTCTGCGACATCGACCGAGGCCGCGACCGGCGCCGCCAGCGCTAGTCCTGCCGCCTACTCGACCGAGCCCGTCGAGGTCCACGGCTGGACCCAGACGCGCTTCCGCGGACGCAGCGGTCTGGGACGAGGCAACGCCGACTATCTCTACCAGTACGTCAGCCTCTCCGTTGGCGACGAACGCCAGCAGGTCAGCGGCGAGCTCTTTTTTCGCGGCACCAAGTCCGCCGATCGCCAGCGCGCCGCGGGCGACCCGTTGCGCTTCATCGACGACACGTTCCAGGACCCGTTCGGCCGGCTCTACTACGGCCACGTGGACGTCCGGGACGTCGGCTTCGTGGACAAGCTCCGGGTCGGCCGCCAGACGATCCAGGAAGTGCCCGGCATCTACTTCGACGGCGTGCGAGTAGAGGAAGAAGTCGGCTCGCGCACCCGGATGTCGGTCTATGGTGGGAACACGGTGCACCTGTACGAGGATCGGCAGGACGGCGACTGGGTTCTGGGCTTGGGGGCGGAGCACTCGGCGACCGACAAGCTCAAGCTGCGCTTCGACCTGGCCCGGATTCGTGATCGTTACCAGCCATTTGGCCAGCTGGTTCCTGCGGGCCCCGCAGCTCGCGTGGAGCTCGACACGATGGCGGCGCTCTCGGCGTTCTACAACTTGAACACGCACGTGGACGTCGACGCCCGAGCGCTCCGAATCGACGATCAGTTCCGATCTCTTTCCGTGGCGGGTAACTTCCGCTACCCCGAGCAGCAGCTCTACTTCACCATCGCCGCCGAGCGCCAGCCCAGCGCCTTCTTCGGGCAAGCCACCGAGGTGGCCTCGTTCTTCGACGTGATGGGCGCCTACGCGGGCTACACCCAGTTATCGCTCTCCGGAAGCAAGGCCCTCCTCGAGGGCGAGCTGGACCTCAACTTCGGCTACTCGAATCGCGATTCGGACAGCGGCGCGGTCGGCGCGCTCTTCAACCAGGACTACGATCGCTGGTACGCGGGCTTTTTCGCTCCCGGAATCTTCGGGAACCCGCGCCTGTCGCTGGCCGTCAATTACGATCGCTACCTTGCGCAGACGAGCGAGTTCGGCACGTTGGGCGGCGAGCTGGGCTGGATGGCCGGCCGCCGGCTGAAGTTCTCGGCCGGCTCCAGCTACTCCCTCTACGAGTTCGAGCCGTTGACGGGTCTATTGCGCGACAACGTGCGCGAGTACTACTTGACCTGCGACTGGAAGAATCCGGCGCGCGACTGGGGTATCCGCTCCCGGTTCGTGGCCGAGCCCTTCCAGGACGGAGGACAGTTCCGCACGCTGGAGCTGTCGGTGAAGCACGACTTCTGAGAGCCAGACGCCGATGAAACTCGAAACGCTCCCCATCCGCACCGCCGGCGCCAGGCTTCTCGGTTTGGCGCTCCTGGCCACGCTTTCCTTTCCGCTGGCGACGCTGTCGCTCGCGCAGGGCGACGATGCCTCTTCCAGCGCCGCCGCTTCGGCGGCCTCGACGGCAACCGCAGATTCGCAGGCGAGCTCCGAGGCCACGACCGGCGAGCCCGGCATGCCCTCCAAGATCGTCTCGGCCGGTCAGATCCACACGGCGACCGAGGCCGTCCCCGGAGTTTTCGGATTCAGCCACAAGGCCCATCTGGAGCGGGGTTCCAGCTGCACCGACTGCCATGACGCCACCCAGGAGCGCGCTCAGCGGATGCCGAAGATGGAGAACTGCACCAGCTGTCACGACGCCGATAAGAGCAAGCCCGTCGAGAAGGAGTGCTACACCTGCCACACCGTTAGCGGCGGCAAGCCGGTGGCGCCAAAGTGGACCGTCCCGCCCGAATTGAAGGGCGTGCGCTTCAACCATCAGAAGCACACGGTGGACGCCAAGCTCGACTGCAAGGTCTGCCACAAGGGCATCGAGGAGAGCGAGCGGTTGACGCCCGAGATCCTGCCGAAGATGCAGCTCTGTATCGACTGCCATCACCAGCGAGGGGCCGCTGCAGTCAGCTGCGCCAAGTGTCACACCGGAGACCTGAAGCGCATCCGGCCGGCATCGCACACGCAGGGAAACTGGACCAAGCTCCACGGACAGGAAGTCCGCAGAGGACATGCCCGTCCCATGAAGCAGGAGTGCTCGTTCTGCCACCAGCAGTCGTTCTGCGTGAGCTGCCACCAGGACCAGGCGCCGGCCAACCACACCAACGAATTCCGGCTCCGAGGCCACGGCCTGATGGCCGGGATCGACCGGGACAAGTGCCTTGCGTGCCACAGGCAGGACGCTTGTGTCCGGTGTCACCAGACGACGCCGCCCTCGACGGGTCCCAACGCCCATCGAGCTGGATTCGGCTTCCCGTCGAACCGCCACTGCTCGAGTTGCCATCTGACGCGCAACACCTGCAGCGTTTGCCACAAGGCCCAGACCAGCCATCAGGCGGCGCCCACGGCCCCCGGAACAGTCCCGCAGCACGCGCTCTCATTCCCTGCGCCGGTGAACTGCCGCGACTGCCACAGGCCTGGGCGAGGTCTCTCGCACCCGGATCCCGGCTTCGACTGCACGGCCTGCCACCGCCGCCCCTGATCGGGCCCGCAATTTGCGGAGCCTTCGCCGAACGGACCGGCGAGGGCTGCGGTGCATATGACGACGCGCCAGATTCCGCGGCCCTCGCCGGACCCCGCTTTTCGGGTTCGGTCGAGTGCGGCTGGAGGCTGCGCAGTCATGAGCAGAGCGTTCAAAACCATGGACGGCAACGAGGCGGTCGCGCATGTTGCGCACCGTCTGAACGAGGTCATCGCGATTTACCCGATCACCCCCTCCTCGGCGATGGGTGAATGGGCCGACGCCTGGGCGGCCGAGGGAGTACCCAACATCTGGGGCACGGTCCCGAGCGTGGTCGAGATGCAGAGCGAGGGTGGCGCAGCGGGCGCCGTCCACGGAGCTCTCCAGACCGGCGCACTAGCGACTACCTTCACGGCTTCGCAAGGGCTGCTGCTGATGATCCCGAACATGTACAAGATCGCCGGCGAGCTGACGCCGACTGTCTTCCACGTCGCCGCGCGCTCGGTTGCGGCCCAGGCGCTTTCGATCTTCGGCGACCATAGCGACGTGATGGCGACCCGCGCCACGGGCTTCGCCATGCTGGCGTCTTCGAGCGTTCAGGAGGCGATGGACTTCGCCCTCATCGCTCACTCGGCGACGCTCGAGGCCAGACTCCCCTTCATCCACTTCTTCGACGGGTTCCGGACCTCGCACGAGATTGCCAAGATCCAGGTTCTGGGGGACGAGGACCTGCGAGCGATGATCCCGGACGAGCTGGTGTCCGAGCACCGCCGCAGGGCCCTGTCGCCGGACCACCCCGTGCTGCGAGGGACTGCGCAGAACCCGGACGTCTTCTTCCAGGCCCGCGAGTCCGTGAACCGCTTCTATCTCGACTGTCCGGAGCTCGTCCAGAAGGCGATGCGGCGCTTCGAGGCGCTCACAGGGCGCGCTTACAAGCTCTTCCAGTACCACGGCGCCCCGGACGCCGAGCGCGTGATCGTCATGATGGGCAGCGGAAGCGAGGCCGCGCACGAGACCGTCGACTGGATGAACGCTCGCGGCGAAAAGGTGGGATTGCTGCGAGTGCGGCTCTACCGGCCATTCGACGCTCGGCGCTTCGCCGAGGCCTTGCCGGCTTCGACCCGTTCCATCGCGATCCTCGATAGGACCAAGGAACCGGGCGGCGCAGGAGAGCCGCTCTACCTCGACTGCGTCACGGCGCTCGAGGAAGCGCGCGACAACGGCTGGTCGTGCCCGGCCTCCCGCCCCCGCGTGGTCGGCGGCCGCTACGGCCTTTCTTCGAAAGAGTTCACACCTGCGATGGTGAAAGCCGTGTTCGAGAACCTCTCGAGCGGCCGTCCCAAGAACCACTTCACGGTCGGCATCGACGATGACGTGACCCGCTCGAGCTTGCCCTTCGACCCGACCTTCAGCGTCGAGCCCGATTCGGTGGTCCGGGCGCTCTTTTACGGCCTGGGCAGCGACGGCACGGTCGGCGCCAACAAGAACAGCGTCAAGATCATCGGCGAGGACACGACCAACTACGCCCAGGGGTACTTCGTCTATGATTCCAAGAAGTCGGGCGCGCTGACCGTCTCGCACTTGCGGTTCGGCCCCGCGCCGATCCGCTCGACCTACCTGATTGGCCGCGCCAGCTTCGTCGCCTGTCACCAGCAGGAGTTCCTGGAGCGCCTCGAGATGCTCGACAGCATCGAGCCAGGCGGCACCTTCCTGCTGAACACGACCTGGGGACCCGAGGAGATCTGGGAGAAGCTGCCGCAGGAGGTCCGCACCGCCATCGCCGGCAAGAAGCTCAAGTTTTACGTCATCGACGCCTACAAAGTTGCCCGCGATAGCGGCATGGGCGGGCGTATCAACACAGCGATGCAGGTCTGCTTCTTCGCCCTCTCGGGGGTGTTGCCCAGGGACGAGGCGATCGCCGCGATCAAGGAGTCGATCCGCAAGACCTACGAGAACAAGGGCGCGGAAGTCGTCCGCATGAACTTCAAGGCCGTGGACGCAGCCCTCGACCACATGCACCCCGTCAGGGTCCCGGACACGGCCGCGGGTGGACTGCGCCGGCCGCCGGCCGTGGCCCCGGAGGCGCCGGAGTTCGTCCAGGGCGTCACGGCCACGATCCTGGCCGGGCGCGGGGACCAGCTCCCCGTCAGCGCGATGCCTGTCGACGGCACCTACCCGACCGGCACCTCCCGGTGGGAAAAGCGCAACCTGGCGCAAGAAATTCCTGTTTGGGACACCGACGTCTGCATCCAGTGCGGCAAGTGCACCTTCGTCTGTCCGCACGGCGTGATCCGCATCAAGGCCTACGAGCCCTCTCTACTCGCCGGAGCTCCCGGCTCTTTCAAGTCCACTGAAGCTCGCGACAAGGACTGGTCGGGCCTGAAGTACACCATCCAGGTCGCCCCCGAGGACTGCACGGGCTGCGCCATCTGCGTCGACGTCTGCCCCGCCAAGAACAAGTCGGAGCCGCGCCTCAAGGCGCTCAACATGCGCCCGCAGCTGCCGCTGCGCGACGCGGAACGGGAGAACTGGAGCTTCTTCGAGGCGCTGCCCGAGCTGGACCGCCGTCGGATCAAGACGACCAGCATCCGCCAGCAGCAGGCCCAGCAGCCGCTGTTCGAGTTCTCGAGTGCCTGCGCGGGCTGCGGCGAGACTCCGTATCTCAAGCTCCTGTCGCAGCTTTTCGGCGACCGGGCGCTGATCGCCAACGCCACGGGCTGTTCCTCGATCTACGGGGGCAACCTGCCGACCACGCCGTGGGCAGCCAACTCCGAGGGGCGCGGGCCGGCCTGGTCCAACTCCCTCTTCGAGGACAACGCCGAGTTCGGCCTGGGGTTCCGGGTGTCCGTCGACAAGCAACGCCAGTTCGCGCTGGAGCTGCTGGGGCGCGTGGAGCCGATCGTCGGCGCCGGCCTCGTCGCCGCCATCCGGGAGGCCGACCAGACCAACGAGGCCGGCATCCACGAGCAGCGCGAACGCGTGGGGCGCTTGAAGCGGCTGCTCTCCGAGTCGACCGACGACGACGCCAACCGGCTCCTGGTGTTAGCCGACGTGCTGGTGCGCAAGAGCGTCTGGATCGTCGGCGGTGACGGCTGGGCCTACGATATAGGCTTCGGCGGCCTCGACCACGTCCTGGCCAGCGGGCGCGACGTCAACATCCTGGTCCTGGACACCGAGGTCTACTCCAACACCGGCGGCCAGATGTCCAAGTCGACTCCGCGCGGCGCTGTCGCCAAGTTCGCGGCAGGCGGCAAGCCGACCGCAAAGAAAGACCTCGGGCTGATCGCAATGAGCTACGGCAACGTCTACGTTGCCCGGGTCGCGATGGGCGCCAAGGACGAGCACACTCTCAAAGCCTTCCTCGAGGCCGAGGCCCACCCGGGCCCGTCGCTCATCATCGCGTACAGCCACTGCATCGCGCACGGCATCAACATGACGACCGCCCTGCAGAACCAGAAGGCGATGGTCGACTCCGGCCGCTGGCTGCTCTACCGGTACCACCCCGACGCCAACGGCAGTGGCAAGCCCGCTTTCGAGCTCGACTCCAAGAAGCCGAAGCTGCCCGTCGAGAAGGCGATGTATCTGGAGAACCGCTTCCGGATGCTTGCCCAGAGCAACCCCGAGGAAGCCCGGAGACTTCTGGCCGCGGCCCAGGCCGACGCCGACGCGTCGTGGGCCCACTACGAGTACCTGGCCGGTCGCCCAACGGCAGCCGCCGAGTCTTCCTCTACCCCCAAGCCCGCGCCGCCCGCCGGCGGAGCCGAGTCGAAGTAGCGCGCCACGTGCCGCCGACCGGAGGAACCATGATCGATCTCAGCACGACCTACATGGGCCTGAAGCTGCGCACCCCGCTGGTCCCTTCGGCCTCACCGCTCACGGAGGACCTGGACAACATCCGGCTGATGGAGGACTGCGGGGCGGCCGCGGTCGTCCTGCCTTCACTCTTCGAGGAGCAGATCGAGGCCGAGAGCCTCGTCCTCACTCACCACCTCGAGGAGGGCACCCACAGCTTCACCGAGGCACAGACGTTCTTCCCCGATCCGAAAGAGTTCATGCTGACTCCGGACGCCTACCTGGATCACATCCGCAAGGCGCGCGAAGCGGTCGACATTCCCATCATCGCCAGCCTCAACGGAATAACCTCGGGAGGCTGGACGGAGTACGCGCGCTACATCGAGGACGCCGGCGCCCACGCGCTGGAGCTCAACGTCTACTACATCCCGACGGATCTCACCCGAACAGGTAACCAGGTCGACCAGACCTACGTCGACATCCTGAGCGCCGTGAAGGCGGCCGTGAAGATCCCGGTCGCGATGAAGCTCTCTCCCTACTTCAGTAACCTTGCTGACGTGGCCCGCCAGTTCTCCGAGGCAGGCGCGTCGGCGCTGGTGCTGTTCAACCGCTTCTACCAGCCCGACATCGATCTGGAGTCGCTGGAGGTCCGCCCCGGCGTCATTCCCAGCTCGCCGCAGGCCCTGCGCCTGCCGATGCGCTGGATCGCCATCCTGAGCGGCCGGCTGCCGCTGGACCTTGCGGCGACCAGCGGCATCCACCAAGCCCACGACGTGTTGAAGATGGTCATGGCCGGCGCGTCGGTGACCCAGCTCTGTTCGACGCTCCTGATGAACGGCATTTCCCACATCCGTGACATCGAGCGCGGCCTTCGCCTCTGGATGGACGACCACGAGTACAGCTCGCTCACCCAGATGCGGGGCAGCATGAGCCAGCTGAAGTGCCCCGATCCCTCCGCCTTCGAGCGCGCTCAGTACGTGCGAACGCTCAAGAGCGTGAACCTCTTCAAGAGACGTTAGGCCGGGGAGACGGAGAGATAGGAGACGGGGGATAGCAGACAGACTGCCGGGCACGGCGCCGGCACGGCGCGGCTTCGGCGACTGGCTCCGCTCATCCTGAGCAGACCGCGCAGCGGTCGTGTCGAAGGATGCCACCCCTTCCCCTGCCCGCACCCCTGCCCGCGCCCGTGCCCGCACCCGAAAACCCGGTACGGGTAGACGCCACGGGACTTGGCCGGGCAGCACGAGGCCCGGGGCTTTCGCCCCGGGCCTCGTGTGTTGGTTACTGGATCGAACCGCCGCCGCCGGTGCGGAAGACCTTGTAGACCTGCACGCCCAGCTTGAGCGCGTTCAGGCTGCCCTTCCGATCGGTGTGGCAGCTTGTGCAGGCGTTGAAGATCACGTCGGTCGACGCCGTCGAGCCGACGCCCTTGCGGGTCGGGTCCGTGTTCCCGTTACCGCCGGAGAGCCACATGTTGAGACTCACCTGCGGGTCGATCGGCTGGAACGTGTGACTGGCGATGTCCCACTTCTCCACCGTCTGCGCGGTCCTGGGCATATGGCAGGCCGTACAGCTGAACTGCGCCTCTGCGGCCTGGTGTGCACCAACGCCTCCGGTGATGTGAGTCCTGAGGCTTGCGACACTCGTGAAGCGCTGAGTGGCGGCGGAGGCACTCTCCGAAGGACCGTGGCACGACAAGCAGAGGCTCTGCTCGTTGATCTGGCCGTTGACGATCAGGTTGCCATCGGGCAGTTTGAGGTTGGCTTTGTTCGACGAGCCGTGGGCGTCGTGACACGACCAGCAGGTGACACCCGCGACGAAGTGAACGCTGGCCTGGAGGTCATTGGCCTGCTGGTGGTGCTTGAACGAGACCCGCCGCTGGGTCGTCACCGGCACGAAGCTGACATCCGCCGTGGACGAGGTGACCGTCCAGGTGGCCGAGTTCCAGTAGCGATCGTCGAGCGTTGTCACTGCGTTCGAGAAGAACGTCGTGAAGACCGGAGCAGTCTCGAGCACGCTGTAGAGCCCGAGCCGGAAGACCCCGGCTTGTGCCTCGGTCCGGCTCTGCACGCCGTACTCGGTGGCGCTAGCGCCGTCCGGCTTGACCGTCGAGTTGCCTCTGGAATGGCACTGTCCGCAGGTGTCGAGCTTCCGGATGGCCGTGCTGAACTTGTCGGGATTGAGAATCTTGGTCGCGTCGCCCGTGCGGTAGTGACCGCCGCCGGCTCCGTGACACTTCTCACACCCGGTGTTCATCTCCGAGAACTTCGAGAAAGCCTCGTTCGCCGCCTGGCGATACTCGACCTCGATACCGGTAGCGTGACAGGCCGTGCACTGGTACTCGAAGCTCTTGGCCTTGGCCGGAGTAGAGAAGACCTTGGTCGTGGTGTTGAACCAGTTGGTCAGGTTGTAGGTCTTGAAGCGGGGGTTCTTGGTCGGCCCGACCGGTCCGTACTCGCTCCACTGGATGGGGAGGATGTAACTGCTGTTTCCGATCTTGACCAGGAAGCGCTGCTTCCAGTCGCCGCGACCGCCGCCGTAGGTGCGCAGCACGGTGTACGTCCCGGCGATGCTGCTGTCACCATTCACGAGGGTGACGGTGTAGACGCCGTTCTGCTTGAGCAGCCGGATCTGCGCCGTTCCGAGCGCCGAGAAATCGGACTCGGTGGAGCGAATCGTGCGACCGACTCCCTCGGCGCCGAAGTCGGCCACGACCAGGAAGCGCGGGTCGCGATCGTCGCCGGCGTCGATGTAGCGGATGCCTCTGTTGTGCAGGGTCTTCTGCCAGCGGTTGTAGTAGTCGGCGTGGCAGGTCTTGCACTTCTGCGAGCCGGCGAACTGCGCCTCTCCGGTACCCAGGGCGCCCAAGACCAGCTTGAGGTTTCCGTTGACGGCGCCGCTGGTCACGAGCACGGCCTCGAGCGAGGTCGTCTTGAAGGAGGGATGCACCGCAAAGAGGTTGTAGGTCCCCTTCGGCAGAAGTAGCCGGAACTTGCCGTCCGCGGCGGTCTCGTCGAAGTCCTCGCCCCGATCGGCCATCACGCGGACGCCTTCCATCGGGACACCGCCCAGCGTGACGGTGCCCTCCAGGGAGCCGAGCTGGCCGGCAACGTTGGTCCCGGCGGCCTTGCGGCTGCCGAACTTGGACTCGTAGCCGTTGACGGCCGCGACCAGCTTGCCGCGGGCGCTCGTGTCAGTTCGGACGTCGCCCGTGCCGACGAAGAAGTCGCCGCCCGGGAAGGTGGCGCTGTTGTGGCAACCGACCGTGCTCGAAGCGCAGGAGTGCGGGATGACGAACCCGGAGGACTTGTCGCCACCGTTGTCGGCCATGTCGAGACTCTCGACCGGTTTGATGATCCGCTGCGTGTGGTCGGAGATGTCGTAGCGCAGCGCGCTGGAGGCCGTTCTCTGCATGTGGCAGGCGGTGCAGCGGCTCGCGACCGGCCCGCCGGAACCGGCCGGGTTGTAGCTGTGCTTGGTGTGTTCGGTGACCAGCTTGATGCTGGAGTCCGTCGAGCTCTCGCCCGGCAGCAGGAACCGCGTCTGGGCGCGGCCGTCCTTTCCATGACAGCGCAGACAGAGCGCGTTATCGTCGGTGCTTGCCAGAAGCTGGTGCTTGCGGCCGGCGGAGCGGTTGCCGTGCGGGTCGTGGCAGTCAAAGCAGGTGACCTGCGCGGCCTCGAAGCCGTGCGCGCCCCTCTCGTTATCCAGCCACTGCTGGTGGTGCTGGAAGGAGTGGACGTTGCGCGTGTACTTGGTATTCCAGTACTTGCTGGAACCCTCGATGGCGTAGGACGTGGCGAGCAGGTCGTTGCCCAGCCGGTACGGCTTGTTGTCCGCAGTCCAGGGGTACTCGTACTTGCGCTGCGCGGTGGTCTCGGTCAGGCCGGCGACGGACGGCGCCGTATAGATGCTCTCGCCGCGGATGTGGCACTGGCCGCAGACCTCGTTGGCACGAGCGTAGGAGAGCTTGTTGGTTCGGACGGCCGACTTGCTCGGATTGACGATGTCGTTGGGGTTCTGGGTGTCGACATGCGGATAGCCGGGGCCGTGGCAGTTCTCGCAGCTCACGACGAGCGAGCTGTACTCGGCCACGTAGTCACCGACATCGCCTTCGCCCGCGGCGGAAGCGGCGGCGTCGACCCGCTTGATGCCCTGCATCGTGCCGTGGCAACCGAAGCACTTGCGCTCGTAGGAGTTGTGCTGGGCCGGCCCGAAGACCTCGGTCAGCACGCCGTTGCGCGTCGCGTTGTGCTTGCGGACGCTGCCGCTGGCGTCGAACCAGTCGCCGACGTTGTACTTGACCCATTTCTTGGACGCGGCGGTCTCCTTCTCATTCCACTGAATCGGCAAGGTGTACCAGCTGCCGCCGATGCGGGTCTGGAAGCGCTGCTTCCAGTCGCCCGTGCCGCCGTGGGTACGGAGCGCCTCGTAGGTGTGCTTGGTGCCGCTGGAGCGGTCGACCAGGGCGACGAAGTAGCGGTTCTCCGCTGTCCTGCTCAGCTCGAGCTTGACCGGCTGAGTGCCGACGGCCGTGTCGGTGAAGGAGAGGGTGCGGACGCTCGAGCCCGAATCCGCGGAGAAGTCGGCGACGACGTCGAAGCCATTGGCCTTTTCGACGGGATCGTTGATGTTGCGAATCGGCTTGGTGTGCTTCGTGGCGTTGAAGGCGTCGTAGTGCGACGTGTGGCAGGCGCGGCAACGGCCGGCCCCGACGAATGCCTTGGCGACCGGACGGGTCGGATCGATCGTGTCGGTGTCGGCCGTGCCGAGGGGGTCGAGGGTCTTGAGTGCACCCAGTGACGTGATCGAGTCCTTGAGGACCGGGACGTCCCGCAGGGTCAGCGTGCGGTAGCCGGGAATGGAGATCGTGAAGGTGTAGATCGAGGCCGGGAGAGAGAGGCTGAAGTTGCCGGCCGCGTCGGTGCGGATGGAGTATCCGCCGCGGTCGGTGGCGATCGTGGCGAGCGAGGCCGCTTCGACCTTCGAAGCCGCGCCTGCCTTGGCGACCAGCTTGGAGACGTTGCCGCTGATGCCGCCGGTCACCGAGAGGCTCGCAGTCGGGTTGCCGATGCCATTGGCGCGCAGCTGGGCCAGCGCCTGCTCGAGCGACAGACTGGTCAAGGCCACGCTACCGGTCGTGGAGCCGCCTCCCCCGCCCCCCCCCCCACATGACGTACAGGTGACTGCAAGAACGACCAGCACCGCCAACAGGCTGTGATTATGCGTTTTGCCTGAACTGCTGCTCGACATTCGCTCCACTCTCCTTGATGACATACCCACGATAGGTACCCTAGCGTCCCATGCGTTCGCAATGACTCTATCCGATGAAATGGAGACATGACACTGCAACTTCGAGTCCAGGGCCAGTGTGACGGGAGTGTTACGAGCATGATCGCGCCACGAGTGGGACTGGCGGCACGCGAGTGGCGGTTGGCCGGACAAGTACACCGCGGCCTTTTCGTCCCCCCGTGCAGCCAAGAGTGACCCGGGTCGCCGGGACGCGCCACCCATCCGCCCAGGGGGCCCCGGCGACCGCCGGGGCACGCTCCTTGCGAGCCTCTGGACGTGAACATTCCGCTGTCATGGAAGCTGGCTGTGATGGTCTCGGGCGTGGTCGTGGTCGTCAGCATCGCGATGGTGATGGCCTGGGCCGGGGCGCACGCCGGCCATGACTTCGAGCACCTGGGCGACGAGTCGGCGATGATCTTCGTCCGGCTGGCGCTGCTGAACGCCGTCTTCTGGACCGTCGTCGCGGGCGTCCTCTCCGCCGTCTACGTCCGGCGCATCACGCTGCCGCTCTCCCGCATCGCCGCCGCCGCGGCACAGGTCGAAGCCGGCAACTTCGACGTCCGCGTGCCGGTCCCGGAGGGAGACGAGATGGGCACGTTCACGGCGCAGTTCAACAACCTGGTCGCCTCGCTCAGGAACCAGCGCTCCGAGATCGACCGGCTGGTGGAAGACCTGAACCGGGCCAATGCCAGCCTGGCAGGCGACGTTCGGCGCTCCGAGCGGCTGGCGGCCCTGGGGACGCTATCGGCGGGCCTGGCGCACGAGTTGAACAACCTCCTCAACAGCATCGCCGGGTACACCTCGGTGATGCAGGTGGAGCTCGGGGAGCAGCACGAGCTGGCCGATGACCTGACGATCGTGCGGCGGGAGTGTCAGCGTGCCTCCGAGCTGATCTCGCGCTTCCTGATGTTCGCGCGGCCGGCGGCGCTGAAGCCACGACCGGGCAGCGTGGAAGAGATCCTGGAGAGCTGCCTTTCGGTCCTGGCGCTGCCGATGCAGAAGCAGGACGTGCGGCTGGTGCGGGAGCTGGAAAATGAGCTCCCTGTGATCGTCTGCGACTCCGTGATGCTCGAACAGGCACTGTTCAACGTCATGCACAACGCCGTCCAGGCCATGAAGCGCGGCGGCACGCTCACGGTGACCGCGCGGCGCGTCCCGACGGAACGGATAGCAATCTGCGTGGAGGACACCGGCCCCGGCATCCCGGAGGAGTTCCTGACGAAGGTCTTCGACCCGTTCTTCACGACCAAGGGCCCGGGTGAGGGAACCGGGCTGGGTCTGGCAATTGCCCACCGCATCCTGGAGCAGCACGACGGCACGATCCACATCGCCAGCTCCGCGGGCGCGGGAACCCGGGTCGTCATGGAGCTGCCGATCCAGGGGAGACTGAACGAGGTGGTGGCGCTATGACGCGCGTGCTGGTCATCGACGACCTGGAGAGCGCCCGCAGCCTCTTCACGCGCTTCCTGGGCGCGGCTGGCTACGACGTCGACGCGCATGCCGGAGTGAGAAGCGCGCTCGAGTCTGTTCGGCGCGGCGGCATCGACATCGTGCTGACGGATCTCAAGATGCCCGGGATGGACGGCCTACAGGGGTTGCAGGAGGTCCACGCCATCGAACCCGAGCTGCCGGTGATCGTGGTCACGGCGTTCGCCACGGTGGACACCGCCGTGGAAGCCATGCGGCTGGGGGCAGTCGACTACATCAAGAAACCGTTCGAACCCGAGGAGGTGAAGCTACTCATCGAGCGGGCGCTCAAGCAGCGAGACCTGGCCCGGGAGAACGTGCAGCTCAAGGAGCGCATTCGCCGCGAGGCGCTGGCCGGCGTGGTCGCCCGCAGCGGACCGATGCGAGCAGCAGTCACGCTGGTGCAGAAGATCGCACCGGCGGACGTCACCGTGCTGATCACGGGGGAAACCGGGACGGGCAAGGACCGGATTGCCCGGCTGCTCCACTCGCTTTCGCGGCGCGCGGACCATCCGTTCGTCTCGCTCAACTGCTGCGCCATCGCCGAGACGCTGCTGGAGAGCGAGCTCTTCGGGCACGTGAAAGGGGCCTTCTCGGGCGCCAGCTCCGACCACCGGGGATTCCTGGCCGAGGCGTCCGGGGGAACGCTGTTCCTGGACGAGATCGGGGACCTCGCGCTGGCGCTGCAGCCGAAGCTCCTGCGAGTGCTGCAGAGCGGGGAGTACTACCCCGTGGGCAGCCACCGGCTGGCTCGGTGCGAGGCGAGAATCCTCTGCGCGACGAACCAGGAACTCGGCGCGCTGGTGACACGCGGCGGCTTCCGCGCGGACCTTTTCTACCGCATCAATGTCGTGACGGTTCCGCTGCCGCCGCTTCGGGACCGCCCTGAGGACATCCCGGCGCTGGCGGCGGAGTTCCTGGCGCACTACTCGGCCAAGTTCGGCGCGGGTCCGCTAGAGCTCTCCGCCGAGGTCGTCGAGTTCCTGCAGGGCTATCCGTGGCCAGGCAACGTCCGGCAGCTGGAGAACGTCATCGAGCGCAGCGTGCTGGTCGCCACGGGGAACGTAGTCCGGCGGGGCGATCTGCCGGCGGAGCTGCTGGGAGGCGGCGCGAACTTGCCGGCGTCTCAGGGAAACGACTGGGAAGCCGCGCGGGACGCCTTCGAGAAGGCATACCTGAGCCGGCTCCTGGAGGCTGCCGGCGGCAGCATAGCGTCCGCGTCGCGGATGGCCGGCGTCCACCGGGCCACGCTCTACAAGTGGCTGACGCGCCACGGGCTGCAGAAGGGAGGCGAGGCGTGAACGTCGCCGCGGCACGACTCGGGTGTCGCCGGACGGCGACACGGGCTCATGACGCGCTGCGTCTAGAGGAGGGCGCCCGCCGCGCCTGCAGCCGTCGCGTCCGGGCGACACGGGAAATCGAAAACAAACCCGATAAGCCCTTTATCGATGCGGCTTCTCAAAGTTGGCCTGCCGTGTGTATTGCTCATTGCCGTACCGGAGGTGAGCAAGATGCAGGAAGTCAAAGAGAAGAGCGTTTGGATCGGTGCGATGGTCGGTACGGTCATGTTCCTGGCCGCGGGACTGGTTCCGGCGCTGTTGTACGGCGGGTATCTGGGAGTGTTGATCGGCACGACGCTGACGGGGGCGCCCGTGGAGCAGGGCGGGATCGGCGGGTACCTCGTGCTGGTCGGGATGGCCATCGGGATGGTCAGCGTCTGGTTCCTGTTCGTGGTAGCCGGCTCGGCCGTGGGCGCGCTGTCGTCCTGGGCCATCGCCAAGCTCCACAAGAGCGAAAACGCCGCGTAAGCTCCGCAGGATGCGGGCGGGCTCGCGGCCTGGAGGTCGAACCTTCATGAGTGCGCCGATGATGTCGCGGACCTGGGTCCTGGGTGTCGTAGCCGTCCAGCTCGCCCTGGTGGGCTGGACGGCCGCGCTGGGTGATGAGGCCAAGCCGGGGGCGGCCGCGTGTCTGGAGTGCCATGACACGTGGGACGCCGGCCGGCTCGACTCATTCTCCCGGTCTGCACACGGGCAGCAGTCGTGTCTGGACTGCCACACCGGGATGGCGGAGTACCCCCACACGACGGCGCCGGCCGGGCCGTTTGCCTCCTGTGTCGAATGCCATGAGTCCGCGGCCAAGGGCTTCGCTGGAAGCGTCCACAAAGTAGCCGGCCTCCAGGGTGTGAAAGCCTTCCAGAAGGACTGCAAGGCCTGTCATGGAGAACCGCACGGCATGACGAAGCGTGCTCCCGGACAGGAGCCAGAGGACGCCTGCAGCCGCTGCCACGAGAACAAGGCGATGCAGAGCCGCCTGGGTCTGCCGACCGCGGTCTGGAAGAGTTACGAAAGCAGCGTCCACGGCCAGAAGCGGATGCTCGGAAGCAAGAAGTCGCCTGGGTGCGTCGACTGCCACGGCTCCCACCGCGTCACTTCGCCCGCGTCCGCGGCCTCGGAGCTCAGCCTTGCGAACCGGGCGCAGGTCTGCGCGCGGTGCCACGAAGGCGCCACGCGGATGTTCTCGCTCACCTTCTCCCACGATCCGATCGACGAGAAGCACGCGCCGGCGGCGACGTTGGTGAGCCGTATCTACTCGGCCTTGATCGTGTTCACGCTGCTTTTCTTCGGCGCGATGATCGCGCTGGAGCTCTTCTCACTGGCAGCCAGGAAGCTCTCGCGGCGTCCGATGCCGCACCCTCATATCGACCCGGAGGAGCGTTTCACTCGCTCGCAACGCGTGCAGCACTTCGTCATCATTCTCACGTTCGTCGCGCTGGTGCTCACAGGCCTGCCGCTGCTTGCGGGAAGCCTCGATTCCGAGACCCGGCTGCTGGCGCTCTTCGGCGGGGTCGAGACGGCCGCACTGGTCCATCGCATCGCTGGCACGCTGATGATCCTGGCGACGCTCTGGCACATCGGCTGGCTCTGGGGGCTCAATGTCCGCGGGCAGATGCCGCTGTCGATGATGCCCGCGCTCGACGACTTCATCGAGTTCCGGGAGCAAGTGCGCACCTTCCTGCTCCTGCGCGATGAGGCGCCCAAGCGCGCGGGAAAGTACGGCTGGATCGAGAAGGTCGAGTACTGGGCTTTCGCCTGGGGTCTGGGAGTCATGGGCCTGACGGGCCTGATGCTCTGGTTCCCGGTGACCGCTGCCGCCTGGTTGCCCAAGGGCGGTCTCTTCATCGTGCAGTTGATCCACGGCTTCGAGGCCATCCTCGCCACCGCATCCGTCTTCCTCTGGCACTTCTACCAGGTCCACCTCAAGCCTGGCTTCTTCCCCATGAACTGGACCTGGCTGACCGGTAAGGAGAAGTAGGATCAGCTGCAGCGACGAGGGGGCGGACTGCGAAGTCCATCCTTCGACAAGCATGTCCTGAGCATGCCGAAGGGCT
>JACPRK010000157.1 GCA_016190005.1 Candidatus Wallbacteria bacterium | reverse complement strand
GCTTGTGGCGCTGCTGCAGCTCCTGGAGGAGATTGATGACCTGGGCCTGGATGGAGACGTCGAGGGCGCTGACGGGCTCGTCGGCGACGATGAGCTTGGGTTCGATGGCGAGGGCCCTGGCGATGCCGATGCGCTGGCGCTGGCCGCCGGAGAACTCGTGGGGATAGCGCGCAGCGTGCTCTTCCCGCAGGCCGACCTCGGCCAGGAGTGAAAGGACCTTTTTTCTCCGTTCGACCTTGGTGCCGATGCTGTGGATGACCAGGGGCTCTTCGATGATCGAGCCGACCGTCATGCGGGGGTTGAGGCTCGCGTAGGGGTCCTGGAAGATCATCTGCATGTTGCGGCGCATCGAGCGCATCTCGGCGCGGTCGAGCGTCACGAGGTCGCGCCCCATGAACTCGACGCTGCCGCCGGAAGGCTCCAGCAGACGGAGGATGGTGCGGCCGGTCGTGGACTTGCCGCAGCCGGATTCGCCGACCAGCCCGAGCGTCTCGCCTTCCTTGAGGAAGAAGCTGACGCCGTCGACGGCCTTGACCCAGGCGACGGGCCGGCTGAAGATACCGCCGAAGATGGGGAAGTGCTTCTGGAGGCTCTTGACCTCCATGAAATGCTTGCTCATACGCGCTCGCCTGCCTCGAGCATCTTGCGGCGGACCTCTTTCTCTGTGGCCGGGTCCTGCTTGTCAGGCTCGTAGAGCCAGCATCGGGCGGCGTGGCCGGGCTCGCCCTTGATGGGGAAGAGCGGCGGCTCCTCGGCCTCGCACTTGTCGAACTTCATCGGACAGCGGTTTCCGAAGCGGCACCCCTTGGGGAAGTGGAAGGGGCTCGGGACGGTGCCGGAGATGACGCAGAGCTTGCCCTCGGGCTTGTCCACGCGCGGGATGGCGCAGAGCAGGCCGATGGTGTACGGGTGCTTGGGCGTCTTGTAAATGGTGCGGACGTCGGCCTCCTCGACGACGCGGCCGGCGTACATGACATTGACGCGGTGCGCCATCTCGGCGACGACGGCGAGGTCGTGAGTGATCAGGATGATCGAGGTGCCGAGCCGGGCCTGGAGGCTCTTCATCAGCTCCAGGATCTGGGCCTGGATGGTGACGTCGAGGGCGGTCGTCGGTTCGTCGGCGATGATGAGGGTCGGATCGCAGGCCAGCGCCATCGCGATCATGATGCGCTGGCGCATGCCGCCAGAGAACTGATGGGGGTAGTCGTCCAGGCGATCGCGTGGAGCAGGGATGCCGACCAGTTCCATCATCTCGACGGCGCGCTCGCGCGCCTGGCTTTTGCCCAGCTTCATGTGGAGCCGGATGCCCTCGGTGATCTGGTCACCGATGGTGAAGACCGGGTTCAAGCTGGTCATCGGCTCCTGGAAGATCATGGAGATCTTGTTTCCGCGGACCTTGCGCATCTCCTCCTCGGAGAGGGCCAGCAGGTTCTTGCCCTCGAAGAGGATCTCACCGGCGGTGATGCGGCCGGGCGGGTTCGGGATGAGACGCATGATCGAGAGCGACGTGACGCTCTTGCCGCAACCCGATTCGCCGACGATGCCGAGGACCTCGCGCTTGCGCACGGTGAAGGTGACGTCGTCGACGGCCTTTCCGACACCCTCTTCACCAAAGAAGTAGGTGCAGAGCCCCTTCACCTCGAGCATTGGCTCGCCGGGGACCGTGCGCAGAGCCGGGCTGGCCTCGTCGACGATGTGGGCGCCCCCCGGCAGCGTGCCCGGAGGCGGTGTCGGGGACTTTTCGGGTTTCCAGAGTTCGTCCTTGGTGGCCATGCTTTTCCTCTCCCGGTTGCGGGACAAAAGAATTTAACACATGGTGCTGGGGAAGCGAGAATCGAGAATCGAGTATTGAGAAGGAAAGTCCCCTCACTCCTCGAGCCTCGAGCCTCACTCCCTATCGGCCTGGCCTGGGGGCGGCGGGTGTGAGCCAGGAGAGTCGTAGGAAGTCTGGGGTGAGCATGCCAAGCCGGGAGACTTCCAGCACCGTGGTCCGCAGGGCGGGGTTCATGGCGGGGACGACGCTGGCTCGCTCGACCTGGACGCGGCGACTGATCAGGCCGAACTGGCGGGCCTGGAAGAGCAGAGTGTAGGGGGCCAGCTCACGCAGCTTGCGATCGATCTCATCGGTGAGCGCACGACGCGAAGCCGGGTCGACCGCTGAGCGCGCTTCGTCGATGAGCCGGTCGACGTCGGCGTCGCGAAAGCCGTTGCGGTTGAGCCCCCTGGGATTAGTGGGGGTCGGGATGCTCGACGAGTGGAAGAAGGGATGGGGGTCGGGCTCGATCGGCAGGTACCAGCCCAGGTACACGGCCTCGAAATCGCGCGGCTGGATGCGGCCGGTCATGAACTGTTCCCACTCGGTGAACCTTGGGCGGGCATCGACGCCGAGCTTCGCCAGGTCGGAGGCGATCTGCTCGACCTGCTGCCGGACGGTCTGGCTGCCCGCAGGGGCATCCAGATGGAAGCTGAATCGCTGCCCGCCGCGATCGAGGACGCCGTCCGCGTCGGTGTCGAACCAGCCGGCGCTTCCGAGCGCCTTGCGCGCGCGGTCCGGGTCGTAGGTTGGGGCGGCGGGCTGGGCCGCCTGGGCGCCGCCGGCGCGCTCGAATACGGACGTTGCGCGGACAGCCTGGCCGGCGAGCGTATCGCGGATGAGCGCGTCGACGTCGATGGCCCAGGACATCGCCTGCCGGATTCTGCTGTCGGCGAACAGGGGGCTCCGCTCCGGGTCGCATTGCCAGCCGACGTAGGCGTACGAGGGCTCTGTCAGGGCATAAATCCGGAACGCGTCCTTGAGTCCGTCGTCGAGCGCGCCCAGGAGCTGGCGCGTGGGGACCTGGGCGTGATCGAACATGCCGGCGTGCAGCATCTCCAGCCGCTTGCGGTCGTCGGGGACGATCCGCACGATCAGCCTGTCGAACCTGGGCCGTCCTGCGAAGTGGTCGTCGAAGGCCTCGAGCTCGATCTGCTCCCCGGGGATGGCGCGCGCCAGCCGGAATGGGCCCGTGCCGATCGGCGCCGAGGTGTTGAACGGGTCCTGGGCCAGGTCTCGGCCTTCGAGGCGGTGGCGGGGCAAGATCGGTAGCGAGGCCCAGTCCTCGATGGCCCAGGCGGCAGGCCTTTCGAAGTGGACCGAGAAGGCGTGGGGTCCGGAGGCGTCGAAGCGAACCCGGTCGCGCGACTCGGCGCTCGCCTGCATGGCGTCGACGCAGGTCCGGCGGGTGACGCGGTTCTTCGGGTCGCGGAGCATGTCGAGCGTGAACTGCACGTCGCTTGCCGTGAGCTCCTTGCCATCGTGAAAGCGGACGTTCTTGCGCAAGCGGAAGGACCAGGTTTTTCCGTCGGGAGAGAGCGTCCAGGATTCAGCCAGGCAGGGGCGCGGGGCCAGGGCGTCGTCGTAGGCGACGAGCGTGTCGAAGAGGCTGGAAGCGATGCGCCAGGAGTTGACGTCGGCGGTCAGGTACGGATTGAACGCGGTGCAGTCCGAATGGCTGGCGGTGACGAAGGTGCCGCCGCCCGTCGGGCCCGCCGCGAGTGCGGCAGGAAGGGCCAGCGCCAGGCAGAAGGCGGCGTACGCCGGCAGGTCTCCAACAATCGTTCGAATCGGCTTCACTCTCGGGAGTAGAGGGTACATGAGAGGCCGTCGGGACTCACGCACCGGCGGAAGCGCGCGCGCGGGGTACCGGATGGATGCAGGACACCGGCCGGCGCAGAGCAGGTGGCGTCTCAGTCGGTGCGGACGAGCCGCAGCACAGCGGCGGCTACGGCGGGCGCATCGAGGGCCGTCATGCAGGCGAGATCGCCTCGGGCGCACGAGTTGCTCTCGCACGGTGTGCAGTCGAGGTGGACTCGCAGGATGTGGATGCCGGGGCCGAGCGGCCGGGTGATGGTCTCGTTGCCCGCGCCGAAGAGGACCAGGGTGGGTGTGTCGGTCAGCGAGGCGACGTGGGCGGCGCCGGAGTCGTTGGAGACGAGGGCGTCGCAACGGGCGATGAGCGCGGGCAGCAGCGCCAGCCGGGCGGCCCCGGTCAGGTTCACGGCTGCGGGCCCGGCGCGGCGCGAGACGGTCTCGGCGGCGGCGCGGTCGCCGGGGCCGCCCAGGATGAGCACCCGGCACCGAAGCCGCTCGGCCAGGATCCGGGCGACATCGCCGAACCGTTCGGCCGGCCATCTGCGAGAGGCGCCGACGGCGCCGGGCGCCACGGCGGCGAGCCGCTCGCTGGGCTCGACACCGGCGGCCTGAAGCAGCCCTTCTGCGTCGGCCACGAGCGCGCCGGGGAGCCGGGCGCGCGGCCGCGGGTCGGGCGGCACGTCCAGGCCCAGCCTGGCGAGCAGCTCCAGGTACGCTCGAGAACGGTGGAGCCCGCGAGCCTGCCGGTCCCACGGCAGCGGATGGGTAAGCAAAAGACCGCGCGCATCTTTCGAGTATCCTACTCGCGCCGGAATCCTCGCCAGGAAGGGCACCAGCGCCGCCGAGAACGAGTTGGGCAAGAGGAAGGCCGCCGCGAACCGGCGCCGGGCCAGCTCTCGGGCAGCCACCACGCGCCCGACGGTGCCGGCCCTGAGTCCCCGGTCATCGTGCACAATGACCTCGACTCCGGGCGCCAGACCGGCGATGTCGGCAGCGTGAGGCCTGGCCAGGGCCGCCACGGGCGAACTCGGGAAGTTATGCCGCAGCGCGTCAAAGAAGGGCAGCGCCATCACCGCGTCGCCGACCCAGTTGGGCGTGCGAACCAACAGCGGCGCGCCCGCAGGCACCTGCAGACGGCTCAAGCCCCGGCCTCCGGCTCGGAAGCCCCCGCTCGCGCTCGCCGCTCGAGGGCCCAGCGTTTGGCGTACTTCAAGAAGTGGTAGTAGCCCGTGCCTGCTGAAAGGATTAGCCCCTCCACGCCGTCCAGGAATCCGAACTTCAGCAGGTACATCTTCGCGAAGGCCCAGAGCGGACTCCCCACCAGCCGCGCCAACCCGACCCTGGCTGCTGCGCCGCCGCCGGAGGCGAACAGGTCGCTGTACCGGTTCATCTTCTCCACGTAGTGCGAGAGGTCGCGATAGGTGTCGTGCATGTACGGCTGGGCAAGCCTCCCGCCGTGCACGCTCGCGTCCACCATCAGCCGCTCGTGCACCGGGCGGTCGTCATAGCGCGCCGTTCCTCGCCGGAAGAGCCGGGCGGTCCAGTCCCCCGACCAGCAGTGCGTCATCGGGCGCCCCAGGAACAAGGTCTCTCGCCGAATCTCGTAGACATCCGCGGAAGGCGCCCTGAGGACCCGCGCAATCTCGTCGGCCAGCGGCCCCGGAATCCACTCGTCGGCGTCGAGCACCAGCACCCAGCTGCGCGTCGCCTGCCCGATCGCGTGGTTCTTCTGAGGTCCGAACCCGAGCCACGCCTGCTGCACCACCCGCGCCGAACGCTCTCGGGCAAGCTCAACGGTGCGATCCGTCGAGGCCGAATCGACCACCACTCGCTCGCCGGCGAAGGCCACCGAATCGAGACAGCGCGCGATGTTCCGCTCCTCGTTGAAGGTGATGATCACGACGGAAAGCTCGGCGGCCTCGGGCATGTCACGAGGATAGCAGCCCCGAGCTGCCGGCAGCCTGTCGCTCGACGTGTCCAGTTCCCGAGTGCGTGTCCCGCATTCGATTGCCACCGGGCCGGTGCCGCATGCTATTCTCCTTCAGACGTGGACAGCCTGTTCGACAAGATGCGACGAGTGGACTTTCCGCTCATCGTCAGCCTTCCGGCCAACAGCGCCGAGCTGGCGCGCGCGGCCATCGACGAAGGCGCCAGCGCCCTGAAGGTCCACCTCAACTGCCACCACCGGGCCAGCGGCACCAAGTTCGGCTCCTTCAGCCAGGAGCGAAAAACGCTCGACGAGATCTGCCGCCTGGCGCGCGACGCCAAGGTCCACATGGGCATCATGGCGGGCGCCGAGAAGTGCGCCACGCGCGAGGAGCTCGAGATCCTGTCCGGCATGGGGTTCGAGTTCTTCGACGTCTACGCACGCGACCTCCCCGCGCATCTGCTGGGCATTCGCTCACTCCGGAAGGTGCTGGCGGTAGGAGACGACTACGACCTCGAGGAGGTCCGCGCGCTCAAGGACACGGGCGCCGATGCTCTGGAGGCGTCGATCATCCCGGCCGACGGTTACGGCAAGCCGCTCACGGCGTCGGACCTGCTCAAGTACCGCGTGCTCGTTTCGGCCTCGAAGCTGCCGGTCATTGTGCCAACCCAGCGAAAGCTGACGCTGGACGATCTGCCGATCCTGCGAGATACCGGTGTCTCCTCGCTGATGATCGGCGCCGTCGTCACCGGCTCCACGACCGAGGGCCTTCGGCGGTCCGTGCGGATGTTCCGGACAGCCCTGAGCGAGTGAGCCCGGAGGCTCCCGGACGCTCGGGCGAGGACTCGAGCTCCCCTCCCAAACCGTTTCCCGGTGCGCTCGCGGGGGAGCTTCGCTTTGGGCTGCCTTTCCACGTCTACGATGCGCTCCTCTGGGCCGCGGCTCCGGTCCTCTCCGCCGCCATCGCCGCTGCCGCGATCGGCGGGCGCAGGCTGGGCAGCACGTGGAGGGGACAGCTCGGCCTGGAGCTTCCGCGCGAGCGGGTGACGCTCGACTCCATCTGGCTCCAGGCCGCTTCCGTGGGCGAGACCCAGGCAGCCCGGCCGCTCATCTCCGCGCTGAGGGAAGAGCTTCCATCCACGCCGATCGTCCTGACCGGCTCGACGCCCGAGGGGCTGCGGCTGGCCCGGGAGCGGGGGGGCGCCGACCACGTCGCGACCTTTCCATTCGATTACCGGCCGATCCTCACGCGGTACTTTCGCGCCTTCGAGCCCAGGGTCTGTGCGGTGGTGGAGACCGAGATCTGGCCGAACCTGATCCGCTCATGCCGCGAGAAGGGTGTCCCCGTCGTTATGGTGAACGGCCGGATATCCCCGCGGACGATGGCGCGCTACGAGAGCCTGGCCTGGTGCTACCGGGCGTTTCTGGCCCACTTCACGGCCTTCCTGGTGCAGACGGACGCGGACGCGGAGCGCCTCGTGCGGATGGGTGCTGACGCCGCGCGAGTGCGGGTGACGGGTGACACGAAGTACGACGGTCTGCTGGCGGCGAACCCCTGCCTGCCAACGGCTTGCCCCCCTGGCAGCTACGTGGTCGCGGGCAGCACGCATCCCGGCGAGACCGAGCAGCTGCTCGAAATCTACGCGCGCCTGCGTCACCGTCGTGCCGACCTGGGGCTGGTGCTGGCGCCGAGGCATCCGGAGACCGCGCCCGGCGCGATCGCGAAGGCGCAAGAGCTGGGGCTGCCGATGGGGCTTCGCTCCCGCGGGGCGTCGCCAGCGCCCTCGGGGGTCCTTCTGCTCGACACCGTCGGGGAGCTCGCGGCCTTCTACGGGATCGCCGCCGTGGCATTCGTCGGAGGAAGCCTGGTCGAGGTCGGTGGCCACTCGCTGCTGGAGCCGGCCGCGGCGGGAAAGCCGGTTCTCTACGGCCCGCACGCTTTCAATTTCGCTGACGCGGCCCAGCTGCTCCAAGGCGCGGGCGGCGGCATCCACGTGGCCGACGCGGCCGCTCTGGAGCGAGAGCTGGACAGGCTTCTCGCCGACCCGGAGCTGACATCCCGGCTGGGCACTGCAGCGAGAGGCGCGCTCGTTTCGCGGGCGGGAGCTGCGAAACGTATCGCAAATTACCTGCGCGAGCTGATGTCCGCTCCGGCAGCCCGATGAGTCCCGCGCTTTCGCGGACAAAAGGGCCGCTGCAGCCGGGTGCTCCGGGCCCCGAAGAGACGGGGCCGCTCCGCGGCCACGCGCTCCGGCCTTGCGACCAGACCACGTGCCGACCTGCCGCAGAGCGGCCCCTAGACTGTCAGAACGGGTTCAACCGGGTCATATCGCGCACCGTGGTGTACACGGGCGCTCCATCGACTCCAAACGGATCGATCAGAACCTTGCGATCGAACACGGGGGTGTCCCGCCCGCCGTTGGAGGCGCGATGGCACTCACCGCAACTTCTGGACCCAAGCGCCTTGCCGGAGGCCAGGACGTTGTGGCTTTCGCCGAACGGATGGGACGACTCGGCGTGCAATCCGGACCCCTCGATCTCGAAGCTGGAGACGCCGGACGCAGCCGACGTGTCTTCGTAGTAGAGGCGTCCGCCCTTGATCAGCACGGGGTTGACCGCCACGGGGCGTCCATAGCGATCGTTGCCCTTGAGCGCGGTCATGTAGGCCGCGATCTCGGCCAGCGTGTTGACCTCGGGGATGGTGTCCGCGTTGTCGTCTCGGACCGCGGCGAGGGCCTTGTTGCTGGTGATCCCGCGGATTCTCCAGAGCGGGATCGGCGACAGGTTGTCGTCGGCGCGGTCGAGCTGGGTTCCCTTCCGATCCCAGTCGCCCCACCAGGCCGAGACCAGCAGCTTCTGGGGGAAGAGCTGCAGGCGCCCGTCCTTGTCCGACTTGTAGCGGAAGGACGGGTACCACCGGGTCTTGTCGGTGCTGGTAGGCACGAGCGGATCGGCCGAAAGGAAGCGGTTGGTTCCGTAGCTGACGGTACTTCCGGTCGTCGCGTTGTCGATGGCGAGGTCGGCCACAGCCGTGCGGTACGGGATGTGGCAGAACTGGCAGGACAGAGCGTCGGTGTGCCGCGTGACCTTGTGGATGTCCGAGGTCGGCACCGGCGCCGCCGGGTCGCGGTCGGGGCCGCTGGCGGCGTGACAGTCCTTGCAGGTCCGGAAGAAGGCGAAGTCCTTCGGGTCCGAGACCGAACCGTCCATCGACCTGCCCTTGGAGAAGTCGTGATCCAGCCCTGCGCCGTGACAGGCCACGCAGGCCGTGCTTGACGTGGGCGGGATGTCGTTGGCCGAATCCGTATCGTTCAGCCGGTTCAGATAGGCGTAATGGACGTCCTGAGACGCATCGAACCAGACGCGCCCGCGCTTCTTGCTGTCGGCCGTGGAGTGACAGCCCCAGCAGGCGTAGTCGCGCGGCTTCTTGGCGATGACGGCGTGGTTCACTCGCAAGCCACCGTCGGGTTGCTGCAACAGACTGCCGTCGGTGACGCCGACCGAGTAGTCGATGTCGAGCTTGGCAGCCAGCGGTGGCTGCCCAGCCGGGACGGTCGTCATCTGCATCGTCCGGAACCAGCCCTGCCCGGCCGCAGAGGCCGACGCGTAAGCAGGGACGACGTTTCCGGCGGTGTCCTTGAGGCCGTGTCGCGCACGGAGCGCTCCGGCTCGCCAGACCCACCGCATGTTCATGCCGCCCTGGACCTTCTGGTCCGCGCGGTGGCACATGAGGCAGTCCGCCTCGGCCACACCGGTGAGGTCCCAGCGGCCGGCCGAGAGCTCGCCGTTGGAGGTGTTGAGGAACGCGTAGTCGCCGTCGAGCCGGACGTCTTGCGCCAGCTTGCCGGCGGCCTCGTATCCGAACTTGCGCGTGGCGGGGTCCCAGTAGCGCTTGCCGTCGCGGTCGAATTCGGCCGGGCCTCCGCCCGGATGACAGATACCGCAGAGTCCGACCCAGAAGAAGCTGGTCTTGTCGATGACGGACTCCGAACCGTTGGTCTTGGCAGCCAACTGGCTGCTATCTGAGGAAGGCGGTCACCATTTGCCGTACATGCCCGAGGAACGCACCCAGGCGCGGCCGTCGGCGAAGTAGTTGTCGCGGACGACGACGTTGCCTGCGGGGTCGGTGCGGCCCTGGTGGAAGTGGTATCCGCCGGCGACCTTGTCGACGTCGTGGCATCCGCCGCAGGTCTGGCGCGGGCTGAAGGGCGCCGTCGAGGCGGCCGTGAGAGCAACACCCTGGGCGTCCTTCAGCGCGATGGCCGCGTGGGTCGCGCTCGCGGACGTTCCCGTGGTCGTCCCCGAGGTTCCACCCCCTCCTCCTCCACAACCGGTAAGCGTTGTGCCGAGAAGCAGCGCAAGGCCGCTCCCGACCAGCGCTCGCAACTGGAGCTGCAACATCTGGTCACCTCCTGCCGACGGAAGCCGCGAGGGCACGCGAAACCAGCGCTCCCTCGGGACCCGACGGAGTCATCGATGGACTCACCGGCTCCGATGGGGCCATCGAGTCGAATGGCAACGGACCGACTGGACCTACGATCGTGCAGAGCCGGGGGGGCGGGGGAGGTTACAGGGGGGGAGAGGATGGAAGATGGAAGGTGGAAGGTGGAAGGTGGAAGGTGGAAGGTG
>JACPRK010000154.1 GCA_016190005.1 Candidatus Wallbacteria bacterium | reverse complement strand
CTGCTCGACAGGGAGCTAGTCAGAACTGCGTCAGGAGCTGGACGAAGGCCGTGGTCGTGTCGTCCTGAGTCACAGCGACGGGCGTTATGACCTGGCGGTGGGCGACGCTGGCCAGCGTCCAGACCTTGGGGCGGACCTGGCGCTGCCAGACGAAGCGGCCCTCGCGGATATCGCTCGGGTACTCGGCCACGAAGGTCTGCGCCTGCGGGCCGGTCCAGGTGTAGTAGAGCTCGAACTGGTTGGAGTGCAGCTTCTCCCGGTCGCCGTGCTGGATGCCGCCGAAGAACGCGGTCCGGTCGCCCAGGTCGAGGTCCGGCAGCGGCCGGAAGAAGACGCCGTCGGTCTGGCTGAGGTTGAAACCGACGCTGCCGAAGGCGCGCAGCTCCTGGTCGAACTTGTGGTCGTATCGGGCCATCAGGCCGGTGAGCCCCTTGTCGCCTCCGAATCCCAGGATCGGGCGGCGCGGCTGGAGCCGACCGGTGTGGATGAGGATGCGGTCCTGGTCGGTCAGCTCGCGGCGGTACTGGAACGCCAGCGACTGCAGCGACAGCTCCGCCGGGTTGGCGTCGAGCAAGTTGGTCGTCAAGAGCGGGCTATAGACCGCCAGCAGCATGGTCTTGGGGTCAGGGTGCTTCTCCCAGACGAATCCCTCGTAGTGGATGATGTCCTCGTCGAAGCGGCCGGTGGCGATGGCTAGATCGGCCTCGAAGAACCGCGCTGCGCCGCGCCCGGCGTAGAGTGTCGCGTCGGGGCCGTACTTCCAGATGAAGAGCAACCGCTCGAAGTCGAAGTCTCGCGTGCGGAATCGGCCGGTGGTGACATCGAAGTCGCCCCATCGGCTGGCCTGGGTCGTGAAGCCCGCAAGCAGCGTCATGTCGTGCTGGATGGGGGCGACCAGCCCGAGCCGCAGGCGGTGATTCAGGGAACTGTCGACGCTCTGGGCCGCCGCGCGGGGAGAGCGATCGTTCTGAACTCGGATGCCGCGGAGGCGGTACTGGCCGTCGACCAGGAACCTGGGAGGCGCCGGAGGCTGCGATACAGCCGCTGTCGAAGGAGCCGAAGACTCTTTCGAATCCGTTGCTGCCGAGGCGGCTGCGGGTAGGACCGCTAGCGCCGCGCACAAGAATCCCGATCGGACGACATTCCAGCTCATCATGAGATTCGGATCGACAGAAACCGGCCTTCAGATGAGCTTCGTGTTCGTTCAGGGCCGAAGCGGCGGTTCGGGAGGCACCGGGACGCGCAGCATCTCGGCCATCCGGGCCACCTCCATCCGGCAATGCGCGAGACGATCGTCGAGCTCCGGCTGCAGCAGGGCGGCCTCGTCGACCGCCACCGTTCTCGGACCGCGCGGCAGGGGACGCCGCGGCTCGTAGGGCCAGTCCCGGATCAGCTTCTCGAGCAGCAACTTCCAGCTCTCCAGCCGCTGGCGCAGGAGGACCTGATCCCAGCCCATCTCCCTGATCTGGGTCGGTGTCTCGACCACGGCGCGGACCAGGTCGCAGTGGACAATCACCTCGATGGGCGAGAACGGCCGGCCCGCCAGGCGCCGCTCCAGCTCGCCCAGGCCGCGGTTGCCCAGCCGCTCGCGCGCTTCGAGCTGACCCAGATAACGCAGTGCGTCACAGAGGGCCCGGACCACCTTGTGGTCGCGTGCCGTCAGGTCGTTGCGCCCCAGGACCCCGCTCAACGCCCCGCCCGCCCGGGCCGCCAGGGCCCGCCCGAGCGCCTCGGTCTGCTTGCCGAGGAGCCGCCCCTTCTCGAGCGCCTGAACCGCCAGCAAGCCGGCCTGGCAGGTCGGATCGGCAGAGGCCTCGAAGCGGGGGCGGGCAGCCTCGAGCACGCGCGCGCACTGCTCCGCGACGTTCTTCGAGAAGGTGTCCTGGAGCCACTCCCCCAGGCGGTTCAGCGTCGTGAACTGCCCCTTGCGAATCGCTTGCTCGCCCACGTTTCCGATCTTGGACCGGCTGCCGAAGAGCGCCAGGAAGTAGGCAGACATGACGCGGCCAGCGCTGGCCTCGGCCTCGACGACGCCGCAGGCGCCGAGGGCGGTCAAGCACTCGACAGCAGCCTGCGTAGCGTTTCGCGCCAGCGAATCCATCGCCTTGATGTGCTCTTCGCGCGGCGGCGGCGGCAGCATCTGCTTGGCGCGCTCGTTGGTCCGCATCAACTCCCGCCAGACGTCCTCGATGCGATGCACTCCGTCCTTCTCCAGCCGCTCGGCCTGTTCAGGCGTGCCCGCCGCCGAGGCCGGAACGGACGGTGTCTCGGTGACGGCCGGCCCCGCAGGCGCTTGCGCCCGATGCGTGCGCCACAGACCGATAAGGGCGACCATCGCCAGAAGGGACGCGGCCACCGCCACTGGTAGGCCCCGGCGCGAAACGGGCGCCACGTGCACCCGGGTCGTCGCGGAGGCCACCTTCCTGCGGCCGGAGGCCGGCGCGACGGCGGTGGTCGGCGCGGCCGCAGTTGCTGCCTTCGGCTCGACTGCGCCGCCGGGCAGAGCCGCGAGGGCCCGCGCAAACGCCTGGGGAGACGCGTGGCGGGCGGCAGGCTTCTTCGCCAGCGCCACGCGCAGAAAGTCGTCGTAGGCGCGCGGCACTCCCGGCCGCGCCGCGCAGACGCTCGGCGCGTCATCCCGCACATGGGAGAGCAGCAGGTCGCTCGGGTCGGCCGCCACGAATGGCGGCTCCCCTGCCAGGCACTCGAAGAGCACAACCCCCAAGGCGTACAGGTCCGCCGCGCCCGTCGCCTCGTCTCCCCGGGCCAGCTCGGGCGCCATGTAGCGGGGCGTCCCCAGCAGCAGCCCCGCGCGTGTGCGGACAGCGCTGCCGGCCGTGTCCTTGGCGATGCCGAAGTCCCCCAGGAGCGCCCCCCGGCCCGGCGCCACGAAGATGTTCTCGGGTTTGACGTCTCGATGCAACACGCCGCCAGCGTGCAAGACAGCCAGCGCGTCGGCGCAGCCCGCGACCACGTCCCGCGCCTCGGCGACCTCGAGCGCCCCGGCCCGCACGAGCCGGTCGCGCAGCGTCCCGCCCGTCATCAGCTCACAGGCGATGAAGAGGTGCCCCTCGCTCTGGCCGGCCTCGTACACGCGCACCAGTCTGGGATGCGCCAGCCGGGCCGCGATGCGCGCCTCCTGGAGAAAGCGCTCGCGTGCCTCCCGATCCTCGGCCAGCCGCCACGAGAGGATCTTGAGCGCCACCGGCCGGTCCAGCGAGAGCTGCCGAGCCCGGTAGACCGCCCCCATTCCCCCGGCGCCCAGCAGCTCGCCCACCTGGTAGCCGGCCAGGATCGTGCCCGGGGGCACTTGGTCGGACTCTCGCTGAACGCTCATGCCGTTGCCAGTATCCGCCACGCGCGCCCGGTCGCGCCACGTGCGACGAGCGCGCCACGGTCCGGGGGCGGGGCGGCCGACGAGCTGCCGGATGCCTTTCCGTCGGCTGGACCGTGACGCGCCGTTGGCTCTCTAGCTCGGCAGGCTACACCGCCGTCTTCGGGCCAGGATCGACACGAGCGGCACGAGCAGAACCAGCGCCGACGGCCACGTGCCCGAGCCCTGTGGTGCGAAGCTGCACCCGCCGCGGCCGGATGCGGCGCCCGACAGCGCCAGCAGGCCGGGCTTGGCGTTCACGATCGCGAGCGTGTCGAGCTCGGTCAGCTGCACGCGGATGGCAGAGGCAGCGGCCAGTCTCGAATTCAGGACAACGGGGTTGGCGCTGCTCAGGACCACCGACGGGCTCGCCGACTCGCTGAAGAAGAGCACGGTGCTGCGGACCACCGTCGGCGGCGTACTTCGCACGTTGGCCGCGTCGACCCTCTCGACGGCCAGCAAGGCCCCCTGCGTCACGCCGGAGGGAAACCGCACCGACTGGAGGTCGGCTGTTCCGTCATTGGCCAACCGCGCAGGCTGGGTCGAGAGCAGAACGTTGTCGATCGAGAGCTGGACGTACTGCGGCGGCAAGGGCTCCTGGGCGACGGCCAGGTACTTGGGTGCACTGCTCAAACCAGCGCGCTCGACCGTCAGCTCGAGAACGTAGAGTCGCGGTTCGAACGCCCGGTTGACCGGGAGCACGAAACGGGTGAGTGGCTGGAACGGCTTCTCGAGCTCCCCGGCGGGACCTTCGACTTGCCGCCACGAGTAGGCGACCGGCCCGGTGCCCGTGGGCGCCGAGGAAGCCGTCGCATCGAGCTCGACGGTCCGCTGGGTGGCCGAGCTACCCACGGCGGGGAAGCTGGCGGCCGGGGCGCTCGCGATCGGCTCGGGTACGGTTTCCGTGAACGTGTCGGCCACCACGTCGATGAAGGAGCCCAGGACGATCCCCGTGCGCACGGTCGGGCGCGAATTCGCGTCGAGCTCCAGCAGCTCGGCGTAGACGGCGAACCGGCGGGTGCCGGCGGTCTTCGGCGCAAAGGCGGTCACGGAGCGCGATACCGCGGTCTCGCTCGTCGTCGAGAGCAACACGGGCGGTCCGTCGAGCTGCGTCCACGAGAAGGCAGCGACCCTGCCCGGAAGCCCGGTCAGGTTGGCCTCGAGGCTGACCAGAGCGGGCGCCGGCACGCGCAACGCGACCCGCCCGGCAAACGGAGTCTCGAAGTCCACACCTGAGCCGGTGGCCTCCGTGGTCGTTGCCGCGGCGACGAGCGAGAGCGCGGGTGAGTTGGGCGACTTGGAGCTGACCGAGGAGAGCACCGTTGTGAGGGACGCCCTGGCAATGGCGGCTCCGCCCAGTCGATCCACGACCAGAAGGCCAATCTCGGCTTGCGCCAAGCCATTCAGGCCGGCAAGCGGCAGGCCGGAGAGAAACTCTCGCGAGAAGACCGGGGTCGAATCCGTCCCGACAAAGGACCTCGAGACTCCGGCGTTGCCCAGGAAACGTACGGAACCTGTCCAGTAGGTTTCGAGCGGGCCCGCCTGGCCAGACGAGCCGGTCGCGCCGGCGTCCAGCCGAATGGCCAGCTTGCCGTCTGGACCCGCGCCCAGCGCAATCCTGGGAGAGTCGATTCTGGCCTCGATCGAAGGGCCGACAAGAACGGACCCGGAGACGACGGGGCTTCGCCGAGCGCCGTCGTCGACGACCAGATCGAAACCGTAGGTTCCCTCGGCATCCGGCCGGAACAGGGGCGTCGCCGTAGCTGGGTCGAGGATTGCCGTCGCCAGGTCGAGGCTCGAGCCGGCCGGCTTTGCTGTGAGCCGCCAGCGATAGGAGAGCCCCTGTCCCGCCGCACCTGCGCTCCGGCGGCCATCCAAGCGCAGATAGGTGCGCAATGGACCTGCCGGCTCCAGGGAATCGCGGAAGCTCGGCGCCAGGATCCCGGAGGAGTCGCGCTGCAGCGGGCCGGTGAAGACCGGAGCGACACTCGCAGTCGGGGGCAGCCTCAGCGGGTCGGTCATCGTGATGTTGAAGACTTGCTCTTCGGGGCTCTGGGCTCCGGCGGCGCCGAGCGAGAGTCCGACGCGGTACTCCCCGGCGGCCGCAAGAGGAGAGTCCTCGAGGGGACCGTTGCGGGCCGTGCTGAAGCGCATGGCGGTCGTGCTCGCCGTCGTGGATTCGAGCGAGGCGAGGGTCGACGGTGGGCTGGAAGGGGTCGATTGGTCCGGTGCCGACAGGATCCGCCAGTGGTAGGAGAGCTGCATGCCCGGCGGCGCTAGAGTGCCCTCGGCGCTCAGCCGGACCATGTCAGTAGTCTGGACGAGCGGCGGAACCGCCAGGCCAGCGGCCAGGGGACGGGACGGCTTGGCTGCCGCTCCAACGCTGATGAGGTTGATCCGGGAAGCGGGGTTTCCCAGGGCGGCGCCCAGGTCGGTCTTGACCTTCTGCTGCCACTGTTTGGAGCCGGTCACGACGACATCCGAACTCAGTTTGGTGTTGAACGTTACACTCGGTCCGACGAAAGGATGGCCGAGGGAAATCGTTGCGGAGGCAGTGTCCGAGCGGCCCGCGGCGTCGACCACCCGGAGCGAGTAGGTCGGACCTTTCCCCGCGACTGTGAAGTCGCCCCGGTTGAGGGTGGTGATGCTTGCGCCGTTGGCGACGTTTGGCAACGCTCCCGAGATGGGCTTACCGGCCGTGTTCGTGCCCGACACGGAGAACTGGTACGCCACGATTGGACTGTCCCCTGGCAGAGATGCCGACCCATCCAGGGAGAGGTTCACAGCACTCGCCGCGCTGGGTAGTTGCGGGGAAGTGCGAAGGGCCGCCTTGGGACCGGCTGGCAGCGCGACATGGGTCCCCGAATCGGGCGGGGGGAGAGCATCCACGGTGAAGGTGCCGTTCTCCGGCAGCAGCTCGATCTGGCGGTTGAGTTCCACCGCGAACAGCCGGATCGTGAACACTCCATTGTCGGAAAGATTGGACACATTGCGGCGGAACGTGAACTCCCTCGTGAAGTTGCCGGAGCCGATCGAAGGGGTTCTGGAAACGTCGTTAGCGGTCGAGGTCGAGCCGCCCGAAATGGCGATCTCGCAATGGGATATCTGCCTCGAGAGCACAACCGACACTTCGAAAGGCTCTGCCCCGTAGACGGCAGGAGATTTGTTGTAGGTCGCCGTCGCGCGCAACGGCTCCAGAACGACGAGTTTGTACGCCACGTCGATCCGAGGGTCCACTTCCACGAGCCGCTTGGTCCTCGGAGTGTCGGCATACGGATCGGAGAAGGTCACGTCCATCCGACCCTCATAGTATCCGTCCGCGACGTTGGGCCCCACTTTCCCCGTGAAGGTGAGCTCGGCCTGACCGTTGCTGGCTATCGAGACGGCAGGCGAGGTCATCGTTGCCGTGATGCCGGACGTCGCGCCGTAGTCCAGGACGGCGGACTTCACGTGCGCTGTCGCGCCGCCATTGTTCACCAGCGTGATCCTGGCCGTGTACGTTTCGCCCCGGAAGACGAGGCCGTTGGGGAGCGTGAAGCCGAACTGACCGACGTGCGGAGGAGCCACGAACCTCAGGATTGCAGATTTCAGGACAGAAAAGGGCGTCGAGACCGTTTCAGTCCGGCTGGCGCTCGTCCCCCCGGTGTACGTCGCAGTCACGGAGTGGGCCAGCGCGTAGGTGCCGAGGGAATCGGCCCCGATCGCCACGGAGTAGACGAACGAGCCGGTGCCCTGCGCCGGGATCGAGGTCACACCGGAGGTCCTGGTGAGCTTGATGTCCGAATTCGGCGGTGAGAGCGAGAGCGCGCTCGACTGCACGTCCGCCGCGACCGTGTTCGGGTTGAAGAGGCCGACCGTCACGGAGTACGTCTTGCTGAGAGCGACCTGAGCCGGGAGACCGGATACTGACTTGACGACCAGAGTCGGGGCCGCCAGTACGGAAAGTCCGGGCGCCAGGACAGCCGCAGCGCCACCGTCGGAGCCCAGGCCGGCGTCCGTCGCCGTCACACGGTAGGTTGGAGTGTAGGTGCCCGCCGGGGCGCCTGCGGCGACGTTGAGCGAGTAGCTGAACAGAGCGGCCGCGCCGAGCGGGGCGATCGTCGCGGGTCCGCCGGTCTTCGTAGCCGTGATCTGGCCCGGCGGATCGAACGTGAGCGCGGTCGAGCCGATGTTTGCAGTCCTGTCACCGTTGTTGAAGACCGTGAGCGAGACATTGGCGGAGCTCCCGCGCACCACCGCCTGCGGCACGGTGAGTGGGCCGAACGAAAGCTCGGCGCCCGACACGAGAAGACGGGCCGCGAGCGGCTCCGTCCGTGCGCTCCCGACCACTCCACCTTCGTCGACGCCGAACACGGTGCAGCTCGTCGAATAGGTTCTGGGACGGGCTCTTGCGCCTACCTGCACCGACCAGGCAAAAGCGCCCGAGCTTCCGGGTGCGAGCAAGGTGGGGCCCGAGACCTGGGTAGCCATGAGGTTGCCCGGAGGCGAGAACGTGAGAGCCGTGGAGGTGATCCTGAATGCCGTGCCTCCCACGTTCGTGACCGTGAGCCCGGCGGAGAACGACGTGCCCCTCACCGCGGAAGACGGCGCCGTGAGCGCGCTGAACGTCAACGCCGGCGGCTGCGGCAGCGTGACTAGCGCCGCCAGGGAGGAGGACGCGGCGACGGGCAAGCCATTGAGGGCGTCCGAGGCAGCGAGGGTGATGCTGGTCGAGTAGGTGCCACCGGCTGCGTTGCGGTCGACGAGCACGCTGAAGCCGAGGAGGCCCGTAGCGCCCGGTGCGAGCGTGGCCGGTCCCGAGCTCTGCGTCGCCACGAAGTTACCGGCGGGCGAGAACGAGAGCGTTGCCTTGGTGATGTTGGCGGGGCTGCCGCCCGTGTTCGTCACCGCGAGCGAAGCGTCGAACGTCCTCCCCCTGATTGACGCGGCCGGAGCCGTCAAGGGGCCGAATGCAAACGCCGGCGGCGCCGGCACGGACACGGGCGATCCCAGGCCGAAAGCGCCCGAGACGGGCTGGCTCGTCGCAGGGTCGACGCCGTCGAACCGCCAGGTCGGCGTGTAGGAGCCCGCAGGCGTGAAGGAATCGAGCTCGATGAAGTAGGCGAAGGTGCCGGTGAGCCCGTGGGCGATTGCCGCCGGTCCCGAGCTCTGCGTGGCGGTGAGGTTGCCGGGCGGATCGAACGTGAGCGAGGTGGCCGAGATGTTCGCGGCCGCGCCGGAGTTGAGGGCCGTGACCGTGCCCGCATACGAGGTCCCGCGCGCCCGGGGGCCGGGCACTGTCGAGGCGGCGAACGACAGGGAAGGCGGCGAGACGACCCTGAACGCCTCAGGAGTCAAGTCAGCGCTCGAGTCGAGGCGGCTGATGCCTTCGACCGCGGCGATCCGCAAGGCCGGAGTGTAGCTGCCGAGGGGAGCCATGGCGTCCGTGAAGACGGAGAACCGGAGGAGGGCCCGTTCACCAGCGGCGATCGAGCCGGGCACGCTCACGTGCGTTGCCGTCACGAAACCGGGAGGAGAGAAGGTGAGGGTGGCGGCCGAGACCGCGGCCGCCGTCTGGCCCGAGTTCGAGATCGGCAACGAGAGATCGTAGGTGAGCCCTCTCTGGGTAGCAACGGAACCGGGGCTTCCGTCCAGGACGAGCTTCGGAAGGCTCAGGACCGTCAGCCTGGCCAGGAGCAGTCCGCTGCTGGATGCGTCCGCGTTGCTGACCGCGCTGCGCGCCACGATGGCGGGCGTGACGGTGTAGCTTCCCACCTTCGCGTTCGACCCGACGGAGCAGGAATACTGGAAGATCCCGGCGCTGTTGGACTCGATCACGGCGGGCCCGGACGTCTGGGTCGCCGTGATGTTCCCCGGCGGAGCGAACGCGATCGAAGTGGCAGCAACCTTTGCAGCCGCCTGGCCCGAGTTGCGGAACGTGACCGTGGCGGTGAACGACTGCCCCGGCACGTAGCTCGAGGCGAGTCCGGCCGAGGCGGCGACGGACAGGGCGGGCGGCGTGACCAGGACGATGTCTGGCGTCAAGCGCTGGGTGAGGCTGACGTCCGCGCCGGTTGGAGCGTCCGCGGCCTGCAGGGTAAACGTTGGCGTGTACCGCGCAGCCGGCGAGAAGCCCGTGGCTATGGAGTAGACGAACTCGGCTTGCCCCTTCCCGGGAATCGACTCCGGACCCGACACGCGGGTCACGGTGAAGGCAAGGGGAGAGAAGGCCAGCGACGCAGAAGTGAGCCTTGCGGAAGTGTCGCCCGCGTTTCGGACAGTGATGGTAGCGCTGAAGGTCTGGAGCCGCGAGACGGTACTCGGGGCAGCGAAGCCCACAACGCTGAGCGCCGCCGGCAACAGCACGGTCACGGGCGTTCGGCCCTCCACCGACACGCTCGCCGGATCGCCAGTCGCGGCGTCGGCCGCCGTGACAGCGAAGGTCGGCGTGTAAGCGCGGGAAACCGCTCCGGGGGCCACCTTCACCGAGAACCGGAAGGTCTCGGTGCTCCCGCCGGAGATCGAAGCAGGAGCCGCGACCAGGCTTGCCGTGAGGCTGCCCGAGGGCGAAAAGGTCAGCGACGGCGAGCCGATCGCGGCCGGGTTCTCGCCGGTGTTCGACACCGAAACCGTGAGGTTGAACTCCGCGCCTCGCGTCACCGCTGGAGAGGATGAGATGGACTCGACCTCTAGCCGCGCCAGGGCTCGCGCGGCGAATGACTGGGTCGCGTAGGCGTAGCGACCAGGACCGTCGCTCGCCACGACCTCCAGACCGAGCGCCCCTCCGGTCGTCGGAGCAACGCTGGCCGTGGAACCATCGCCCGACACAGTGATGGAAGCCGGCGGACCGTAGAGCTCGACGTAGCGGTAAAGGGGGGCGCCGTCGCCGCTGAAAGAGGCCGTCAGCGCAATCGGAGTCCCGGCAGTCAGCGCATCCGGTGAGTAGGAAACGGTGACCGACGGAGACTCCGAGCCCAGGAGCCAGGTATCGGCCCCGGGAACTGGACCGGTCGTGCCTCCGTGGACGAGTACGCTCGAGAGCAACGGGTCGTAGGCCATCGCGAAGTTCACACGCTGCTGCGGCTTCTCGGCAGGGGAAAGCTGCGTCCAGGTCGTGCCGTCGTACGTCCAGCTCTCGTCGGACGCCGACCCGCTGCCGAGCCTGCCGCCAAAGATCAAACATCGCTGCCGCCCGGGGTCGAACACCATCGCGCCCTCGGTCCGCTTCGAAGGCTTGGTGGCCGGGAACACTTCCGTCCAGTCCGTCCCGTCGAATTCCCACGTGTCTTGCTGGGCGTCCGTGGGGCTGGTCGAGATGCTGCCGCCGAAGAGCACGACCTTGCGCCGCGCCGCGTCATAGGCGATGTACGGGTTTTGCCGGCCGGGGGGCTTGTGCGCCGTCACGAGCTCCGTCCAATCGGACCCATTCCAGCTCCAGGTGTCCTGCCCCAGTCCGCCCGCGCCCAGCTGGCCGCCAAACATGATCGTGGCCCCGAGGTGCGTGGCGTACGCCATCCCCGGGCGGCTGCGGATGCTCGGCTTGGTGAGGGGCGCCCCCTCGATCCAGTTCGCTCCGTCCCACTCCCAGACATCCTGCAGATAGACTCCATTGAATCCCCCGAAGAGGACCGAGTGCGCACGTGCGCCGTCGTAGGCCATCGCGAAGAAACGCCGAGGGTCCGGCTTGGTCGTGGGATTCGCCTCGCTCCAGCGCACTCCGTTCCAGACGTGCGTATCGGAGCGATAGGCGTTCGAGGACCCGTCGCCGCCGAAGAGAACGATCGTGCCGCCGGGCCCCTCGGAGGCGCTTGCGGCGAACCTGCCCGCCGGGCCGGCGATCGGCGAGACCTGCGTCCACTGGGTTCCGTCCCACTCCCAGGTGTCCCTGAGATCGGTGGAGCCCCCGCCGGCGAAGAGCACCGTCCGGCCCCGCAGGACGTCATAGGCGAGAGCCGAGCCGGCGCGCGCTTGTGGCCCGACCGAAACGGTGAAACGGGTCCAGTTGGAGCCGTCCCACTCCCACGTCTCGTCGGAAAGGGCTCCGCCGGCCCCGGCTCCTCCAAAGAGGACAATTCGCTTGCGCCCCGCGTCGAAGGCCATCGAGTGGCCCGAGCGCGCCGAGGGGCTGGCCGCCGGCGCCAAAGGAGTCCAGGTCGTGCCGTCCCAGGCCCAGGTGTCAGCGAGGACTCCGCCGGCATCCAGACCGCCGAACAGGATGACCCGCCCCGTGTTCGCGTCGTAGGCCATCGAGCTCCCCGCGCGGGGCGTCGGACTGCTGGCGGGGGAGGCCGCGGTCCACTCGGCGCCATCCCACTGCCAGGTCGCGCTGGTGAGACCGCTCGGCGAACTGCCACCGAAGAGCACCGTTCGCAGCCGGCGCCCGTCGTAGGTCAGAGCGTGGCCCGAAAGCGCGGGCGGACCAGCCGCCGCGGCGCGAAGGGTCCAGTCGCTCCCACTCCACTCCCAGGTCTCGTCTCCTCCCGCGCTGCCGCCGTAGAGGACAATCCGGCCGCGGGCGGCGTCGAGCGAGGCCGCCGAGCTCGTGCGAGCGCTCGGACCGACCGCGGTCGCGCGCCGGGACCAAGTGGTCCCGTCCCAGCGCCAGGTCTCGACCGTGCCCCCATTGCCGCCGAACATCAGGATCTGCTGGCTGGACAGGTCGAACGCTGCGACGTGCCCCCGTCGGGCGCCGGGTAGGGCTCCGTCGCGCTGGCTCCATGTGAAGGTCGAGGGAGAGCTGCCCGTCACGGAGAAGCTGCCAGCCTGGGCGGAACCTGCCGCCAGCGCGGCAACGAGCAACAAGGAAAGGGCGTACGGACGCATCCGATGAATCTCCTCTTCGACGCCGAACCGTCTGTGATCTGGCTTAAAGCGTCGATCGCGCCCCGAGCCGCCAGAGCATTTTGAGGTATGTGACTTCACATACCAACACTTTTTTTGTGGTTCCACTCGACCGCACCAAGAGCCGCGGCCGGGCCGACGCAGGAGCGTGGAGGGCAGGTTCCCGGAAGGGCTAGCTTGGTTGCCCGTCGAAGTCCCGCTCGATGACTGCCTGCACCCGAGCTCGGGTCGAACCGTCGAGCTCCGTCTCCTCCAAGCGCCTCAGGAGGGTCTCGTGCTGCGCCAGGCCTGCCAGGGCCGCGACAGCGGTGAACCGGCGGTCCTTGTCACGGCCCGCGACGTACTGGGCGATCAGGAGATCGTGGAGCTCCAGACAGAGCCCGGTCACTCCGCGCGTGTTCTCGTTGCGAATGGGCACCAGCCGCTGCTTCCAGCCTCTTGGCAGCACGGCGGTGGATTCGTCGACACCCTGGGCGTAGTAGCCGAAGGTCGCGTGGAACGGCGACCCCTCGCCAATGCTCCCGTCGATCAGATCGGACCGCTCGGGATGCCCAAAGGGGAAAGACGGCCGCTTCCACCGAGACGAGCAGCTCGGCGGGCGCGTCGGGGAACTGCCCCAGAATCGCCTGACTTCCGATGATCACGATCTCGTCGACATCGGCGATGTCGGCCGAGGCACGGATGAGGTGCTCGAGCTGGGAGCGCTTCACGGTTCAGCCTCCCTTGCGGCGACCTCCCGCCAGATGCGCCACCGTTCCCGAGGCGCTATCAGCCCGGCGAAGGGCGTAACTTGTCGCAAGGCCCGCGCCTCCTCCGAGGGATCGGTGATTCGCCTGACGATCTCCTCCGGCGGCTCGGCCAGGAGCTGTCGCCAGCCCTGGGCGTAATGCGGCGCGACGCTTCCGGTGCTGCACCACTGTCCCACCCGCTCGCGGGCCGCCGCGAGAACGCGAGGATCGACAAGCAGCCTGCGCGCGATCTCACGATGGAGCTCCAGGCTTCGCTCTTCGGCCAGGCGGTGTCCGCGCAATCTCATGACGCTATCAATCTGGCTCCCTGTCGTCCGTCCGGCACGGCCTTCGGCAGACTGACGGTCCTGGTCCTGGGAGCGACGCCGGATCATGGTGAACCTCCGATCGCCTCGGCCGTAGTGGGTTCGAGCGGTGCTGGCCCGTGACTGGACCTGAGGATCTGTAGCCGCTTGCGGTGAGGGATCAGTCTCTCG
>JACPRK010000004.1 GCA_016190005.1 Candidatus Wallbacteria bacterium | reverse complement strand
GCGGTGCACCCCTCGAGGTAGCTCACGTAGCTGCCGCGGTCGGCGACGATCAGCGTGCGCTCGAACTGGCCGGTCGAGGGCGTGTTGATGCGGAAGTAGGTCGACAGCTCCATCGGGCAGCGCACGCCCGGCGGGACGTACACGAAGGAGCCGTCGGTGAAGACCGCGGAGTTCAGGGCGGCGAAGAAGTTGTCGCTGTAGGGGACGACGCTGCCGAGGTACTTCTGCACGAGGTCGGGGTGCTCGCGGAGGGCCTCCGAGAAGCTGCAGAAGATGACACCTTTCTCGGCCAGCTTCTCCTTGAAGGTCGTCGCGACCGAGACGCTGTCGAAGACGGCGTCGACCGCCACACCGGCGAGCCGGGCGCGCTCGTGGAGCGGCACGCCCAGTTTCTCGAACGTTTTCAAGAGCTCGGGGTCGACCTCATCGAGGCTCTTGGGGCCGTCCTTCTTCGACTTGGGGGCCGAGTAGTAGACGATGTCCTGGTAGTCGCTCGGCGGATAGTGGACGTTGGGCCAGGTCGGCTCGGTCATGGTGAGCCAGTGGCGGAACGCCTGGAGGCGCCATTCGAGCATGAACTCGGGCTCCTGCTTGCGGGCCGAGATCTCGCGCACGATCGCCTCGCTCAGCCCGCGGGGAACGGCGTCGGCCTCGATGTCGGTGACGAAGCCGTACTTGTACTCCTTGGAGGTGAGCTCCTGAAGAGTGGCGGTCTCGGAGTCGGTCGCCAGCGGTTCGGTGTCTTGCATAAATCCGACGAAAAAGTATGGTTTCAGTCCAGGGGAGGTCGGTGGGTGTCGTGGCGGCCCGTGATCAGGCGGCTCCGGGTAGCGGCTCGGGGGCGACGCTCGAGAGCGCGACCAGGGCGAGGTGAACGCCCTCGATCATGGCGCCGTTCAGCATGTGCTTCAGGGTGATACCCGAGAGGGCGCGCTGGACGGCCAGGTCGAGGGTCATCCACAGGGAGCGGATGGAGCACTCCAGGCTGTGGGTGCAGATCTGCTCGTTGCCGGTGTAGCGGCCGCAGAAGTCCTTCGTGTAGAGGCGTCCGCCCAGGCTGGCCAGCACCTCTCCGACGTTGATCCGCTCGGGCGAGGTGGCGAGCCGGAAACCGCCCTTCTGGCCGCGGATCGACTTGACGAGGCCTGCCTTGCGCAGGGCTCGCATCAACTTGGCCACGTAAGCCGAAGTGAGGCCTTCCCTTTTTGCGATTTCCGTGATAGTCATGAACTCACCGGGCTCCCGAGCAATTTGGAGCAGGCATCTGAGGCCATACTCCTCCTGTGCCGTGAATCTCATCGCAGCTCCGGTGTCCACCTCGAGGCGATCCCACGCGTACCGCCTCACCAGACAGAGTACCGCTAACTATACTTTTCTGTCAACTTTAATTTCGACGTGGGAGGGGCGGTGCTGACGGAGCCCGAAAGGCGCATCATCAGAGCCCTGGCCGGGGCGATGTTGCCCATGAGGGAGGAGCCGTTCCGGGGTGTGGACGTCCCCGCGGCGATCGACGATTTCATGCAAGGGGCGCCGCTGGCGCTGACGCTGTCGACGCGGCTGGCGATGTGGGCCGTGGAGCTGGGTCCGGTGGCCTGGGGATTCGGGCCGACCCGGTTCACTTCGATGGATCGCGAGCAGGCGGACCGATACTTGAGCCGCTGGGACCGCAGCTCTCGCTACACGATCCGCAGCCTCTTCTTTGCGCTCAAGGTGGTCGTCATGGGGCTGGTCTACGACCGGCCCGAGGTCGAGGCAGGCTTCTGCCGGGGGAGAGGCTAGACGGTCGGCACCCGGCTGAGGGCTCGGGGGGATCGGTCGCTGGAGGTAGGATTCCGATGAACTTGGAAGTCGAAAGAGCGGCTACCCGATGACGCGCCTGCAACCTGCGGACTCCGGTCTGGAGCCGGTCATTCCCTCGGAACGCGTGTACGCCCCGGAGCGCGTGCCGGGCGATGGCGAGGTGAACGCGCAGGTCTGCGTGATCGGCACGGGTGCAGGCGGGGCAGTGGTCGGCAAGGAGCTGGCCGAGCGGGGCCTGGACGTCATCCTGCTCGAGGAAGGGCTCTACTACACGGCGGCCGACTACGCCGGGGATACGCCGATGCGGTCGGTGCGGCGGCTTTACCGGGACCACGGCTTCACCTTCACGATGGGCATTCCGAACATCCTGATGCCGCTGGGAAAGTGCGTTGGCGGAACCACGGTGATCAACTCCGGCACGGCGCTCAGAATGCCGGAGTGGGCCTTTCGCCGCTGGCAGCTCGAGCACGGGCTGGAGGCGCTCTCCTGGCGCGAGCTGCAGTCGCTCTACGAGCGCGTAGAGCCTCCCTCAGGCGTCGGCCCGGTCGCCGAGGAGCTCCTGGGGGAAAACTCGAAGATCTTCCGGGCCGGGAGCGAGAAGCTCGGCTACTCGGGGGAGGTTTTGACTCGCAATGCCGATGGATGCAAGGCCAGTGGCCGCTGCTTTCTCGGGTGCCCGCGCAACGCCAAGCGCTCTACCAACGTCAGCTTCGTGCCGCGCGCGCTCGAGCTCGGCGCGCGGCTCTTCACCGGCGCACGGGCCGAGCGCATCCTGCTCGAGGGCGGACGGGCCGTCGGCGTAGAGGCCTCGGTCGACGCCCCGGGCGAGCGGCGCCGCCGGAGGCTGACGGTGCGCGCGCCGAACGTCGTCCTGGCTGCGGGCGCCGTGCTCAGCCCGCTGCTGCTACGAAAGAGCGGGGTCGGGAAGCGGCACCGGCACGTGGGTAAGCACCTGCGAATCCATCCCGCTTCACGCGTCGTCGGGCTGTTCGACCGGGAGATCCGCGGCCAGTTCGACGTTCCTCAGTCCTACCACCTGACCCAGTTTCTGGAGCAGGGCCTGAGCCTGGAGGGCATCTTCGTTCCGCCCGCCGTTCTGGCCCCCGCCATGCCCGGCTTCGGCGCCCACCATGCCGCCATGATGCGCGACTACGACCGCATGGCGATGCTCGGCTACCGCATCATCGACCAGCCCGTGGGCAGCGTCGGACCCTCGGTGGCGGGCACTCCCATCGTCTGGTACGACATCCGACGCGAGGACACCCGAAAGCTCCTTCGGGCCATGTCGCTCTCCGCCGAGATCCTGTTCGCCGCCGGCGCCCTCAGCGTGTACATTCCCGTCGCAGGCCGCGAACTGCTCACGAACATCGACGAAGCCAGGGCGCTCGCGAACCAGGAGATCCCCGCCGCAGACATCGAGATCAGTGCCTATCACCCGCACGGCACCCTGCGCATGGGAAACAGCCCCGACACAGCCGTCACCGATATCGAAGGCCGTGTTTTCGGCACCCCAGGCCTCTATGTCGCCGACGCCAGCCTCTTTCCCGAGAGCTCGATCGTCAATCCGATGATGACGATCATGGCGCTTGCCTCGCACGTGGGGCAGAGAATGCAGGCGTGAGGAGTGAGGCTTCAGGGGTCAGGCTTCAGGGGTCAGGGATCAGGGGTCAGGCTTCAGGGGTCAGGGATCAGGGGTCAGGCTTCAGG
>JACPRK010000152.1 GCA_016190005.1 Candidatus Wallbacteria bacterium | reverse complement strand
GAGTTGGGAACGCGCCGCGGGGGGGGGAGGCCTTGAGGGTAGCCCGTGGCTGTTCCACCGTCGGCTCGGGTGAGCGGGATGGGAGGAGGGGCCGGGGCTCGGGCTCGGGCATAGTTTGAGTACGTCGGGGGGATGGGAGGAGAGGTGAATGGGAATGCGGCTGGAAAGGTTGCTGGTAGCGACGCACAATGCAGGGAAGTTGCGGGAGATCGCGGAGGCATTGCGGGGGCACGTCGGAGAGGTAGTCGGTCAGGGCGAGGTCGAGGGGGCGCCGGGGCCGACGGAAGAAGCGGCTGACAGCTATCGGGGCAACGCGCTTCTGAAGGCGATGGCGTTGCACCGGGCGACGGGTCAGGCGACGATGGCCGACGATTCGGGGCTGGAAGTCGAGGCGTTGGGGGGAAGGCCGGGACTGCATTCGTCGCGATACGGTGGGACTGACGGGGGGAGAATCTCGAGGCTTCTCGAGGAGCTGCGTGGCGTCGCATGGGAGCGGCGGGGGGCGAGGTTCGTCTGCACGATTGCCCTGGTGCTGCCGGACGGGGAACAGCGCTTCTTCGAGGGCGTTTGCGCCGGCCGGATTCTCGAATCACAGAGAGGTACCGGTGGTTTCGGATTCGATCCGGTGTTCTTGGTCGACGAGAGCGGGCGAGCGATGGCAGAACTAACGATCGAGGAGAAGAACCGTGTCAGCCACCGGGCCAGGGCGCTTTCGTCGATGCGAGATTGGTTGGGGCGTTCGTAGTAAGATGTCGCCGTCGCAAGGGGGGGACGTCGTGAGCAGACAGGAGGAGCGATCGTGAGCATCAGGAGTTGGGTTGCGGGGAGTGCCATCATTGGGCTATGCAGCCTGGGCGCGGTGAATTGCAGTGCAGCGGAGCCGGCCGCGGAGAAGGCTCCCTCGATCGAGGAGCTCGAGAAGGCGAACCCGGTCGAGGCGTTGCCGGCATCGCCACTGGGTATCGAGCAGAAGCTGCCTGAGCTGAAAGCGCCGCCCACGCCCGAGCGGGTGCAACTGGGCCGGTGGCTCTTCTTCGACAAGCGGCTATCGGCGGACGGGACCATCGCATGCGCCAGCTGCCATCGTCCCGAGAACGGTTTTAGCGAACCGACACCCGTGTCCACAGGCATCAAGGGACAGAAGGGTAACCGGAAGGCGCCTTCGTTCGTGAACGCAGCGTTCGCCTTCTTCCCGGAGACCTTCTGGGACGGTCGCGCGGGCTCGCTCGAAGAGCAGGCCGCCGGTCCGATGGCAAATCCGATCGAGATGGGCAACACGCACGAAGGGGTCGTGAAGTTAGTGGGCGCGAATGCGAACTACAAGTACTTCTTCAGGAAGGCGTACGGTGACGAGACGGTGACGCTGCCTCGCATCACGCAGGCGATCGCCGACTACGAGCGGACGCGAATGTCGGGCAACTCGCCCTGGGACCGCTACAAGGCCGGCGACGCAAAGGCGGTCGGGGAGGACGTGAAGCTGGGTGAGGAGCTGTTCTTCGGCAAGGCCAACTGCACGCGGTGCCACGTGGGTGTGGCGTTCACCGATTCGCGGTTTCACAACCTGGGCATCGGATGGGACGAAGGGAAGAAGGAGTTCAGCGACAAGGGCCGGAATGCGGTGAGCAAGAAAGACGAGGATCTCGGTGCATTCAAGACGCCCGGGCTTCGGGAGACCGCGCTTCATGCGCCCTACATGCACGACGGTTCGCTGGCCACGCTCGAGGACGTCGTCGCGCACTATCGCAAGGGAGGCACGAAGAACCCGCACCTGTCGCCCAAGATGGAGCCGCTGACGATCGACGACAAGGAGGCCGCGGCGCTCGTGGCGTTCATGAAGGCGCTGTCGGGCGAGGGTTTCCAGGACAAGGCCCCGTCGGTCTTTCCGTAGGACCTGTCGGGAGAGGCGCCAGGGAAGGGTCCTCGGCTGAAGCGGGTGATTCTCGCCAAGCCGAGGCCCTTCGATGCGAGCCTTCGACGCGACGGTTCGCGGTCGGCTCGGGCGGGGGCGGGGGGAGATCGAGAAGAGCCGGCCCGATTCGGGCCGGCTCTTGAACTTTGGGTTCTGGGAGGGGATTAGCGGTTCATACCGATGAGGATGTCCTCGACGACCTTGCGGGGGACCTGCATCGTAAGGTTGACGAGTGCGCCCTGGCGGGCGATCACGATGGAGCGGAGCAGCTGGCCGTACTCGCTGTCGGCGGGGACGCGGGCCAGGAGCATCTGGAGGATGGCCTTGAGGTGGGCCTCGAGGGCCTGGGCACCGGCTTCGTCATCGCAGGTGGCGTCGAGCTGGAGCTTCTCGGTGAGGTCCTGCTCCTCGCGCAGCGTGCCGGTCACGTTCTTGACGGCGGCGAGGGGGGCGGTGATGTCGTTCTGGGCCGCTTCCTGGCGGAGGCTGGCCGGCAGGTCGAAGGAGAGGCAGGCGAAGTAGCCTTTGGGCAGGACAGTGTTGTGCGCCTCACCGAAGCTCTGGGCCTGGCCGGCGAAGGTGTCCACGAATCCCTTGGCCAGAAGGTGCTGGTCGGTCTCGTCGCCGGTCAACATCGAGTGCGCGTCATCGAGGGCGGCGACCTTCAGGGTCTCGTCTTCGTTGGGCAGCTTGACGTGGTTGAGGATGACGCCGTGGTAGGCCTCCTGGGTGATCTCGCCGCCCTGGCCCTTGAGAAACTCGATGGCCTTGGCGAGGTCGACCTGGCCGCGAGCGACCAGACCGAAGGAGCGGTCGGAGCTGCTCTCGAGGTCGAAGGCGATGCCGACTTCCTGGATCTGCTTTCTGGGATCGGGGAGGCCCTGGGAGACGAACTTGTCGAGCTCCTGGGCGAGGCTGCCGGTGGAGAAGTGAGAGCCGAAGCTGCTCATGATGTTCTGGACGCTCACGAAGGCCGCGCCCGCCCTGCCAGCCGGCACCATGTGAGTGATGGCCTTGACGGCCTCATCAGCGAAGGCGCCGGCGGAAAGGGCCAGGGAGAGGATTGCGGTGAGGCCGTGCTTGATGACAAGTCCGTGATTGATGGAAAGTCCGCGCTGAATCATCTTGCCCACGGGTTCCTTTCTGGGGTGCAAGGGTTACAGGATGTAAAGGGGTAACAGAGGACCGAGCCATCGCTCGATACAGACTGCGGCCGTAAACGGCCAACCCACGGATGTCCGCCGGGACCAGACAATGGCTGTCTACTCGGACCCGGAAAGCCGCTGGGCGACTTTCCCGGGGGCCTGGTCCCTATCGGATTGGAGCGTCTTGATTGCTCGCTTCCGGTAACGGCGCCCGATTTGCGCGAAAGTATAAGGAACCCGCGCCGAACGTCAATCCGGTAACGAAAAAAACTTCTCTCGTCAGCGACTCGAGGGTGACGACGGAGAGGATGTGGCGGCAACCATCTGCTCCAGACGGGCAATCTCCGCCTTGGCGACCTTGGACATCGTCTCGTCGCCCGTCCAGCGATTGACGAACTCTCGATACGCGGCGACGGCTTGGGCGAACCGGTTCAGTCCCGTTTCCGCGCGCGCGAGGTTGTAGTAGCTTCCGGCGTAGCTCGGCGAGAGCTGGATGGCCTTCTTGAAATTCTCCGCGGCGGGGGCGAGCTTGTTCTGCTCCAGAAAGACCACCCCCAGATTGTTGAAGACCTCGCCGTAGTTGGGCCTGGCCTGCAGGGCCTTGCTGTAGCTGGCCTCCGCCTCGGCGTACTTCTTCTGGTCCTTCAGGAGGTTTCCCAGCTCGTTGTGGGCGTCCGCATAGGCGGGCGAGACTTCCGTAAGCTTCCTGAAGGTCGTGATGGCGCTTTCGCGCTTGCCGGTCTCTTTCTGGAACGAGCCAAGCAGATAGAGCCCTTCGGTGAACCGCGGGACGACCTCGAGAGATCGTTCGAGGATCTTCATCGCCTCCTCGGTCTGGCCAGCTCCCCTGAGCGAGTGGGCCAGATTGTAGAGGACGTTGATCTGGTTCGGATGGCAAGCGAGGGCTTGGCGGTACTGCTCGATGGAGTCCTTGAGCCTGCCCTGCATGGCCAGGCAGCGACCCAGAACAGAGTGCGTGCGATAGCGCGTGGCGTCGAATTCGAGCGAATCGCTGATGTGCCGTTCTGCGTCTTTCCACTGGCTGCCGGCCATGGAGATCGCACCCAACCGATAGTGGTAGTTGGCCCTCAGGATGCGCACATCACGCAGACCGGCCATCGCACTGACCAGAGCCAGCGCGACGACGACGGGCGCTCCACCCGGGATACGCCAGGGTTTGCTCTCCGACCCGGGCGTAAAGGTCACGAGGATGGCAGCCCCTACGAAGAAGCAGCCCGCGCCCGGAGCCAAGTGGAGCGGATAGGCGAAGATCCCGTCGATCAGGATTCCCAGCAACGAAAGCGAGACAAAAACGTTTCTCCGGGTTGCCGGTGTCTCGTCGTCCGCCGAGAGGAGCGGATTGGAGAGCGCCAGCAAGACCAGCACGACGACTATCCAGACGGAGGCCGCGGCCCCTAGGAGACCGACCTCGCCGACGATCTGGATCAGATCATTATGCGGATGCTCCGCCTGGGCCGCGGTGCTGAAGGTGGGATCGTGCATCATCGCGAAGGCGTACTTGGGATAGTGCAGATACCAGTTGTTGGGACCGACCCCCAGCAGCGGAAACTCCTTGAGCATGGGGATGCTGTTGGCCCACAGAGCCAACCGCACTCGCGCCGATCCCTCGGTCTCCTTGGCGGCGGCGGCGACCGCCTTCAGTCCCAGCTCACGATTGTCGGCGAGGATCGATGGCAGGTTCGCCAACAGCAGGAAGACAAACGCCACGGCCGCGATCGACGGCGCGGCGTCCTTCAGTCGGACGCGCAAGTTGACCGAGGCCATCGCGCGCCAGGCAAACAGGCCGAGCAGAACGGCGGTTCCTACCCAGGTCGCCTTGGTCTTGGAGACAAAGAGAAAGGCCAGGAGCGCCGCGATGACCACCGAGTGGAATCCCCTATAGGCGGCCTGCTCCCATCGATAGAGGGCATAGGGTAGAACGGCGAGCAGGTACTCGGCCGCCATGTTCTTGTTTCCGAAGATGGAGGCTGGCTTGATGACCTGCCGGATTCCCCAGCTCTCGGTTTCGACGCCACAGTACTGGGCTAGCCCGACAGTGACCGCGATCGATCCCGAAATGAGGCAGCAGGTCACAAACCCTTCTGCTGCCCGGGCAGAGACACCTCGAACAAGCAGCACCAGCGCCAGCACGCACGGCAGTCCCTGTTGCAGCGCACCGTCGATGGCATCGGCGCCGTTCAGGGCCTGAACGCACGCGAGGGCGGTGGCACCCAGATAGGCGAGGATGGGCGCTGTGAGCCGGGACCTTGGGACGAGCACGCCGCCAGCCTCCTTCAGGCTGGCGAAGCAGTGGAAAATGACCAGCAGCAGGATGATCTCGTTCAGGACGATGCGCTTGGGCATATCGTACAGATCGAGGACCTGCGGCACCCAGACGAGAGGGACGAAGGCGATCGCGAGCATGGCCCACTCGTGGACCTTGAGCGCAGCCACGAAGCCAATCAGGGCTTCGAGGCGCTCCCCGATGAACTCGATCGGATCGCCTGCCGACGAGCGTTCTCGCCCCTTCTTACGTGCCATAGCGGCAGACGTTATAGCACAACTGCTCAGGCGGGTCCGCTGCCTTCCCGATATCTAGTAAGTAGCCCGAGCGCCCCCTGGGGCCGGCACCTCTGTGTGCGCGCGCAACCGTCGCGCTCCCGTTCGCATCGACGGCTGATGCAACTCCTCCTCAACTTCATCGCCACCGTCTGCCTCATCGTCCTGGGGTGTTTCTTCTTCGTGGCGATGCAGGGATTCGCCAGCGCCGACGGCGCCGGGAGCGCGAGACCGCGACCCGAGTCGCTCTCGCTCCCGGCGAGCTCGCTAGCTGGCGCCAGACCCGTTGTCGCAACCGCCCCTCTCGCCGCAGAAACTCCGGCAGCCTCGCCGGTCGAAACAGCTGCCAGCCTTCGCCGGGTCCACGTCGGGCGGCGCGACGCCAGCCTGGCCGTGCTGCTCGACTTCAGCGGAGTCGTCGACTTCCGGACGGACTACGAGGCGAGCGCCCACCGGCTGGGTGTCCGCATCTCTCCGGTCGACCGCTCGAGCCTGGCTGTGCGCATCGAGGCGCTGAAGGATGCTTTCGGTCCGATCGAAGTCCAGTCCGCCTCCGATCGGGATCACGAGCTCTGGCTGACGCTGGGAGAAGGGATCGCGCCGTCCCGAGAAACCCGCACTGCCTCGGGCCAGGACCGATCGCTGGTGCTGGCGTTCGAGGTCTCGGGCCCCGATCCCGCTGCTGAGCTGCCATCGCCGGTCGAGTCGGGACGGCTCAGCGACGGACGCAAGGCGACGATCGGCCGAGGCTACAACTTTTACGAGTACCGGTGGCTGGCGCGGGACGGCTCGGGCTCGGACGTGTTCGTCCACCGGGTCGATTCGACTCGAGGGGACTTCGACGTGGGTCTTGCCCTGGCGCGCGACCGGATTCACGCCCGCCAGCCGCTCTCGGATATGGCTCGCGCGCGGGGAGCCGCCGGCGGCATCAACGCAGGCTACTTCGCCATCCATGGCAACGGCGACCCGCTCGGTCTCCTGGTTTCCGCGGGCCGATTGCTGGCCGCGCCGATTTTCGCGCGCTCGGCGATCGGACTGTTCCCGGGCGGACGAGTCCTGTTCGGCAATCCCGAGCTTTCGGGCCGGGTGATCCTGGGCAGATCGGAGCTCGGCATCGACGGTCTGAACCAGGCTCGCGAGCCGGAGAAGCTGCTTCTCTACACCCACGACTACGGTTCCAGCACCGGCACCGAGGGGCCGGGATTCGAAGCCTCCGTTGCCGGCGGGCGCGTGCTGGCCGTGGGAGAGTGCGATCTCCCCATCCCGCCCGACGGCTACGTCCTCAGCAAGCAGGGCGCGCTCCCGGGAGAACTGGCACGCCTGCGGCCGGGCGACCCGATTGCCTACCAGTACGGTCTCACCCCGCCCTGGAACAGCAGCCTCGTGGCCGTCGGGGGAGGCCCCCGACTTCTGGAGCGAGGCTTACCTGTGCGCGACTACGAAGCCGAGCGGTTCACGCGCCAGTTCGCGATGACCCGCGCGCCGCGCACCGGCGTCGGCCTCACGGCCACCGGCAAGCTCCTGCTCGTGGCGGTTGATGGCCGGCGGCGGGGCGTGGACGCAGGCGTCTCGCTACCGGAGCTCTCCGACATCTTCAGGAGCCTGGGCGCAACCGACGCGCTCAACATGGACGGCGGAGGCAGCACCACCTGCTGGATCGCCGGCCGCACGGTCAACAGCCCAAGCGATCGCCGGGAACGACCGATCAGCTCGGCGTTGCTGGTGCTGAAGCGCGCGCCGGCGAACGTGGCTGCGGCGGGGCACGCGGGGGACCAAGGGTAGGGCGGAAAGCTTCCGGAAATTGGGGCAAGTCGAGTGGTACGGATTCCTGCGGCGCTGCGGTGAGTTCGAAGACACCAGGTCACTCGGAGGTTTCGCGCGCGCGAGGACCGGGTCCGTCCGCAGCTAACGGGCTTCAGAGCTTTTCGATGCGAATGGCGGTGGGCTGGGCGACGCAGGCGAAGCTGCAGACGCCGCAGCCGGTGCAGCGGGCGTCGAGGATGGCGGGGCGGCCGGCTTCGATGGCAATGGCCTTGCCGGGCAGCGGGCAGACGTCGAGACAGACGTGGCAGTCCTGCCCGTGGAAGGCGATGCAGCGCGCGGGGTCGAGGCGAGCGATGCCGATGCGAACCTGCTCGAGCGGGATGGGCCGAAGGGCGCCGCTGGGACAGGCACCGATGCAGGGGAGCTCGGGGCACATCTGACAGGGGCCGGAGTGGGGCTCCAGGTGCGGCGTTCCGGAGGCGATTCCGTAACCGGGCTGCAGGACCATGAGGATGCCGGGCTCGCAGGCCCGGACACAGGCGTTGCACCGCTGGCAGGTGGCCAGGAACTCGGGTTCGGCAAGCGCGCCTGGGGGGCGGAAGCGCCTGGGAGCGACCTGCTCCTCGACCTGCTCCAGGCCCTCCACGAGCTTGCCAAGGAGCTGGGAGAGGCCCTGCCTCAGGAGGGCGGAGCGGCCGATGGGCCTCGTCTTGTCCATTACCCGGGGTCGGCGCTCTACTTCTGGTGGCCGCCCTTCCAGGCGTGCAGCGCCAACGCGAGAGCAATGACGCCGTAGGCGACGAACACGCGGAAGTACTCACCGATCTGCGGGTCGCCCATCAGGGTCTTGCCGGCGAGCGGAGACGTCACGAAGAGCGTGTGGAAGAGCAGGGTCCCGAGGAGAGCCTGCCAGACGGTGGCTCGCGAGACGGACGCGCCGCCGACCAGGAGCGAGGCGACGCCGAACATCCCGATCTGCTCGTGACTGCTATAGGTGTTGAGGGTTCCCATGTTCTGCAAGTAGACCAGGTGGCCCCAGGCGGCGAGCACGGTGCTCACGACGACTGCGATCAGCCGCGTTCGGTCGACGGGGATGCCCGCGACCTCGGCGATGTGCATGTCCTGGCCTACCGCGCGCATGTCCTGTCCGAGCTTCGTGGCCATCAGCCAGCCGATGCCCAGACAAAGGCCGGTGATGAGCAGGAAGGTGCTGATGGGGATCTTGACGGGCGAACCAGCTCCAGCGCTCTCGGGGCCGGTGGACGGGACGGCGCCGGTCGCCGGCTGCGTCTTGTCGGCCGAGCCGACGGTCCACGCCATGCCCTGGCCGGACTTCCAGGTTACGGAGAGAATGTCGTCGAGGGCGTAGTTGACCGGCGCGAGGTTCACCGTGTTGCGCAGGCCGTAGCCCTCGGGCAAGAGCAGCGCGGGATTGTGGAACGGGATGAGCGTTCCGACGAGGAACAGGAAGAGGAGCTGGTAGAGGCCGTTGGCGAAGAACCCGGCGATGAGGCCGGTGACCATCTCCCGGCCCTTGGCGCGGTTGAAGAGCAGTCCGACGAGCCACCCGAACGCGATGGCGATGGGCACGACCAGCAGAGCGGCGGCGAGGAAGCCAGAGAGCCCCGCCATGTTCCAGTGGACGACGGTGATGATGGCCATCTGCGCGGCCATCGCTCCGAGGACGATGCCGAAGTTGAGCCCCAGACCCGCGAGGACGGGCACGATGAGGGAGAGCGTGGTGAAGGAGTTGCGCGCCAGGCGGGTGGCGACCTCGCCTGCTAGAAATGCCGGACCCTGGCCGGACATGACGCAGAGCGTCAAGCAGAGGGCGACGAAGGTGATGGGGACCGCCTGCTTGCGAGCGAGCGCCATCCAGTCGAAGTTGCGGTGCTCCGCGGGCGCGTTCATCGGCTACCTCTCGTGAGGGCGTAGAGGATCATCCCGTTGGCGACGACGACGCGCGCGACCTCGCTGATGTCGCCGCTGACGACCTTGTTGGCCACCGGTAGGGCGATGGTGAGGAGGGTCTGGAAGAGCAGCGTGCCGATGAGGACATGCGAGACGGAGGCGCGGTTGACGGAGCCGCCGCCGATGAGGAGGGCGGCGACGGCCGGAAAGGCGACCATCAGCGGCGCCAGATAGAGTTGCACGAACCCGTAGCTGCTGGAGAAGGCAACGATGCCGACGGCGGCGAGCATGGTGGAGAGCGCCGCGGCGAGGAGTCTGGAGCGATCCTCGGAGATCCCGCATGCCTTGGCGTAGAGCGGGTTCTCACCGGCGGCGCGAATGGCCAGGCCGGCGCGCGTGCGGAAGAAGAGAGCCACCAGGCCGCAGAGCACGAGGAAGTACAGGAGCAGCCCGGTCGGGATGGAGAAGTCGCCGAACTTCACTCGCCAGGCGTCGTCGAGGAAGCGGCTCATCCCCGAGGTGCACGGCAGCGTCGTCCGGAGGCCCTGGCCGCCGATGGGCCATATGAGCTTGCGATTGTGGAAGGGGGCGAGCAGCCAGAAGATGCACGTGCCGGAGACGACGCTGAAGCCGACGTAGGTCCCGACCATCATCTCCTGGCCCTTGACGCGATTGAGGAGCCAGCCGTAGGCCAGTCCGGCGAGCCAGCCGAAGAGGGCTGCGAGCACCGTGGCGACAACGAAGCACTTCCAGCCGCCCAGGTCGAACTCCATCGGGATGAGGAGGCCGACGAGGCCGGCCGCCACACCGACGGGCAGGCCGAAGTTGAGGCCCAGTCCGCCCTGCACGGCGGGGAGCAGCGCCAGGACCAGGATTCCATTCCTACCCACTCGCACCAGCGAGTCGGAGAGGAGGAAGGACAGGTTCATTCCGTAGAAGTAGGCGACGCCGAGCAGCGTGAGGACGAACGCCGTGATCAGGAGCCTGGGGATGCCGATCTCGGCTACCCGCCCCAGGAACCACTTCTCGTAGAGTGCCAGCACGCGTTCTCGCATAGGCTACCCGGCCATCGCCAGGCCGAAGTCGACGTCCGCGGCATCCGGAGCCAGCACGCGCGAGACCTTCCCGCGAGCAACGATGGCGATCCGGTCGCAGACGCTGCGCAGCTCGGCGAGCTCGCTGGAGGTGACGACGATGGTCATGCGCCGGTCGCGATTGAGGGAGACGAGCTCGTCCAGGATTCGCTGTTTGGCGCCGACGTCGACGCCCCGGGTGGGCTCGCTCACGAAGAGCAGATCGGGATCGAGCGTGACGGCCTTGGCGATGCAGACCTTTTGCTGGTTGCCTCCGGAGAGGCGTCGCACAGGTTGCTCGGGGCCGACGCACCGGACGTCGAGCCAGCGGATCATCTCGCGGGCGTGGGCACGCAGGCCGGCGGCGTCGAGCAGGCTCAGCCACGGGAGCCAGGTTCGAAGGAACTTGCCCTGGACCTGCAGAGAAGTAAGGCCGATATTGAGCTCGATCGACTCGTCCAGCAGCAGGCCCACGCCTCGGCGATCCTCCGAGAGGAAGGCGACCCGGCGCGCAAGCGAGCCGGCGGGGTCATTGAGCGGCAGCGGGAGGCCGTCCTTCAACACGGTTCCGCGGCCCGGGTAGATGCCGGCGATTCCGTTGGCGATGCCGAGCTTGCCGTACCCCGCCAGGCCGCCGATGCCGAGGATTTCGCCGCGGCGCACCGAGAGGGTGGCGCCTGTGACCGGCTCCCCGGGCATGTCGACGACGAGGTCGCGGATGTCGAGGGCGAGCTCGGCGTCGGAGACGGAAAAGGAGCGCGGGGGAAGGTCGCGCTTTTCGATCTTGCGGCCGACCATCAGCTCGGCGATGCGTCCGACGGAGGCCTCGGAGCCGGCGAGCTGGGCGACGCGTTCTCCGTCGCGCAGTACCACGATGCGGTCGGCGACGGCCATGACCTCGTCCAGGCGGTGCGTGATGAACAGGATGCCGATGCCGTCCCTGGCCAGGGCGCGCATCGTCTCGAGCAGCCGGTCGGCCTCGGACTCGGTCAGGACGGCGCTGGGCTCGTCGAAGACCAGGATGCGAGCCTTGTGGCGGTCGACCTCGCGGGCAATCTCGATGAACTGCTTGTGGCCGACGGGGAGGCCGCCGACCGTGGCTTCGGACTCGACCTCGAGGCCGACGCGTGCGAGGGCCGCTCGGGCATCCCGCGTCATCGAGTCGAAATCGAGGGACTCCAGGCGCTTGCCGGCCGAAGGTGAGAGGGCACCGACGACGCTGGAGAGTGGGTTCGAGGAAGTCAGCTCGCGGTTGAGTTTGATGTTCTCGGTCACCGTGAAGCCGGGCAGGAGCATGAACTCCTGATGGACCATGCCGATGCCGCATTCCATGGCCTTGAAGGGCGAGTCGATGGCAACGCGCTGGCCCGCGATCTTCACGGCCCCGGAGAACCCGCCCGTGGCGTGGACGACCGGCATCCCGAAGAGGATGTTCATGAGGGTCGACTTGCCCGCGCCGTTCTCGCCGACCAGGCAGACGATCTCACCGGCGTCGACGGAGAGATCGACTCCCTTGAGGACGCGATTGCCGTAGTACTCCTTGGCGATCGCGGACATCTCGAGGATGGGGGGCATGGGGGAGGGGTGAGGCTTGAGGCTTGAGGGGTGAGGGGGGGGCTC
>JACPRK010000149.1 GCA_016190005.1 Candidatus Wallbacteria bacterium | reverse complement strand
TGAAGCCTGACACCTGAAGCCTGACACCTGAAGCCTGACACCTGAAGCCTGACACCTGAAGCCTGACACCTGAAGCCTGACACCTGAAGCCTGATCCCTCCCCCTCACGCCTGCTTCGTGGCGAAGATGACTCGATAGACGTCGTAGATGTCCTCGATGACGGGGCGGGCGAAGCCCAGGGTGCGGAGAATCTGTTCCCACTCTTCTCGGGTGTCGTAGCGCTTCGTGAGCTCACCGCGGCTTTCCAGGAGCGCGATCTGGCCTCGATCGGTCAGGACGCGGCGCATCTCGGCGACGGCGCTGATCTTCTGGTCGTGGGAGAGATGGACCAGCATGAAGCCGGAGGTCACGACGTCGAACTTGCGCTCGCCGAAAGGCAGGATGGTCGCGTCCCCGCGGCAAAGCGTCAGCCGCCGCATGTTCGCGTTCTTCTTCCCCTGTTTCTCGGCCTTCTTGCGCGTGCGCGCCAGCATCTTGGGGTGCAGGTCGAAGCCGATCACGTGGTTTCCGCGCTCGGCCACCAACAGCGACAAGACACCTGTTCCGGTGCCGACGTCGAGCACGTACTCCCCGTCGTGGACCGATTTGTCGACCAGATAGCGGCAGCTGGACACGTAGTCCTTCATGCTGGGCCAGACCAGGTCGTAGAACGGGGCGAACAGGTTGTAGAGCTTGTTGACGTGCTCGACGCTCCCCTTATTCTTGTTGGTGCGTAGGATGTCGGCCTTCAAGGCCAGCGTCGACCCCAGCTTTTTCAGCTTGCGCGCCAGGCTGACCTTCTCGGTCGGCTGCTCTTCCCTCGCCATCTGCTTCTTGGCGGCGTTCATCTCGCTCCTCGTCTGGACCCTCGTCTTCGCGGGAGCGCTCCCCTCGCGGTTGCCGGGCCCATGAAAACGTCATGGTCCGCGTCATGGCCGAAATCGCGGACCGGTCCCCGGAGGATACCATGCGCGGAACCTTTTTTCATCTCGCGCGTAGAGTAGAATGGTGCCGGCTTTCGGCACCCGAACACCTGTTGTCCGGAAGGAGGTGAAACATGGGACGCATTCTGACGTTGTCCCTCGGTGCGGCGATTCTCTTCTCCTCGGCAGCCCTGGCTGCCGATCCTGCGGCTCCCCGCGCTTTCCACAAGGAGGGCTGGCAGGGCAAGGAGATCCCGTTCCCCCAGGAGACGCGAACCCAGATCCACTGGACCGTCAACTTCCGGGACTTCCTGGACGAGCAGACCGCTCAGCTCAAGCTGGAGATCGAGAAGTTCAAGCCGGTCCGGTTCGTGCGAGAGATGCCTCTCTCCACGGCCCTTCGAGACACGGTCCAGATGGAACCGGTCCACTATCCCTCAGTTCAGTTTTCCGCGGCCCGCTGGTGACGCAGCAGGCTGGCCAGCCTCCGTCAGATTCAGCACGAGCGTGATCTCCCCGTGTTCCCGATCGAACTTGGGGCTGTACTCGATGTCCTGAATCCCCGGAAGCTGGTACGCATTGAAGAGGCCACCCAGGAGATCCTGTCTTCGCAGCACCTGCCCCCTCCGAAGGGGCAATGAGGCGAGGACGGCATCTCTGAGGTGGCCTCGTACTCCCTTCACCTCGAGCCGCCGCAGCCGGAACTCCTGGACGTAGATGGAGAGCTTTCCCCCGTTGGCCTGCACGGCCAGCGGCGAAAGAACGCCCGCATACAGCACGCCCTTGCGTGCCAGGTAGATCTCGGGGATGCGGTTGACTTCCTTGTAGAGCCGATCCCAGTCCAGCACCTCGCCCGGCTTCACGGCGAAGTCCTTCAGAAGCTCCCCATCGCTGATGGCCGTGTTGCCCAGGAACTCGATCGACTCGATGGCCGGGTTCTCCCGCACCTCGTAGCAGATCCACGTGCCCGAGGGCGTCTCGCGGAAGTCCACCCGCACGCCCGCCGCTCGCCCGATGCGCTTGAGCCGCTCCACACCCCGCGCGACCACCTGGTCCGTGAGCGACTGTCCCAGCTCCCGGGCGAATCCGAGCTTCATGGCCGCCCCTCGGATGGCCGCGCTGCCGCGTACCTCCACCCCCGCGACCCTGGTCAGCGCCTCTGCCCCCGGGCAGGCGACTGCCAGCGAAGCCGTTGCAAACAAGACCAGTACCGGTATCCGGGACACCCGTTACCTCCTCGAGGCTGCGATGTCGGCGTTGGCCCTCTCGTGGGAGAGCGCGGGAGTATAGCAAAGGTGTCGGCTTCTGACAAGCCGCGATTTATAGAATCGAGAATCGAGGTGCCACTATTGGGTAGCCCGCGTCGCCACGAAGGGCTCTCCCCTGGGCCCGATTCTCGATTCTCAATTCTCGATTCTCAATTCTCCTCCCAGCACCTCCGCCAGGTACGGCGCCGTGAGACTGCGCGGATTGCGCGCGACCTCCTCGGGTGTGCCGGTCGCCACCACCTGGCCGCCGCCGTGTCCGCCCTCGGGCCCTAGGTCGATGACGTGGTCAGCAAACTTCACCACGTCGAGCTGGTGCTCGATCACCAGCACCGTGTTGCCTCGCTCCACCAGGCGGTCCAGCACCGCCAGCAGCATCCGGATGTCCGCGAAGTGCAGCCCCGTCGTCGGCTCGTCCAGGATGTAGAGCGTCCGGCCCGTGCCTATCCGCGCCAGCTCCAGCGCCAGCTTCACCCGCTGAGCCTCGCCCCCCGAGAGCGTCGTCGCCGACTGCCCCAGGTGCATGTAGGCCAGCCCGATCTCCGCCAGTGTCTCCAGTCGCCGCCGGATCGGCGGGAAGCTCTCGAAGAACTCGATCCCTTCCTCCACCGTCATCTCCAGCACCTCATGGATACTGCGCCCCTTGTAGCGCACCTCCAGCGTCTCGCGGCTGAAGCGCTTACCGTTGCAGGCCTCGCACGGGATCTCGACGTCGGGCAGGAAGTTCATCTCGATGGTGACTGTCCCCGCACCCTCGCAGGCCTCGCAGCGGCCGCCCGGACGGGTAAAGCTGAACCGGCTGGCCGTGTAGCCGCGCGTGCGCGCGTCCTGCGTCTGGGAGAAGACGTCCCGGATCGGCCCCCACGTCCCCGTGTACGTCACCGGGTTGGAGCGCGGCGTGCGGCCGATCGGCGACTGGTCGATCGTCACCAGGTCCGAGACGTGCCGCACCCCCTCCAGCCGGTCATGCTCCCCGGGGATAGCCCGCGCGCCCGTCAGCTTCTGCGCCAGCGCCGGAGCCAGCGTCTCCGAAACGAGCGACGACTTCCCCGACCCGCTCACTCCCGTCACCGCGATGAACGTCCCCAGCGGGAACCGCACGTCGACACTCTTGAGGTTGTTGAGCCGCGCCCCCTTGAGCTCCAGCGCAAGCCCGTTGCCCGCGCGTCGCCGCCCGGGCACCGGGATGCGCTCCGCCCCCGTCAAGTAACGGGCCGTGAGCGACCCCTTCGCCAAGAACTCCGGCAGCGGCCCGGCCGCGACGATCTCCCCGCCGTGGAGCCCCGCCCCAGGCCCGACGTCGACCAGGTAGTCGGCCGTCCGGAGCGTCGCCTCGTCGTGCTCCACAACCAGAAGCGTGTTGCCCAGCTCCTTGAGCCGGCCGAGCGTGGCCAGAAGTCGCATGTTGTCCCGCTGGTGCAGGCCAATCGACGGCTCGTCCAGCACGTAGACCACCCCCGTCAACCGCGAGCCGACCTGCGTCGCCAGCCGCAGCCGCTGCGCCTCGCCGCCAGAGAGCGTGTCGCCCCGCCTCGACAGCGACAGATACGGCAGACCCACGTCCAGCAGGAACCCGAGCCGGTGGCGGATCTCCCTGAGCACCAGCCCCGCGATCCGAACCTCCCGCGCGGTCAGCTCTACCAGCGAGAACCACTCGTGCGCCTCGGCGATCGACTTCTCGGACACCTGCTGGATAGAGAGGCCATGCACCTGCACCGCCAGTGCCTCGGGTTTCAGTCGAGCTCCCCCGCAGCCCGCGCACGGGATCTCGTTCTTGAAGCGCGCCAGGTAGAGATGGTCGGCCATCGAGCGCTTCTCCCGGAGCCGCTCCAGGTATCCCACCGCCCCTTCGTAGGCCTTGCGGACCTTGACGTTGCCCGAAAGCCGCCGGACCTTGAACTCGAACTCTCCATCGCATCCTTCGAGTACGATTCGCCGGTGCCTCTCCGAGAGCGTCCGGAACGGCTTCGACCACGGAATCCCCTCGCGCCCGGCAACGGCCGCCAGCAGATCCTGCATCGCTCCGTGCCGCTCACCCGTGAACGCCGCCACTGCGCCGTCCTGGAGCGACAGCTCCTCGTTCGGCACGACCAGCCTGGGGTCGATGCGTGTCCCGACGCCCAGCCCGTCGCACGACTGACAGGAGCCAAAAGGGCTGTTGAAGCTGAATAGCCGCGCCGAGAGCTCCGGGTACGAGATGCCGCACTCCACGCAGGCCGCCTTCTTCGACAGCACCGTCCGCGCCTCGGCGTCTGCCGGGTCCAGCCCGTACACGTGAACGAGCCCGCCGCCCGCCTTCGCGCACGTCTCCAGCGTATCCGTCAGCCGGCTCTCGCTCCCCGCCTTCAGCGCCACGCGGTCGACCACGATCTCGATATCGTGCGCCTTCGTCTTCGCCAGCTTGATCTCGTCGCCTTCCCGGTAGAGCTTCCCGTCGATCCGCACGCGGCCGAACCCCTCGCGGAAGATCGCCTCCAGCACTTCCTTGTGCTCCCCCTTCTTTCCCTGCACCGCCGGAGCCGCCAGCGTCACCGCCCGACCCGTCCCGTGTGCCATCAGGAAGTCGACCATCTGATCCACTGTCTGCGGGCGGATTTCCCGGCCGCAGCCGTAACAGTGCGGCACTCCCACGGCGGCATAGAGCAATCTCAGGTAGTCGTGGATCTCCGTGATAGTACCGACCGTCGACCTGGGGTTGGAGCCACCCGTCTTCTGCTCGATGCTGATCGTCGGCGAGAGCCCGGAGATCTCGTCCACGTCCGGCTTCGTGCGCTGCCCCAGGAACTGCCGCGCGTAAGACGACAGCGACTCCAGATAGAGCCGCTGCCCTTCGGCGTAGATGGTGTCGAAGGCGAGCGACGACTTCCCCGAGCCCGACACGCCGCAAATGACGACCATCGCCTCGCGCGGGAGATCGACCGACACGTTCTTCAGGTTGTGGACCCGTGCTCCGCGCACGGAGATCGAGCTGGCCATGGCCGCGATCCTCTCACGACCGACGCCCCCGCCGGAAGAGGGGGCTGCGCGCCCCGCAGGGCGACGGACAAGGTCGGCGAACAGCGGGTACAGGCACCGGCAGCCCGGCCAACCGACCGGACGACTGCCAGATTTCAAGCGGGCTTCCGGAGCCAGTCCCCGTTTTCCGCCTCCGGGCTCGCGACTCTGTCGAGACCCTGGCGCGCCCCGCCATGTCCGGGCGGCCGCACCTCTCCGCATCGAGGCAAAGAGTTCGTGCGCCTCCCGATTTCCATGGTAAGAATGGCCGTTGCACCCTTGCGAGCCGGCGCCGTCATAGAGTTCAAGGACAAGAAGGGTATCCTCCTGGCCATCTGCAAGCGGTTGGAGGGGACCAGCTTGCGGTTGCTCACCGAATCGGGCAAGGAGTTCAGCTACCCGGCCGACAAGGTGGCGCACGTGACCAGCCACATGCTCGACCCGACGCTCTCCGATCCGCACCTCAAGGAGCGGCTGGCCGCCATCCGCGATCGCGTGCTCGGCGTGGCCGGGTCCATCGAGCTCGCGGACCTCTGGGAGTTCTTCTCCGGCTCCGAGACCGACGGCATCACGCTGGAGGAGATGGCCCGTACCTATTTCGGCGAGTCGACCGGCTCCGACCACCAGAGTGCCCTCCTTCGCGCCCTCCACGACGACCCGCTCTACTTCAAGAAGAAGGGCGAGCTCTATGTACCGAAGCCCGCCGAGGCCGTGGCCGAGACCCGTCGCCAGCTCGCCGAGCAGGACCGCCGCCAACGGGAGCGCGGCGATGCGCTTACCTGGTTCCGCGCCGCGCGGCTGGGGCACGCGCCCCCGCGCCCCGAGGGGCTCGAGCGGCACATCGACCTGCTCCGCGGGCTGGCCATCCATCGCGAGGACTTCGCCGGCTACACCGAGGCCGCAGGCCTCCTGCACGAGCTGGGCGAGGAGGTCCCCGACGGCGCGTTCGGCTTCCTGGTCGAGATCGGAGACTTCGGGCCGGACGAGAACCTGATGCTCCTGAAAGAGGGCATCCCGACCGGCTTCTCGCCGGAGCTGGTGGCGGCGGCCAACGAGGGGCTGGCGGCCAGCCCGGCCGTGCTCGAAGCCGCCGCAGCGTTGGCGAGTCCCTACGTCCCGGGCGGCTCTCCTCAGCTCACCTGCGGCCCGGGGGGGCTGCCCAGGCTCGACCTGCAAGAGCTACCGGCGATCTCGGTCGACGATTCCGAGACGCGCGACATCGACGACGCGCTCAGCCTGGAGCGGCTCGCCGACGGGTTCCGCATCGGCGTGCACATCGCGGATCTCTCGGCTGCGGTGCCGAAGGACTCGCCGCTCGATCGGGAGGCCTTTCGCCGCGCGACGACGGTCTATCTTCCGGACCGCACGATCCCGATGATTCCCGAGGCGATCTCGCACGAGGCCGCGAGCTTGCTGAGCGGCCAGCCCAGGTTGGCGCTCTCGCTCTTCGCCGACGTCGACACCGAGGCGCGCCTGCGGTCGTTCTTCTTTGCGCCGTCGGTGCTGCGCGTGGAGCGGGCGGCGACCTATGAAGAGGCGGCCGCGCTGCTCGAGGACCCGGCGCATCCGTTGGCTCCGCTTGGAGCTCTCGCGAGCAAGCTCAGGGAGCAGCGTATCGGGCGGGGGGCGCGAGTTTTCGAGCGGGCGGAGCTGAAGATCCGGGTCGCCTCCGACGGCGCCATCACCCTCAAGAAGCGGCAGGGCGAGTCGGTGGCCGACGTGGTCGTCAGCGAGCTGATGATCCTGGCCAACCAGTGCGCCGGAGTCTTCTGCGCCGGGCGAGCAGTGGCGGCCGTCTATCGCGTGCAGCCGCCACCCCAGGAGGAGATCGCCGCCGGCGCCGGTGCCGTGTCGCGACGCTTCCTGACGATGGTGAAGAAGATCCAGGTGCAGACCTCCCCGGGGCCCCACTGGGGTCTCGGGCTGGAGAGCTATGCCCAGATGACGTCGCCAATCCGGCGGTACCTCGACCTGGTGATGCACCGACAGCTGCGCCGGGCGCTGGGTGAGAGCGATTCTGGCTACGCCGAGGACGCGCTGCGCGAGGCGATCGGCGGCGCCGAATCGGCCGTCGAGGCCGCCCACAACACGCAGCGCTGGTCGAACAAGTACTGGCTCCTCAAGTACCTGTCGGGCCGAGTGGGCGAGCCGACGCCGGCCGTGATCCAGGAAGTCCGGGACGAGAGCTACCTCGTACAGCTCACCGACTATCTCTTCGACATCCCGTTCTATCCGCCCCCAGGGCGCAAGTACCAGCAGGGAGATCTGCTGGAGGTCCGCGTCAAGGCCGTCGATCCGCGCAAGGGCCTGCTCAAGGTTCAGGAGGCTGGGGGCCGGCGGTAGCCGGGGCGCTTGGCAAGCCACCCCGCGGCCGGTCAAGGTGGCTCGAGGCAAACTCGCAAGTGGACGCGCTGCCTCGGGGGCAGGCCTGCCACTGACACCGTACCCGGCGCCAGTAGTTCACCTCCCGGGGCCCAGATTCGATCCAGGCCCTCAAGGTGCGGCTTCTCGAGCGGTTCGTAGGAGAGGATTTCGTACTTGCCCGCTAGCCAGATCTCGAAATCAGCAACCCCGTGCTCGTTGGCCGCCGCTGTAGCCCCCGCGGCCAAGACTTTTCGATAGGACGTGGGCACGTACCGTTTTTCGAAGAACTGGCGCGTCCGGGCGTCGTATGGCAGGGTTAGAGCCACGAGTCGAGGTCTCCAGCGAAGGGCCTCGGCAACTCGATCCGGCTGCAAGTTCCGTTTCGCTGCAGAGGACAGGTCCGCGAAGTCGGTCGAACGCCCGAACCAGTTGAAGCCGAGATCGAACCTGCGAAGGTTCAGCCGGTGGTCATCGTCGAAGAAGCGTTCTCCCGCAGGGACGTTCCTCTCCACGAACCTGATGCAAGCTGCAAGTTGCTCGAAATTGGCGCGCTCGGGCGGAAGCATCGACAGGAAGGAGACCGGCCCCACCGCCAGGACCGTAAGGAAGAGAGCCCAGTAGCCGACGCGAGGAGTTTGGCCGCGTTTTCCCAGCGCGCGGACCCATTTCACGTGACCTAATCCTGCGGCCAGCGCCAAGAATGGCCAGACGCCGAACAGGTACTGCTTGTACTGCGCCCCGGTGCTGATCGTCAGGAGCAACCCAAGCAGGGCCGGGACCTTTATCGCGAGCTGCTGCGCTGGACTGCCGCTCGGCACAAGTAGCCCGGCGAGTGCCAGTGCCCAGAAGTGGGGCGCGTACCGGGTCGACTGGCTGAACACGAGCGGGTCGAGCTGCCGGCTCAAGGCGTAGGATGCGTTGAACTTCCAGCAGTAAAGAAGGTAGCGATCTAATGTGCCCTCCCGAAGATACGGGAGTAAGAGCAGCGCGACTGGAAGCGCGGCCAGGACACCGAAGACAGCCAGGTGTGACATTGAAGTCCGCTCGTGGGTCACGTCGGATTCTTGCGGCCCACCCTGGGCAACCCGGACGAAGAACGGCGTGACGCTCACCAGGAACAGCACCTGCTTCTGTAGGGTGCAAAAGGCCAGGCCGGTGAGCAGACCTGCCATTCCCCAACGAATCCCATGGGACAGCCTGTGTGGTCCGGGGAGCATCAGTACGACGGCGATGAACCCAAGGGTGACCTGCACGGTGTCCGGCCTGACCTCCAGGCTTCCCACAGTGAGCAGCGAGGCTGTGAGAAAGAAGAACCCGCTCCAGAAGGCAGCCCTGACACCCTCCAGCCGTCGGCCCGCCTCTACGACCAGCACGAGCATCGCCAGCAGGTTGAACGCCATGACTCCGCGATGGCACAGGAGCAGATGAACCGGGTCTTCCACCATCCCCGACAGCGGCGCAGTCGCCAGGTAGTAGAGCGGGTGGTGGCGTGCCTGTCAGTCCGCCGACGGCCGCAGCCCCTGGAAGGTCAGCCAGGCGCTATGGACATGCGCAACCTCGTCGTGATCGACTTCCTTTCGAAAGCCGAACCAGACGATCAGCGCCCAGAGGAGTATGAGTGCCAGCATCGCCTTCCTCGGGAGGGTCGAATGCCCACTCGTGCCGGCCGGCGGCCCACTGTTGGCCGGCAGGCCGTTCCTGTCAGTCATTCGGTCCGGCAAGCGGAGCCGTTGCACTCGGCATTCCCTGTCGAGGCCATGCCCGCGACGGGTTTGGGCCTTCCGCGCAGAACCCAACAGGCCAGGCCCAGCGAGAGCGTAGCGAGGAGCGCTGAGCAAGCCAACCCAAGCCCCCAGCGCGGGCGATATCGCAGCTCGAGCTTCCGCGCTCCGGCCGGCAGCTGGGCCACCACGCGTCCCCATTCGTCGCTCTCGAGGTGCACCGGCACGTCGTCTGCACGTGCCTGCATGGCCGGGCGCATGAGAACGTTCACAACTACGGCCGAGCCGGCCGTTGCCCCCGACACACTGACGTCGACCCCATCGGCGCGGGCGGTCACGGGCAGCGCCACCTCAGGCAGGTTACGCGCAAAGGCGAGAGGATCGGGTCGTGGAAGCTCCCAGACACGCACGCCTTCGGTCTCGGCCACCAGCTTGCCGACCGAAAAAATCAGGTCGGCCAGGAGGGGCGAGTCATACTTCGAGGTCGTCATGTCTGCTGCGTCGCTCAGGTCCCGCAATACCGTGGGTGGGCGATACCCTCGCCGCTGCAGGGCCCACCGGATGCCGTAGGCCCGCGCCGCCGCGAGCGGGTCGGCGATCATCTGCCGGCAAGCAAGGACGTTTTCGGGGGAAGCCTGCACCAGCGGGTTGTAGCCGTCGGCCGACAGAAGTCCGTAGTGGGCCGGCAGGCCGAACGAGAGACTCCAGAGGTTGTCGGGGTTTCTGTCCCACGCCTGCGCTAGCGGGATGTAGCGCGCGTTGGTGCCGAGAACTCCGGGCCTGCCTTCGGCTGCCACCAGCCCCGGCAGGGGCGGGTAGGGGAGAGGGATGCGCCACTCTGTGTAGGGCGGAAGAGAGGGGCTGGCATGGTAGAGGAGCAACAGAGCCGTGCAGCCGAAGAGCGTCCGCTCAGCGGCGGCGCTCCTGGCGCGCGCCGTAAGGACGCGCTCCAGGATGATTGCGGCCCCGATCGACAGAAAGAAGGTCATCTGCGGCAAAAGCTTGATCGGGTGGTTCAACATCGAGAAGCCCGGCAAGGCTGCCAGCAGGCACCAGAGCGGGCCGTCCTGCCCCAGCGCAAGAAGCATCGCCAGGCCCGCCGTCGTCAGCCAGATGTTCCGCCGCAGTATCCGGCAGCCCAGCCCGGAGAGCGAGGCCCCTACGAGCAAGACCAATCCTGCGCACCCGACGAGCGTCAGGACGGTTCCGGAGTAGAACAGGTGTCCCAGGGCGTCCCCTCGGGAGCTCCATCCGTCTCGGTGAAGGACCTCCACGAGCGGGGAGGGAACGAGCAGTCTGGGGAAGAACGAGAGAATACCCCAGTGGACCCCCCCGCTGCGATGCAGGCGAAACGCCCAGTCCATTTGCGGGATCAAGACCGGCGCGGCGATGGCGAGTCCCAGAAGTAGACCCGAGAAGAGGAGGGGAAGCCGCTGCCTTCGGAAGCTCGCCGACGTGGCGGCGACCCCGGCAGTCCCTGCCAGAACGACGAGGGAATAGGCCCAGAACTGCGTGTTCGCCGAGTGAAACGCTCCTCCGATCGCCAGGCCCGAAACAGGGAGCAACCGCCAATCGGGCTCGCGTGCGAGCAAATAGGCGACGGGAAGCGACATGATCGGTAGCCAGACAGCGACGGGAGTAGGCCCTGTCCAGGCCCGCCCCAGGATGAAAAAGAAGCCCGAGAGCACAAACGAGCACGAGGCTGCAGCCGCCAGAGCGGGTCGGATGCCGACGAACCGGGCGAAGACGTAGCCGGCCAGATACCCGAGCGTGAGGTGGAACCAGGCCCAGACCTGGATGATCTGCTGCTCTTGGCCGAGGATTTTTCGGGCGACGAAATGGCACAAGTAGAGCGGCGGGTAGGTGAGTGGGTAGTGTCCCGGTTCCATCAGCGGTGTGCCGAGGAGCTCGTGGGGGCTCCAGGTTGGAAGCTGGCCGGCCAGGGCCGCCCGGCATCCGAAGAGCACGTTAGGCAAGAATTGGACTCTGTTGTCGTCCTGCGTGAACCAGAAAGGATCGGTCCAATGCAGCCGGACCAATACGGCAACGACGATCAGGAGCCCGGCGAGGGCCCAGGCCCACTCCCTTCGGGCCGTGCAGGGCCTCGCTTCGGTGGCGCCATCCAGTGCCGTCCAGGCACTCGAGGCCACGCCTTTGGGGACCAGCATGCGACCTGTGACGAGGGTCAGGAGCAGGAGCGTCACGGTCGCTATGAGGGGGCGCCACGGGGACGGGAGAAGCAGGAGCAGCTCCTGAAGGATCGTCTCTGTCGCCGGCCAGTTCAGGAGGAAGTTCCTCAGGGACGCCGAGTGGTTTGAGCCTAGTCGGCCGGGCGTCTCGAGGGTCCAGGTCGCCTGGTCGGTGGGTAGGACCGGGGTCGAACGGGTGCAGGTCCAGAGCTGGCGTATCTCCGGCTTGGGGAAGGAAAGGACCTGCTCGCCAATTCTGAGATGGAGGGCTGTGAGGGCCGCCAGGTCCTGCTCCTGCAGGCGAACACGGAGCATGCGGACCCAGCCGGCTTCCAGCTGCCAGCGGATCTGCCCGTCCTTGGGGACGAAACAGGCCAGGTCTCGCTCTCCCCCTGCAGGCAGCACGCGGGACACTCGGATTCGCGTATAGGCCTCGCGGGGAACTCCATCCACGCGGGCGACGACCAGTTGCGCCCGCTTGGCAAGGAACAGGTCTGTCCAGGCCTGCCCAAGCGATAGGACACCGAGTAACACTGCGCCCAGGGCCAGCCACCGCCGAAGCGGCCGGGGGGCTGCTCGGAGCGGCGGGGTTTCCGGTGTCTCTTGCATTGCAGCGGGTCGAACCACCCGGGCCACGAGAGCCGCTGGGCGTGGGTCACATGCTACAACAACTCGGAACGTAGCTGGAGGGCGGCTTCTTGCGCCGAGGGGCTCGAAAAAAACTGCTCCGTAGCGTGAAGCCACGGAGCAGAGAGTGACGGGAGTCGAAGCGCGTTATCGAGTTACCATCGGGAGGAGTGACGGCTCAGCGACGAGCCGTCCGGGCCGACCGGTCCGCCCTGGTTCGTCGCCGTGGAGCCGGGGGTCGCCGAGCCACCGCCCGAGGTGACGCCGAAGGTGCCGTAGCAGGCGCAAACCATGATCTTGAAGGGGACCTGGGGGCACGGCGAAACCAAGTTCGAGGTCGCGCCCAGGGCGCCCGAGTTGATGAGGCCTGCGGGGAAGCCGCCGTTGACGAGCGCCGTCTGGCCGTTGCCCTTGCCGCAGACCACGCCGATGTAGCGGCCGCCCAGGCCGATGGGGGCGCCGCGGGGGTTGGTGCCGACGCCGCCGCCGCTCGTGTCCATGTAGTCGTCGCCGACGTTCTGGATCTCGCTGTTGTAGTAGCGGGACGTTGCGGCAGGGCAGTCCCAGACGCCGTCATCGCGGATGACCGTGTTCAACGGTCCGATGTTGCCCTGGGGGCCCGGGCCCGTGTTGGTAAAGGCCGTGGGGCCGCCGACGGTGCTGTTGGCGACGACGTCGGTGATGAGCGCGACACCCACATTGACGTTGAGCATCGTGGGCAGGATGGCGCCATTATCCAGTTTGCCCGTGCGCGTGCTGAAGCCAAAGACGCACTTGGCGTTCTCGGCAAAGGCGATATTGTTGGTTTCCCAGACCGCCAGGCCGGTTTCGAGCGTGTGCAGCTGGCCGATGCAGGTCTTGCGGCGGGACATCTCGGCGAAGTTCTGGTACTTCGCCAGCCCGGCTGCCGCCAGCACGCCGATGACGATGACGACGATGAGCAGTTCGATGATCGTGAAGCCTTTTCGGTTTCGCTGTCTACGCACG
>JACPRK010000159.1 GCA_016190005.1 Candidatus Wallbacteria bacterium | reverse complement strand
GCCGAGGAGGGCGCCGGCGAGCGCGCCCACGAAGGGCACCATCTCGGCGGCGTCGCAGAGCTGTGCGATGAGCAAGAGCGAGATCGACGCTGAGAGCGAAATGCCGCCCGCCAACCCATCCAGCCCATCCATGAAGTTGATGGCGTTGGTGATGCCCACTATCCAGAGGATGGTGAGCGCGTACGCGGTGATGGAGACCAGCGGCTCGGGGAGCGTGATGCCGGCAAACGCGGCGAGGCCGGGCAGCAGGTCGAAGCGGACGCCAAAGAAGTAGGCCAAGTGGGCCGCGGCAACCTGGACCGGGAACTTGATCCGCACGGGGGCGTCGCCGATGTCGTCATAGACGCCGAGCAGCACCAGCGACAGCGACCCCATGAAGATGCCCGCGACGGCCGCCGGCAACACTCCCGGATGCAAGCCGCCGTACACCAGCACGCCCGTCCAGAAGCCGGCGTAGACGGCCATCCCACCCAGGCGCGGCATTGGCTGCCGATGGATCTTGCGCTCGGCCGGATGGTCCACTGCGCCAATGACGACGGCCCACCGCTTGACCGGCGGGGTGAGAATCCCGGCCACCAGCAGGGCAGTCAGGAAGGGGATGAAGTCGTCCATCGCGAGCCAGCCGTCACCGCTTTGCGTCGAAGTGCAGGTGACGGATCATCCCCATGTGCGAAGGCGGCCAGTAGACCAGCAACCCCTTCCCCATCAACCCCCGGCGCCTCAGAGGATTGCGCCAGAAGCGGCTGTCGGCGCTGTTGTTGCGGTTGTCACCCATCGCCCAGAGCTGATCCGGGGGAAGCTGGATCGCCCTGTCCTCCAGCTGTGCAACCTCGCCGAACACGTCGCGCTCCAGCTCTGCGCAGGCCTCCGAGTCCTCGTGAAGGAATCGGAAGAAGAGGTCGATTTCGCGGGCGACGGAGCCCAGCGCCGCGTCGTTGCGCGGGTGGATCAAGAGCTCGAGCGTCTTCGGATCGAAGTGATAGCTGCCTCTCGTTGTCTCGACCTCCTCGGGCTTGTCGACGCGCTGGAGGCCGCGGTCGGCCTGCTCGACCGAATCGAGCGTGAACCCGGGAAGCCGGTCGAACCTGGGATTGATGGCCACGACATGCGACTGCGCACACCCCTTGGCAAGCGGCCATTGCGGCAACGCCCGCAGGTCGTAGCCGACTTCCGGCGCGACCGCCTGGATCGTCGGATCGAAGAGGCGCTTCTTGAAGACCGTGTAGTTTTCCGTCATCTTGCGCCCATTGCGAGTGACGACGCCGCCGTGAACCTCCAAGCTGTCGCCGCCTCGGGCGATGAGCCGCTTGATGAAGTCCTTGCTGACGTCGTCGGGAAACTCGAAGACGATGATCTCGCCCGGGTCCGGCTCGAAGAACCGGTAGGTGAGCTTCTCGACCATGATGTAGTCGCCGGGGAAGAGCGTGTTCTTCATCGAGCCCGTGGGGATGAAGAAGGTCTGGACCACGAAAGTCTGCATCACGAGCAGGATGATGAAGGCCTTGAGGATGCTCTCCACCCAGTCCCGCGCGGCAGACTTGTAGTAGAGGCTGAACTCGACGCCCATCGGGTCGACCCAAAAGAGGTTGCGCCCGCGCATCAGCGAGGCACGGAAGGCCGGCCGGTTCTTGACGGGAGCCAGCGGAAGCTCGGCCACGGCGTGTCCGGAGTAGACGTGCCGGATGGAGAAGCCGTCGACGCCCGGCGCCTCGAAGACGGCCTCCGGCTCGCTCACGATGAAGTTATTGTTGGCGAGCTGGCGGAACGTGTACGGGTCGCCGCCCAGGGATACCTTCAATTTTTCGAGGAAATCACTCATGAGTGGCACTCGGGAGGTCTCGGGCGATCTGTCGTTCGAGATCGAAGACGAGCCAGCTCTCGGCCAGGATCAAGAAAATGGCTGCGGCAAGCAGGAGGTCGGAGACGCTGAACGGCAGCCGGCCCGTCCAGGCGGCGCCGGAAGTCGCGGCGCCGAGCTTGGCCCGAGGAAACTGGCGAGTCAGCTCCGCGTCCGCGGGATACTCCAGGGCCGACTCGGACTCGGGCCATCGTACGACAAACCACTGGGTCGTGCGCCGGCCCGACGAGACCCGCTCGAATCGATAGAGCCCGGGGACGTCGGTCGCGTCAAAGCTGACGGAGAGCTGTTTGCCGCGTCGTTCGGGCGTCAGCGACTGAACGCGGCCACCCGGAGCGACGACCTGGAACTGCCCTGCGAACTCCTCAACGGGGACCGTGAAGCTGACCTCCTCACCGGCGGTGGCCACGGTCAGCCCCTCGGGGGACCAGGCGAGCAGGCGGGACAGGAAGATGGGGAAGACAGGATGCAGTGGCAAATCGGAGCCCTCGAGGCCAACGCCAGCGTTGACGACGGTCAGCAGGCCGCGGCCGAGCGGGCCGGTCACGACCGCCGGCGTGGCATCGTCGAAGGCGACTAGCGCGCTCTGGCGGCGGGGGCCAGGCCCGGGCTCGATCAGGAATCGTGCACTCGACGCCACCGATTCCCAGGAGCGGCCATCGACCCACCCGCGGGCGTCGCCTCCGCTAGCGGCCCGCCATGGCGCCACTGCTTCGACCTTGCGGCCCAAACGCATCACGCCCAGCAAGTCGAACCAGTTCCGATTGGCGGCGCCGACGTCTATCTCGTCCGGGCTCAGGAAGGTGATCACGTTGCCACCCCGGCGCGCGTGCTCCGCCAGGTTCCGGCCGTGGGTCGCGTCGAGCAAGTCCGGCCGCAAGACAACGACCAGCGATGCGCCCTCCAGCTTCTCGGGCGCCTCCGTCACGTCCAGGGCGGCGCCTTCCAGGGCCCTCCTCAGAAAGAACAGCGGGTCCCGTACACCCTCGCCCGGCGGCAGCGGACGCCCCGTCACTACCACGACGCGGCGCTGCGCCAGCACCTCGACCACCGTCTGCGCGACGTCGTCGCCGGGCAGCGCGTCCGGTTCGGTACGCACGGAGACCGGCACGAATCCCGCTTTTTCGAATCGCGAAGAGAATGCAACCTGGGTCGGCCCTACGCCCGCCGCAACGATGCGCACTTCTTCGGCCCGGTCGGGCACCGACAAGGCCAGCTTCGCCCTGGACGGCGCGCCGTGGCGGCCCAGCGTCAGTCGAAAGGTCGCCGTGTCGCCGGCCACCAGTCGCTCGGCGTCTGCGGCAATGGCGCCAACGGAGCGATTGGACACCCCGTCGGCGCGGAACGGGAACAGGAGCGTTTCACACTGCAGGCGGGCCAGCGGACCCGTTGCGAGCCGGCAGAAGTCGCTGAAGAGCACCAGCTGCCGCTCCGAGCCAGGACGCTCGTCGAAGGCCCCGGCCGCCAATCGGGCCGCACCTTCGACATCCGCGGCGGCAGCGCTAGGAGCCGGTGCGACGACCGTCCGGAAGTCCTCGGGGCGGCCGCGGAAGCTCACACGGGCCCGAGGCGCCAGGGCCACGACCGTGAGCGCGTCCCTGGGCGATAGACCCGCGGCCAATCGCCTCAATTCCTCCAACGCCTCCTGGTAGAGCGTCCGGCCCTCGCGCGCGACCACGCCCATCGACCCGCTGTTGTCCAGGACCGCCACGACTTGCCTGGGACCGGCGTTCAAGAACTGCATCGACGGCGCCGTGAAGTAAGGCTGCGCGAACACGAGCGTCAGCGCCGCCGCCAGCCCCATCCTCGCCAGCAGCAGCAACCACTGGCTGATGCGAATGCGCAGCGAGTGACGCTTGTGGAGCAACTTCAGGAACTCGAGCGTCGAAAAGCGCACCTGCTGCACCCGCCGATGGCGCAAGAGGTGGACCAGCAGCGGAATCCCCGCTATCAGCAGGCCGGTCAGGAACGCCGGATTGAGGAAGTGCATACGAGGGTTGAGGCTCGAGGAGTGAGGCTTGAGGGATCAGGGATCAGGCTTCAGGGATCAGGCTTCAGGGATCAGGGATCAGGAGTGAGAGTGGCCACGCACCTGCTGAGGCCGTGCCGGCAGGGCAGCTACGGCTACTGGCTACTTCCTTCCACCTTCCACCTTCCACCTTCCACCTTCCACCTTCCGCCTTCCGTCTTCTTCCCCTAAATCCTCCTCCGGGCACGCATGGCCAGGAAGCGGGCGAGATTGACCTCGAAGGGCTGATCGGTGCGGAAGAGCGCATAGTCGATGTGACGGTACCTGCACTCCTGGGAGAGCCGGTGGATGTACTGCTGCATCGCGCTCTTGTACTTCTCCCGGATGATGCGGGGGTCGATCCAGAGGTTGCTCCCGCTCTCCATATCGATGAAGTTCGTATAGTCCTCGAAGGGAAAGTCGATCTCCTGCGGCGTGAGCACGTGCAAAAGGATGAGCTCGTGCTTGAGGAACTTGAGGAACTTCACGCCCTGCATGATCCGGTCGTACTCGTCGAAGAAGTCGGAGAGGACAATCACGAGTGCCCGGCGCTTGATGTGGCCGCTGAACTCCTGGAAGATCCGGAAAAAGTCGGTCCGCTCGGCCGCTTCGTTGCGGTCGACGGCACCCAGGATGCGCTCCAGGTGCGAGGGGTGGCTGCGGGGCGCTACCGTCTGCCGCACGTGGTCGCTGAAGGTGACGATGCCGACGGAGTCTCCCTGGTGCAAGGTCAGGTAGGCCAGCGCCGCGGCCAGGTAGCGCGCATACATCAGCTTGGTGAGCGCGCTTGCGCCAGCCTCTTCGGGATAGGCCATCGAGTGGGAGCAATCGAGGAGGATGTACGCCCTGAGCGACGTGTTCTCCTCGTACTGCTTGACGTAGTAGCGATCACTCTTGGCGTAGAGCTTCCAGTCGATGTGCTTGAGCTCGTCGCCCGGGAAGTACTGCCGGTGTTCGGCGAACTCGATGTTGAAGCCGTGGAAGCGGCTCTTGTGCTCCCCGGCCAGCGTGCCCTCCACGACCATTCGCGCCACCAGGTCTAGGCGGCCGATCTGGGCGATGACGGAAGGACTGAGGTAACGCTTCACGCCTTCTCCGGCATCGACTCCAGCAGCTTGTCGACCACGTCCTTGGCGGTGACTCCGTCTGCCTCGGCGTTGAAGTTGGGGACGATGCGATGCCGCAACACGGGCTGCGCCACAGCGCGGATGTCCTCGACGCTGACCGCGTAGCGCCCGTCCATGATCGCGCGCGCCTTGCCGCCCAGGATCAGGTACTGCGACGCGCGAGGACCCGCGCCCCACGAGAGCCACCGCGTGACGAACTCCGGCGTCCCGTCCTGACCGGGCCTGGTCCGAGTCGCCAGCGTCACGGCATACCTCGCCACGTGATCGGCAATCGGTACCTGCCGCACCAGCCGCTGCACCTCCATCACCTCGCGGCCGTCCAGGACCCGCTCGATGGTCGGGTCAGCCGACCCGGTCGTCATCTTGGCGATGTCGAGCTCCTGGTCGTAGCTCGGGTACCCCATGTAGATGCTGAACATGAACCGGTCGAGCTGCGCCTCGGGCAGCGGGTAGGTGCCCTCCTGCTCGATCGGGTTCTGCGTGGCCAGAACGAAGAACGGCTCCTCGAGCCGGTAGGTCTCCCCGCTGGCGGTCACGTTGTACTCCTGCATCGCCTGGAGCAACGCCGCCTGGGTCTTCGGGGGCGTGCGGTTGATCTCGTCGGCGAGCAGGATGTTGGCGAAGACGGGGCCGCGCACGAAGACGAACTTCCGCCGGCCGGTGTCCTGGTCGTCCTGGATGATGTCCGTGCCCGTGATGTCGCTCGGCATCAGGTCGGGAGTGAACTGGATGCGCTTGAACTTCAGGTCGATGATCCGCGCCAGCGTGTTGATCATCAGGGTCTTCGCCAGTCCGGGCACTCCGATCAGGATCGAGTGGCCACGGCTGAACAGAGCGATCAGCAGCTCGCGGATCGTCTGCTCCTGGCCGACGATGACTTTCGACATCTGGCCGACGATCTTCTCGCGCGCGTCGGCAATCTTCTTGACGTGATCTTTGGCGTCCATAGGGTTTCGTGGTGACTAGCGAAACGCAGGTCGGGTTCGGGCGGTAGCCGGGGTCGAACAGCAGACAGTGGCCCGTGGCATCTCGAGCTCGGGCCTCCTGCCTGCTGTCTTGCCCTTGTCTCGCAAACCGCTCAGTTCTGGTCCGAGGCGCGGCCCTTGATGGCGCCCTTGCCCCGCTTGGCAGCGGCCTCTTCGATTGCAGCGTGGGCGGCCGCAAGCCGCGCCAGCGGCACGCGGAACGGCGAGCAGCTCACGTAGTCGAGCCCCAGCCGGTGGCAGAACATCACGCTCGCCGCCTCGCCGCCGTGCTCGCCGCAGATGCCGCACTTCAGCTTCTTGCGGACGCTGCGGCCCTTCTGCACGGCCATCTCCATCAGGACGCCCACGCCCTTCTGGTCGATGGAGATGAACGGGTCGATCTTCAGGATGCCCACCTCCACGTACTTCGGCAGGAACTTGAAAGCATCGTCCCGGCTGTAGCCGAACGTCATCTGCGTCAGGTCGTTGGTCCCGAAGCTGAAGAACTCGGCCTCCTTGGCGATCTCGTCGGCGCATACGGCCGCCCGCGGCACCTCGATCATCGTGCCGATCAGGTGGGGCACCTTCACCTTCAGACGGGCCTGGACCTCGTCGGCCACCTTCACGGCCATCTGCCGCGTCATCGCCAGCTCTTCCGGCGTGCCGACCAGTGGGATCATGATCTCCGGCAGCACCTTCACGCCCTTCTTGGTCAGCTCGCAGGCGGCCTCCATGATCGCGCGCACCGGCATGTCGTAGAGCTCCGGGAACGTGATCCCCAGCCGGCAGCCGCGGTGGCCCAGCATCGGATTCAGCTCGTGCAGCGACTGCACCCGCGCCAGGAGCGCCTCGGCCGCGCTCAACTTCTTGGCGTCCTTGCCGTTCTTGCGAAGCTCTTCGATCTCCACCGTCAGCTCCGTCAGGTTCGGCAGGAACTCGTGAAGCGGTGGGTCGAGCAGCCGGATCGTCACCGGCAGCCCCTCCATCGCCTTGAAGATGCCGAGGAAGTCGTCCTTCTGCATCGGCATCAGCTTGTCGGCGCTCGACTGTCGGACATGTTGATCGTTCATGTTCAGGATCATCTCGCGCACCACGGGAAGGCGCTTTTCGCCGAAGAACATGTGCTCGGTCCGGCAGAGCCCGATCCCCTCGGCGCCGAAACCGCGGGCGCGCACGGCGTCGGGCGGCGTGTCCGCGTTGGTCCGTACTTTCAGCTTTCGGAACGTGTCGGCCCACTGCATCAGCTCCGCGAAGTAGCGGTCCATCTTCGGGGAGACGGTCGGCGCCCGGCCCGCCACGACGCGGCCGCTGACGCCGTCGATCGTGATCCAGTCGCCTTCCTTGACGACACGGCCGGCGGCGGTGAACTGCTGCTTGTCGTAGTCGACGTGGATGTCGCCGCAGCCCGCGACGCAGGGCTTGCCCATGCCGCGCGCCACGACGGCCGCGTGACTGGTCATGCCGCCCCGGGCCGTCAGGATGCCCTTGGCGACTTCCATGCCGTGGATGTCCTCCGGGCTCGTCTCAAGGCGCGTCAGCATCACGGCCTCGCCCTTCTTGACCCAGGCGACCGCGTCATCGGCGCTGAACACCACTCGCCCGCTGACCGCTCCTGGAGAGGCCGGCAGACCCTTGGCCAGGATGTCGAGCTTCGCACTCGGGTCGAGCGTCGGGTGCAGCAGCTGGTCGAGCTGGTCCGGGCTCACGCGCATCACTGCGGTCTTCTTGTCGATCAGGCCCGATTCTGCCATCTCAACGGCTATCCGCACCGAGGCCGCGCCCGTGCGCTTTCCGACGCGGCTCTGGAGCATATAGAGCGTGCCCTGCTGGATGGTGAACTCCACGTCGAGCATGTCGCGGTAGTGCTTCTCGAGCCGCTTGCGGATGTCGCAGAGCTGCTCGTAGACCTCGGGCATCTCCTCCTCGAGCGTCGAGAGCTTGGTGTCCTTGTCCTTGCCCGTGCGGTTGATCGGGTGCGGCGTGCGGATGCCGGCCACGACGTCTTCGCCCTGCGCGTTCAGAAGGTACTCGCCGTAGAAGCGGTTCTCGCCGTTGGAAGGATCGCGGGTGAAGGCGACGCCTGTACCGCTGTCGTTGCCCATGTTGCCGAAGACCATCGACTGCACGTTCACGGCGGTGCCCCATTCGCCCGGGATCTTGTAGATGCGCCGATAGTCGATGGCGCGCTGGTTGTTCCAGGAGAGGAACACGGCGCCGATGGCGCCTTCGAGCTGCTTCCAGGGGTCCTGCGGGAAATCGACCCCGGCCTCCTTCTTGACCAGCTTCTTGTAGGTCGTGACCAGCTGACGCAGCGCGGCGGCGGAGAGCTCGGCGTCGTACTTCACGCCCTCGGACTCCTTGGCCCGCGTCAGCTCGTGCTCGAACTTCTCCTTGGAGACGTCCAGGACCACGTCGCTGTACATCTGGATGAAGCGCCGGTAGCTGTCCCAGGCGAAGCGCTCGTTATCGCTCTCGCGGCCCAGGCCCTCGACCGAAGCGTCGTTGAGGCCCAGGTTCAGGATCGTATCCATCATGCCGGGCATCGAGGCGCGCGCGCCCGAACGGACGCTCACCAGGAGCGGCTTCTTCGGATCGCCCAGCACCCGTCCCATCGACTTCTCGAGGCGCTTCAGGTACTTCTTCACTTCGACGTCGAGGCCCTTCGGCCACTTGCGGCCCCCCGCGTAGAACGCCGTGCAGGCCTCCGTCGTGATCGTGAAGCCCGGCGGCACCGGCACCCCCAGATTGGACATCTCGGCCAGGCCAGCTCCCTTGCCGCCCAGCAGCTCCTTCATCTTGCCGTTACCCTCTGCCGAACCGTTCCCGAAGGCATAAATGATCTTCTTGGCCATAGCGTTTTGTCCTCCGAAAGGGCCTCGTCGCACACCCGAAGCGGCATGCGCGGACCGCCCGGCCAGCGTATCACAGTGGTCAGCCGCGCGGCGAGAACTGGGGACGGACGGTGGAGGGCAACTGCAAAGTCGTCGGAACTCGGGTCCAGGCACCGGAAGCCCGGCCGGCCGACGGGACGACTGCCAGGTTTCGAGCGGGCTTCCAGAGCCAGTCCCCGTTTTCCGCCTCCGGGCTCGAGACATTTCCGGGATCCTGACGGACGATGTCGCCGGGTCGAGCAGCTCAGGTATGATGCCGGCTGTGAGGACGGCAGGACGCGGCGGCTGGACGGTGACCGAGTTCATGATCGTGCTCGTCGTCGTCGGACTGCTGGCCGCGGTCGGAGCGGCCAAGTACGCGGGGATGGCGGTCTCGGCCAGGCGGCTGGCTTGCATCGAGAATCAGGGAGTGCTCGATCGAGCCGTCCGGGCCTGGGAGCATCGCCACCGCGAGCTTCCGGCGGGCTCCCAGCTCACCTTCGACCAGAACGGCCGCATCGTGGCCGTCGAGGGCACCGGTGCCGGCGAGAAACCCGCGGAGAAGGAGATCGCGAGCCTGGCTGCCAGCCCCGACCTGTTCATCTGCCCCGAGCGGCTTCACGCCCTCGGCGGCAAGGCCGCCCTCACCGAATCCTCCCGCGCCGGCGAAAAGGACTACACCTGGCTCCACTCCTCCACCCCCGACGCCCGCCTGGGCAACAACCGCAGCGGCGCCTTCTGCCTCCACTTTGCCGACACCGGCCCCGACGACACCCCCGACACCCGCCACCGCTAGAGAAAACCCGTGGCGTTTACCTGTACCGGTTTTTCCGCCGGTCTGGGAGAGGGTCAGGGTGTCTCGCGAGTATCGACGGCCACCACATTGGCACCGACGAAGGTGTGCGTGATCGTCTTGCGGGCCAGCACGCGCCCGTCGGCGGCCAGGCAGTTGCCCGTGACGGTCAGCGTGAATCTCACCGCAGAATCGAGCCTGGCCGGCTTCGCCAGGTTCGCTCGGACGAAGCCGAGGCCCGGCCGGGGCGCGACCGGGCTGGGCTCGGGCGCGACGCGGAGGCTGTAGGTCATCCGCACGAGCTCATGCGGTGGGCCGGCCGCCTGGAGCTCGAAGCTGTGCGTGGCCTGGTCCTCGATCCAGAGGTCGCCGGCCGCCAGCGCCGGGTCCGGCGGTGGCTCCAGGAAGTTGATGAACCGCAGCCCGCGCTGCCGCAGCCGTGAGAGCGCGTGGTTCAAGCCCGAGGCCGCGGCCGTCGCCGCGCGCAACTCCGTGTCGCGGCGTGAGATCATCTTTCGTGTCCCGGTGGCCGACTCGCCGATCGCCGCCAGCAGGGCCGCCACCAAGGCCATGCACCCCACTGCGAAGAGCAGGACCGTTGCGCGGCGGTTACCTCTCATGGTCGAAGTCGAGCGCCGAAAGCACGTAGCACTCGACGTCCTCTCCCGTGTCATTCGTGCGGAGGATCGTCACCTGGTACTTGTAGGTCACATAGCGCTCCCCCGGCCCCTCGAGGGGAAGCAGCTTGGTCGCCGCCGCCCGGGCGGTCAACCGCATCAGGTCGACCGCCCGATCCTCCGGAGCCGCTTCGCTCCTGGTGATGGGCACGAAAGACAGACTGGAGATGTCGACGGCGTTGGCGCCTGCCCCCGAGGTCACCAGGCGCGCGCCTGCCTGCGCGGGCGCGAGCGCCAGCGCGTCCATCGAGGCGGTCGTGGCCCCCAGAAGCGCCGCGGGTGCCTCCCTCAACAGCCGGTCGACGCGCTCCCGAGCCAGGTCCTGATAGAGCGAGCGATCGCGCGCCTCCTCGTGCTCGGCGCGCCAGGCCGCCGACGCCCCCGATACCAGAAGCGCCGTCGCCCCCATGACCGTGACGGCGACCAGCATCTCCACCAGAGACTGGCCGGCGCGGCGGAGCATGAGAGCTGCGCAGGGAAATCCCGTGGCGTCTACCTGTACCGGGTTACTCGAACTGGCGGAACAGGCAAATGCCACGGCTTTCCTGGTGACGCGCCTCGTCCTACCGGGCTCGGCCATGCACCAGCCCTCCGCCGTCGATCGCGATCCCGTAGCGCGGGTCATCGTCCGGTCCGCTCACGAAGATCTCCCGGGAGGCCTGAAGGCCGGGCGAGAAAATGGAAGCTCCGCGATCGAGCGGCCGGCTGCCAAGCCCCCCGTCCCCCGCGGAGAGCGCCCGCTCCGCGAAAACGACGTAGTCGCCGGATTCGACGCGAGCTGTCCGATCCTGGTCCCGGAACAGCACGGCATCGAGCAAGTTGGATACCGTCGCCAGCTCGTCCTGCGACAGCTGCGACAGCTTCGTGACGGCCGGCAGTCGAACGCTCGGGCGCTCCGGGTCCGTGACGTAATCGACGGGGCAAGCCATCTGACAGAACGCATCCGGCGACTCCTCGTCCTCCACCACCCACTCGCCGCGCGAGTTGTCTCGGACGACCCGCCCGCGGAAGTAGATCACGCCCCCGCCCCGTCCGCCGGCGTCTACGTACCCGGCCCGCGCGGCCTGCGCCTGCTGATCCCGCAGAAGCGACAGCACCTTCTTGGCCGAGGCTCGCGCCCGGAAGTACGTCAGCTGCGGCCCCAGCACGAGCACGGCCGACAGTGACAACGCCGACAAGATCGTCAGCGTCACCACCAGCTCGAGAATCGAAAAGCCCCTCGACGCCCGGCTCATAGCGCTGCGGGCGGCCGCACGTGCGACAGCCGGAAGGTTGCCCCGAAGCGCGAGGTGCCTACGCCGGCCTCCAGCCCCAGGGTCACACACCGGTCTCCCAGCTCGAAAGCGAACACCTCCGGGCTGACGAGCTCCTCTCGGGTGTCGGGAAGGCTGGAAACAGCCGCGGAGAGGAATCCGGACACCGTCTCCCGAGAGCTAGCCCCCTCGTTGGCCGAAGTCTCGCTCGCCAGATCCGAACTTGCGATCAGCCGGCGGCCGGCCTCCCGGATCGGCCTGCGCTCCCGCATGTACAGGCTTCGCCCGGAGCGGTAAATGACACCTGTGCAAGACGGCTCCGCCCCGAGATCCTCGATTCCAGCGTCGCCGCCCGTGGGGATCACCACCGGCACCCGCTCGTACACCAGCACGGGCCCGAACGCGGTGTCCCGCACGCGCACGATCGCGCTGGCCTCGCGCAGCTTCGAGAGGACTCGATCCTGCGAGAAGATTGCCAGATACCGCAGTTCCAGGTCCTGCGAAGCCCGCCGCTCCATCGACACCGAGGCCGTGTACATTCCCAGAAACCCGGCCAGCACCACCGAGGAGCTGACCACCACGATCATGAGCTCCACCAGACTGAACGCGCCAGGCGAATCGCGCCGCCCCCCCAGTCTTCCCCGGGACCTCCCCCCATTGCCGTTCGGGGCGCTCATCGGCTAAATTCTAGCAGAGCCGTCCCCGCAACCCATGCCAATCCGCATTCGCCGTTCTTCCACCCCCTGGCGCGACCTGGTCCTGGCTGCCACGCTGGCAATCCCGGTGGCCGCCATCGCCTGGGCCGGTCCCGAGCCGAGCGCGCCTGCTGGCTCGGCGACTTCCTCGGAGGCCGCACAACAGTCGGAGCAGAGCCCGGCCGGGGCTGCCGCGGGCACGGCGCCCAGGCCGTTCGAGCGCTCCAACGTCAAGTTCGCAGGCGAAGGCGTCCCGCCGCCGCCCGAGCCGCCCGCCCCGCCGGTCGCTCCTCCCGGCGGTCCCCCGGCTGCACCGCCGGAGCCGCCACCGCCCCCATCGCCAACCGCGCCCCCCTCCCCGCCTTCGCCGCCG
>JACPRK010000146.1 GCA_016190005.1 Candidatus Wallbacteria bacterium | reverse complement strand
GCGTCTACCTGTACCGGGTTTTCCTGGAAAACCCGGTACAGGTAGACGCCACCGGATTTCCCCGCGCCACGGCCAAGCTCGCCGTCTTGCGCTGACTCGTTGGCCGACGCCCATCGCCCGCCGCCACCGCCCGACTCACGGATCGAACCTATAGACCGTGGCGTGGCGGAGCTCGAGCACCTCGGCGCGCGCGGCGGCGCGACGCAGCGCTGACTCCACCTGCGGCTCCAGCCCGGGATCGCGCGCGCGCAACACGAAGAGGCTGCGGCCGCCCGCAGCCTTGACACGAGCCAGTCGCTCCAGCAACTCCTCTGGCCTGGCGGTCTCCGGAAGCTGCGGCCGGCCCGCCTGGCGGAAGTAGTACCGGAAGAGCTCCGGGAAGGTGACCGCCACGACGGCGTCGCCCGGGCCGGCCTTGGCCAGCGCGTGAGCGGCCGCTTCCCGCCACTGCTCGTTGTGCGGACGATAGAACTTCGGCACCTCTACGGCCAGGGCCAGCGCGCAGACCCCGAACGTCAGCCGCACCGCCGCGGCCGCCGTCGGCGTCGCGGCGACGATCCAGTGCGCCGCCAGTAGATAGACCGCCGGGCAGAGGATGACCAGGTAGCGGTGCCCCAGGATGTTCGTGTGCTGACTGACCAGCATTGGAACGGCCGTCGTGACCACCACGAGGAAGAGGAGTCCCCAGCCTCTCGCCTCCCTTCCTCGCAGAAGCTCCACCAGCCTTTCCCGGAGAAGCCGCGCCTGCGCCACGGCCGGAGCAACGAAGAGCGCTACCGCCACGAGCGCCGACAGCAGGTTCTTGTTGTAGAGCAGGAACGCCCCGAAGGTGAGCAGCCAGACCAGCCCGGGCCGGCCGGGCCCCTCGAAGCCGCTGTACCCACGCGCCGTACCGGCCATGACACCAATCCAGGGCGCGTACGAAGCCGCCAGCAGCGCCGCCACGACCAGCGGTCCCCGGACACTCACGCCTCGCGCCGCCGAGAGCGCCAGCAGCCCCAGCCCCTGAAAGACGACCAGCGCCAGCCCGTAGTAGTGCGCTTGTGACGCCAGGACCGCGACCGCCAGGAATCGCGCCAACGGCCCCGCTCCGACCGGCGTCCCGGCGTCTACCGACACCAGCATGTCGAGCCAGAGCGCCGTCGCGACAGTCGCCAGCAATATCAGGATCGCGTACGGGCGGCCCTCCTGTGCGAAATGAATCCCCGGATAGGTCAGCGCCAGGAGCACTAGCGCCACCGCGGCGACGGGCTCCGCGAACCGTCTGCGCATCATCTGCCAGAACACCAGCAAGCCGGCCGCTCCCGCCAGCGCGCTCGACATCCGCAACGACACTTCGGAGTCCCCGAAGAGCCGCGCCCAGCCCCAGAGCAGAACCCCATACCCGGGCGGATGGGTGTGGTGCACCAGGTGCGCGCTGAAGAGCTGGGCCAGCGACTCCGCGCCCGCAGCCGTCGCGGAGAGCAGCTCATCGAACCAGAGACTCTGGCAGTCGATCCGGTAGAACCGCAGGAAGAGCCCCGCCGCAACTGCCAGCCAGACGAGCGCCCGGCTCTCGACCGAAAGCCGGTCCCCGGCCTCGGCAGCAGAGGCACGTAACTCCGTGGCGTCTACCTGTACCGGGTTTTCGGTGAAAACCCGGTACAGGTAGACGCCACGGGTTTCCCCGGGCCCGGCGGGGGCAGCGCCCGGCTCGCCCCGCCCGCCCTGCGTCACAGGAGCACGCGCCCTTCCAGCTCGCGCGGGACCTCGCAGCCGACCGAGGCCAGCAGCGTCGGCGCCAGATCGAGCAGCGTCGGATCGGCGTGAAGCAGCGGCCGGTTCGCCAGCAGCACCCCGGGTGTGATTGCGGGGTCCCGGCTGCAATGGTCACCCTGCCATCGGCCCGCGTTCGGCGCGAAGGTCTCCAGCGCCACGCCTCCGAGCGCGGCGTCCCAGCTCGCCCGGAAGCCATCGTGAAAGCCCACCAGGATGTCGGGCGCCTCGGCGAAGCAAGCGCCGCTGTAGAGCTGCTCCCGGAAGTAGACCGAACGCACGGCCGCGCTGCCGCTCACGGGATCACGCAGGCCCAGCAACCGCTCGGCCAGTTGCTCGCGCGTGCGGGTGTAATCGCGCCCGTCGTCGACGATGCCGGCTCCTTCCCGCCCCCGGACGTTGAGCCAGATGTTTCCGAGCCCGTACGAGTAGGCCCGCGTCTTGGCCCAGTCGATTGAGACCTGCGGCGATCGGCCCGGTGCGATGCTGCTGACCCGCACGGGTACCGCGGGGCCGCCAAGCTCGCCGAGGAAACCGGTATCGCGTAGGAAGCTGTTCAGATTCACGGCGCGGTGAAAGCCTCCGAACCCGTGATCGGAGAGGACCAGAAACGTGTCGCCGGGCGTAAGCGCTGAGAGCATCTCGGAGGCGACGCGGTCGACCTCCTGATAGACCCGGGCAATCGCGCCGGCGTGGTCGGCAGGCCCATCGGCCCCGCAGCGGTACCGCCAGAAGACGTGCTGGGTGAGATCGGTCTCCTGCATCACACCGACGAACAGATCGAAGTCGCCCCGGCGCACCTCGTCGACGAGCATCGCGCTACGGCTGGCGATCGTCTGCTCCAGGTCCTTCAGGAAGGCAGCCTCCGAGAGCCGCTCTTCCTCCAGCGCCCACGTGTCCATGTCCCAGCCCAGCGTCTTGTAGAGACCGTGGCGGCGCGCGGCCGTGGCTGATTCGGAAGCCGGGTAGCCGACCGCCATCGGCGGGCCGCCCGGGTGCATGTTGACGGGCGAACAGTAGACCTCCACGTGCTGCCCCGCGGCCGAGACGTAGAGCCGGCAGAGCCCTCGCGCCGGCACGACTCCATAGACCCGGAACACCGGCTCGAACCAGCCGCTGAACTCGCCCTCGGCCACCCACTCCGAGCGGCCCGCCAGCGTGAGGACCAGCCCGTGCGCGCCGCCGCGGATCTCGCGCCGGAAGGTCACATCGACGGACTTGCCGAACGGCCCCTCGAGCGCCGCGCGCGCCTCGTCGCCCCTGAGCTCGAGCGGCACGAGGACGCCGCCCATCATCGTCTCCTCGGAGCGCGCCAGGCGGCTCGAAAAATACGTGTACGTCCCCCAGCTCCCCCGGATGTCCGGAGTGCCCAGCCCCGACAGCACGCGCCCCGAGAGCTTCGGCGGCGGAAAGGTCACCGGCAAGAACATCAGGCTCGTGACCAGGCCTGCCCGGTCGGTCCGCTCCCAGAACGACCCGCCCTGTCGGTTGCTGACGACCGTGGGCCAGCCGAACAGCCCCCGCTTCACTCGCGATAGCGCCAGCCGCGGGAGGTACGTGAGCCTGTCGCGCTCCAGGAAATCGAAGATGCCGTGACCGCCCGGGTTCTTGCCCGAGATGAAGCTCGACCACGCCACTGGCGACGCGCTCGGGTAGCTCGTGCCCAGCCGGTACGGCCCGCCGCCAGCCGCTGCCAGCCGAGCCAGCGTCGGCAGCCGTCCCTGCTCCAGCAGCTCGCCCAGCACCCCGGGGTCGAGCCCGTCGGCGCCCAGCACGACAACCCGCTTTCGGTCCGCCCGCGCCCGGTCGCTCATGCCCGCGAATTTACCATGGGGAAAGCGCGCGGGCCGCCCCCCCGGCAGGGTCTCGGCAAGGTCGCGGGCCCGGAGGTGGAAAACGGGGGCTGGCTCCCGAAGCCCGCTCGAGATCTGGCAGTCGTCCGGTCGGTTGGCCGGGCTTCCGGTGCTTGTACCCGCTTTCCGCCGACTTTGTCCGTCGCTCCCCCCCCGGCGTTCTCCCTTGCCGCCACGCGGCATGCGCAGGTAGAGTTCAACCGGAATGCGGATCTTGATGCTCCATCCGGAGGACGTCTACCAGGACTCGAGCCAGCGCGTGGCCCGAGGGCTGGGGCTGGCCTCGGAGTTTCGACGGCGGGGCGAGGACGTGAAGCTGGTCTACTCGCTGAAGCCGGACACGATCCCGGTCGAAGAAGCGCGCAACCGGCAGGAGTTCTCCTTCGAGACGATCCCGCTCATCCGTCACTCGACCACGTACATGAAGAAGATCCAGGACTTCGCGCGCCTGGCGGAGTGGGCGGACGTGATCTACTTCCAGTCGGCCCTGCCGCACGTGGCGACGGTGGCGCTGGCGGCGAGCTATCTGACGCGCAAGCCGGTCCACTGCGACTGGGACGAGTGGGACTCGGAGAATCTGGGGGCTGCCTCGATGCGCCGGGCGACGCGCTGGCCGCTCCTGGCCGCGGAGCGAGCGATTCCGCGGCTGGCCGACAGTGTCTCCGTGTCGTCCTCCGAGCTGCGGGATCTGGTGCTCTCCAGGGGCGCCAATCCCGACTGGGTAGTGCACGCGCCCACGGGGGTCGACATCAAGCAGTTCAGCCCGGTGGCCGACGGGGGCCCGGTGCGCCGGGAGCTGGGGCTTTCGGGGAAGATCGTCTACTTCATGGGCCGGCCCGAGCACACGGCGCTTTTCCTGAGGATGGGGCTGGCGATGGACGTCAACATCAAGGACGTCACGGCACTGCTCTCGGGCGAGGTCGGGACGATGGGGCCGCTGGTCGAGAAGTACACGGGCGATCGCCGGGCCGTCTTCGCGGGTCCGGTCGGGCGCTTCGGGCTGCCGGCGATCCTGGCGGCGGCGACGGTGGTGGTCGTCGTCTATTCCGACACGGCCGCCGACCGGGCTCGGCCGCCGCTGGAGGTCGTCCAGGCCATGGCGATCGGCAAGCCGATCGTCGCCTCGGCCGTGGGGGAGGTCCCAGGAGTGCTGGGCGACGCGGGATTCCAGGCGCTCCCCTCGGATTTCATGGGCCACGTGCGGGCGATCGAGACCGTGCTCCAGGAGCCTGCGCACGCCCGGGAGGTGGCCGCGCGCGCGCGTGTGGCGGCGCAGGACCACGGCCACTGGGGCGGGGGCGCCGGGCGAGTCCTGGACCTGCTCTCCCAGGTGCTCGAGGAGTGGCGCATCCGCCGGTTCGGACCGGGCGGACCGCCGAGGGCCCCTGTCGGGCCGCCGGAGGTGCCGGCGCCGCTTCGCGACGATGCGATGTCGAAGGTGACGCGGCTCGTGAAGCAAAACCTGGATCTGGTCGGCGCCCTGGAGGGGCGCCATTCTTTTACGGGGCCCAGGATGGTGCAGCTCGACGTCACGAACGCCTGCAACAACGATTGCATCGCCTGCTGGAGCTTCTCGCCGCTGCTGGCGGACAAGGCGATGCCGCACGCGGACCGCGGCAAGAGCATCCCGCTGGCACGGCTCATCGGGCTCGTCGACGAGCTTGCCGGGATGGGAACGCGTGAGATTTACCTGGCCGGCGGCGGCGACCCCTGGATGTACCCGCAGCTGCTCGACCTGCTGGCGCACATCAAAGCGCGCGGATTGGCCGTGACCATCCACACCAACTTCTCCAACGTCGACAAGGCCAAGGCTGCCCGGGTCGTCGAGCTCGGCGTCGACAACCTGACCGTCAGCCTCTGGGCGGCCACGGCCCGCACCTACACCCACTCGCACCCCAACAAGGCCGAGGAGACCTTCGAACGCGTTGTGGCCACGCTCTCGCACCTTTGCAAGCTGCGCGGCGGCCGGCGCCAGCCCTTCGTGAAGCTCTACAACGTCATCAGCAAGCTCAACGCGCACGAGTTCCCGCTGATGCACGACTTCGCCCGCGACATCGGCGCCGACGCCATCGAGTTCGCCCCCGTCGACACCATCCCCGGCCGCACGGAGTGTCTCCTCTTCGACGAGGCCGATCGCAAGCGGCTGCACGAGCAGTGCCGCCAGATGCAGGAGAAGAACGCGGCCTGCGGCGGCCGGCCGGAGCTCTTCGACTTCGACGTCTTCGTCAATCGCATCGCCGACCCGGGGACCGTCGCGGGGCTCCACGACGAGAAGAACCTGTCCGTGCTGCCCTGCACCATCGGCTTCCACTTCGCGCGCATCATGGCCGACGGCAGCGTGACGCCTTGCATGAAGGGCGACAAGATCCCGCTCGGCAACATCTTCGAGAGAAGCTTCACCGAGATCTGGGGCGGCCAGCAGCACCGCTGGTTCCGGGAGAAGGCCAGCCTCATCCCGCGCTCCGATCCCTTCTTCTCGCTGATCGGTAAAGACCCCGGCGCGCGCGTCGGCTGCTACAAGAGCTGCGACGACATCGGCCGCAACCGCTTCGTGCACGACCGTCTGCAGCGCCTCACCTTCACCGAGCGCATGATCCTCCAGGCCGCCGGCCCGATGCTGCGCATGATGGGCCGCACGGTCTGAGCCTGCCCCGCATCGAATCTCAGTTATCGTTGCTGAAGTAGTGCCTCAACACCAGCTCCGCCCGGGCAGCGACCTCCTCGAGATCCTCCTCGGGATCGCAGGCCAAGCGTACGGCGGCGGCGGCCAGGACGACCAGCCGGACGCCGTCGATCTCCATCAGCTTCCGGGCGAGCGGGTGGGCGGCGGCAGCTTCGTGGGAATCGAAGCGCGTTTCGCCGGCGCCCGAGACCACCCGGTTGAGCGTGAACGCGAGCGAGCCGGTAGCGGACTCGAACTCGACGAACATCTCGAGCGATTCAGCCGCGTCCGACATCGCTGGCTACGGCATCAGGGCCGGCCGACGGAGTAGTAGCGAAACCCCAGGTCCCGCATGCGGACGGGATCGTAGACGTTCCTGAGATCGACGACGACGGGGTCTCGCATCGCCTTGTGGAGCTCGCGGAGGTCTTGGCTCCGGAACTGGTTCCACTCCGTCATCAGCACGAGGACATCGGAGTCGGCGGCCACATGCATGAGGTCGTCGCAGTAGGTGACGTCCCGGAACAGGCGCTGGGAAGCCGGCATGGCCGCGGGGTCGAAGGCCCGGATGCGGGCACCCTCCTTCTGCAGGGCGGGCAGGATGACCAGCGAGGGGGCGTCGCGCATGTCATCGGTGTTCGGCTTGAACGCCAGGCCGCAGACTCCGATGGTCTTGCCCGAAAGCGAGCCGCCCGCGGCGGCCCGGATCTTGTCGACCATCGCGAGCTTCTGGCGCTCGTTGACCTCGACGACGGCCTTGACGATCTTCAGGTCGAGGTCGTGGCGGCTGCCGAGCTGCACGAACCCCTGCGTGTCCTTGGGGAAGCAGCTGCCGCCGTAGCCCGGGCCCGGGTGCAGGAACTTCGGGCCGATGCGCTTGTCGAGCCCCATCGCCTTGGCGACGTGGTGGACATCGGCTCCAACCTTCTCGCAGAGCAGCGCCACCTCGTTGATGAAGCTGATCTTCGTCGCCAGGAACGCGTTGGAGGCGTACTTGATCATCTCGGCGGTCTCCACCGAAGTGATGATGATCGGCGTCTCGATGAGGTAGAGAGGCCGATAGAGGTCCTTCATGATGGCGATCGCCTGGTCGCTGGCAGCCCCGATGACGATCCGGTCGGGGTGCATGAAGTCCTCGACCGCGCTGCCCTCGCGCAGGAACTCGGGATTGCTCACGACGTCGAAGTTGCAGGGCTCCTTCAGATTGGCGCGGATCACCTCCCCGATCCACTGGCCCGTGCCGGCAGGCACCGTGCTCTTCGTGGCGATCACCTTGTAGCCGTCCATCTGCTGGCCGATGCCGCGCGCGGCGGCCTCGACGTACTTCAGATCGAGCTGTCCGTCCTCGGAGGCCGGCGTGCCGACGGCGATGAAGACGACGAGCGAGCCGGTCACGCCCTTGACGATGTCCGTCGTGAAGTGGAGGCGCCCTTCCCGGACGTTCTTCTCGATCAGAAACTCCAGGCCCGGCTCGTAGATCGGCACCTGGCCGCGGCAGAGTCCCGCGATCTTCTCGGCATCGGAGTCGACGCAGGTCACGTGGACGCCGAACTCGGCGAAACAGGTCCCCGTCACCAGGCCCACATAGCCCGTGCCGACCACGCAGATGTTCATCTCAGAGCGCTCCCGGTCCTTCCGCCGCCACGGCGCGTCAGGGTGAGTCCGCGGCCGGCAGCGGCGACGATCCTATCACTTGAGCTCTGGGGGATCATCCGCGTTCGACGGGAAGAAGAAGCTGGCGATCGGGAACAGGCTGACGAACGCCAGGTGGCTGGCGTTGAAGTAGCGCGCGCAGACGAAGGAGGCCCCGACGACCAAGCCGAAACGCCACGCCAGCCGATCCCGCCCGGGCAGACGCGCCTGGCGCCACGCACAGAGCAGCAACACCGGCAGCACCACGCCGAGTTGAAGGACTGAAAAGAGCCTTCGGGTCGTCTCTGTGCTGACGCCGGCTGCCGCAAGCAGGCTCGCCACCGAGAGGCCGGAAGCGGGGTAGCTCTCCTTGGCCGAGCCGGTGAGGTAGGCGTACGTATCGTCGAAGAACGCCGCCCGGTCCCAGGCCACGAACGGCAGGGTCAGGGCGAGCATCGACGCTGCCATCACCAGGGAAGCAGCCAGCGCCGCTCGCAAGCCTCGCCGCCCGAAGGCATCCGCCACGGCCAGCACGCCGAAGAACCAGGCCGTCTGCTTGAACGCCGCCGCCAGGCCCACGAGGAGCGCGGAGAGCGCCGGGCGCCGAGCGGCCGCGAGCCCCATCGAGGCCAGCAGCAAGCCGCAGACGACGACGTCGTTGGCGCCCTGAATCAGGTAGAAATTGAAGGCCGGGTTGAGCCCGACCGCCACGGCCGCGTGGGCCCGCCAGCCCCGGTCGGCCGCCCGCCAGCCCCCCCAGACCATCGCGCCGTAGCAGATCAGCAGGAACAGGCGATGGTCGTACCAGCCGGTCAGGCCATTCACGACCGCGAACACCGGCAGCGAGAGCAGAAACGAACCCGGGTAGTAGACCACGTGCTCCAGTGCCGGGTTCTTACCTCCCCAGAACGGCACCTGCGCCATCGGTCCCGAGGCGTACGATTCCACGTACGGGTTCTTTCCAGCGAGGAGGAAGCGCATCGCCTCTTCGCTCTGAACGGCGCTGTCGTGGATGTAAAGCCCCGGCGACGAGGCCGCCCTCAACCCCATCAGGAAGGCCGTGGGCAGGAAGACTGCGCAGCAGCAAAGGACCGCAATCGCCCGCGTCTCGATCCTGGGCCGTCGCCCCACCGCGACCGCCGCCACCGCCATCGCGAGCGCGTGGCCTACCATCACCCACGCCGGCCACGTCCCCTCCAGGATGCGGACCCAGGACGGCGCAAACGCCACGCCCGCGCCCGCAAACCCCGTCAGCAGCAGGCGCAACGTCCGGCGGCGAAATGCCTCCGCAAGCTCCTCGGTCATTCTCCCCAGGTTAGCAGTTGTTGCCCCGGAGGATGCTCGGGAGGAACGACGCCAAGAAGTGCGAAGCCGCTGCGCATCTTGGCGGCGAAAGGCGGGGGCAGGGGCTAGGGCGGGGGCGGGGGCATCCTTCGACAAGCAAGTCCTGAGCCGGTCGAAGGGCTCGGGATGAGGGCCGATGGCGCCCTTCGACACGAGTGCTGCACAGCTTGCTCACGCCGACCGCAGGCCCGCCCAGCCGAGTCAGCGACGCCCCCACTCACTACTCACTACTCGCTACTCGCTACTCACTACTCACTACTCACTACTCACTCCCCATGCTACGCTTCGCCTCCGATGTCGGGAACCGTGGAGGAATCGGAGCTGCCCGAGCTCGATCCTCGCGTGCTCGTGGGCATCGAGCTCTTCAACCAGGAGGAGTACTTCGAGGCTCACGAGGCGATCGAATCGGCCTGGCTCGAGGAGTTCGGCCGCATCCGGCCGCTCTACCAGGGGCTCATCCAGGCAGCGGTGGCGCTGCACCACGTCGGGCAGTCGAACCGTCACGGGGCGCTCAAGCTCTATCACTCGTCCCGCGCGCACCTGCTGCCCTTCGGCGAAAGCTGCAAGGGGATCCAGGTCGGCCGGCTCATCAGGGACCTGGACACTCTCTTCGGCCCGGTCGTCGCCGGGGGCCCGTTGCCCGGTGGCCCGATGCCGCGCATTACCGCGCCGGCACCGGCGCCAGCCCTGCCGGAGGAGTGAATCGATGCGGCCACTCCCGGCCAGACTTTACTCCGCCCTCTACGCGCCCGCGGCGCCGGCCATCTTCGCGTACCTCGCCTCTCGCTCGGACTCTCGCAAGCGCTGGCGAGACTACCTGGGCGCCAACCGTTTCGACGGCGCGCCGCCCGTCCGGGGAGCGCTCTGGGTTCACGCCGTCAGCGCCGGCGAGGTCCTCGCAGTCGCGCCGCTTGCGGCTGCCCTGCGCGCGGCTCTGAACGCTCACGAGCCCGCGACCCTGACGACGACCATCCAGGACGCGCTCGACGTCGCCGAGCGCCGCGCCGCGTCAACGTTTCCCTCCCGAACATTTCTTCCGCTCGACCTTCCGCGCTTTCTGGAACCCTTCCTCGAGCGCCTCGACCCCAGACTCCTGTTGCTCTCAGAGACCGACGTCTGGCCCAACATGCTACTGGAGCTCAGGCGCCGGCAGGTCCCGGCCTACCTCGTCAACGGCCGCATCTCGCCCGGGGCCGGCCGCGGCTACGCGCTGGCCCGCCACCTCTTCGCCCCCGCCCTGGCCGCGGTGCGACTGTTCTTCGTGCAGCAGGACGCGGACTGCGGGCGGCTCCTGGCGGCGGGTGTCCCCGAGGACCGCCTGCGCGTGCGCCCCAACACGAAGTACGAGCGCGCGGGCGGCCCGCCCCCGCCCGACAACCCAGCCGCCGCCTGGCTGCGCGCGGGTGGCCGCCGCGTCCTGCTCGCCGGCTCGACCCACGAGGGCGAGGAACGTCTGCTCCTGGAGGCCGCCGCCCCGCTCTGCGGATGGCTCCGCGTGCTTGCGCCCAGAAGCCCCTCCCGCGCCGCCCAGCTCCTCGCGCTCTCACCGCGCTCGGTCCGATGGTCGGAGCGCTCCGCGGGCGGGCCGCCGCCCGGATGCGACCTGGTCGTCGTCGACACGATGGGCGAGCTCGACTCCCTCTACGCCGGCGCAGACCTCGTCTTCGTCGGCGGTACCTTCGGCCAGTGGCACGGCCATAACTTCCTCGAGCCCGCCTGGCACTCCAAGGCCATCGTGTGCGGACCCGACCTGGCCAACTTCGCCGCCGACGCGGCCACGTTCCTCCGGGAAGGCGCGCTGATGCAGGTCGCCGACGCCACGGAGCTAGGGGCCGCGCTCGCCGAGCTTGCGGCCTGCCCCGCCGCGGCCACCGCCATGGGCGTCCGGGCTCGCGAGTTGGTCGAGGCCGGCCAGGGCGTGAGCGCCCGGATTGCCTCCGAGATCGCCCTCGATCTGCTCGCGCTCGAGGCCGACCGGGTCTCGCCCCTGACGACGCCCAGGAGCCAAAAGCGCCAACGACCCTTGCGAGTCCTCATGCCCGTCGGCTCCGCCGGCCTGGGCGGCGGAGAGCGCCACGCCGTCACCCTGGCCCGCCAGCTCCGCGAGGACGGCCTGGCGGACGTCACGCTCGCCTGCTGCCCGGGCGGCTGGCTCGAGGCCCAGGCCCGCCGCCTGGAGCTGCCCGTCCTGCCGCTCTCGCTGCTCCAGGGACCGGACCCTGCTGCAATCGCGCGCCTCGCCGCCACGCTCTGCGCCGATGGCTTCGACCTTCTCCACACCCACCTCAATTGGGCGTCCCTGGCCGGCAGTCTGGCCGCGCGCCTCGCGGGACTCCCATGCGTGGCCACGGTTCATGGCCTCTCCAGGCCCGGTTATTACCGCTTCGCCTCGCGTCTCATCGCGGTCTCCCGGGCAGTCCTCGACCACCTGTCAGCTGGACTGCCCGCCGGCCCACCCACCGATCTCGTCTACACCGGCCTCCCGCCCGTCCCCGCGGCAGATCCCGCTCACGTCGAGCGCCTCCGCGCCCGGCTCGGTCTCTCGCCCGAGGACGTCGTCTTCACCGTGGTCGGCAAGCTCCACCCGAACAAGAACCAGCGTCTCGTTCTGGAGGCCGCCCGACTCCTCGCAGCGGGCGCCCCGTGGCGCCTCCTCTTCGTGGGTGCCGGCCCCGAAGAGCCGTTCCTCAGAGCGGCGGCCACGCTCCTGGGCGACCGCGCCGTCTTCGCCGGCGAGCTCGACGACCCCGCGGCCGTGCTGGCCCTCACCTCGCTGCTGGTCGTCCCCTCGTTCAAGGAGGCGTTCGGCCTGGCCGCCCTCGAGGCGCAGCTGGCCGGCGTCCCCGTCGCTGCCGCCCGCACCGGCGGCCTTCTCGAACTGGTCGAGGACGGTGTCACCGGCCGCCTCTTCGACCCTCGTGACCCAGCAGGCCTGGCCGCGATCCTGGCCGACCAGCTCGCAAACCCCGCCGAGCACTCCGTGCTCGCTGCCCGGGCCCGAGACTCGGCGGCTCGTTTCACTCCGGCCGCCATGGCGCGCGCCACGGCCGAAGTCTACCGATCCGTCAGGGACCAGCTACGGCCGCGCCCCCGGCCGGCCGCCGGCTAATCCTCGTTGGACCGGCTTCCGATAGCCATGATGTTATGGATCAGCTAGGCGTGGTCACATCCGTGCTCGTGATCTCCACGTTGCTCACGTCGATGGAGGACATCCGGCGCTTCTTCCGCCGCCGCGCGGGGCAGCCCGAACCCGAACTTCCGGCTCAAGGCACGGACGCGCCCGCGGAGCCCGCCCGCACTTCCTCGGGGGACCTCATGACAGCGCTTCTTTCGGATCTCGAATCCGACGACGGCAGGCGGGTCGGCCGCGGACTGTCGATGATCGACAAGGTCCCGGCGGCTGCCATCGCCCCGCGGCTCATCCAGATGCTGCGCCACCCGCGCGACGAAGTGAGCGCCCGCGCCGCCAAGGCGCTGATGCAGCTCAACACCCCCGAAAGCCTCGAGCCGCTCTACCTCTACTTCAGCGCCCGGGGCAACCGCATCGACGCGGCCTGAGTAGTCGCCGGCACGCCGGCCCCTGGCCGCGCACCCGACAGATTCCTTCGACTCGCGCCACCGAATGTCGATGGGATGGGGGATGCGGCTATCCTTGTCGAATCTCCGCCCGGTCCTGCGCGTCGCCCCGGCGATCGCGCTGGCGGCCGCGCTCTGGCCGAGCTCCGAAGCCACCGCCGCCCCGCGCAAGGCCGCCGCCCAGGCGGTGCAGGAGGCGCGGCTTCTGTCGCTTCCGGACGCCGTACGGCTGGCGCTCACCGCCTACCCGCGCATCGCAGGCGCCACGCACGCCGAGCAGGCCGCCGAGCACGAGCTCCGCTCCGCCGAAGCGCTCAAGTTGCCCAGACTGAGCCTGCAGAACATCCTCAAGGAGTCGGACAACTTCAAGCGCTTCACGCCGCTGGGACCGATCGGCCCCATCCTGAGCGACATCAACAACGACTCCGCGGCCATCACCGGTGCCGTGCTCGAGCTGCCCGTCTACGTCGGCGACCGGCTGGCCATCCTGCCCCGCATCGCCGAGAAGAAAAAGGAGGCGCAGCAGCAGCTGAAGCGAAAGCTGGTGCAGGACGTCATTCTCGAGATCCTGGAGCTCTACCTGCAGGTTCTCCTCGGCGACAAGGAAATCAAGATCGAGGCCGAGCGCCTGCGGGCGCTGGAGGCCCAGTCGCGGCAGATGCAGGAGCAGGCCAAGGGCGATCCCTTGACCGCGCCGCAAATGCTCGAACTGGAGCTCTCGGCAGCGGAGCGGCGCCAGAAGCTGGCGGCCTCGCGCGCCGGAGTCGAGGAATCGCGCCGCAAGCTGGCAACGCTGACCGGACTGGCGCCAGGCGTGGCGCTGGAGATGGTGCCGGCCTTCGAGATGCGGGAGTTGGAGGGCACCCCGGAGGAGATGCTCCAGACCGCGCGGGCCGAGAACCCTGAGCTGAGGCTGCTCGAGATCGCCCACGCCGCGGCCGGCGAGGAGATCGGCCTGGCCGCCAGCGAGGAGAAGCCCCAGGTCAACTTCCGCGCCGACTACTTCAACAACCGCCCTTTCACTCGCCCCGAAAACCAGTCGAACATCTGGACGGTCGCTCTCATGACGACCTGGAACCTCTTCGACGGGGGCCACTCCGACCAGGAGAAGAAGAAGGCCCGCTCGAAGGTCCGCGAGGCGCGCGCGGAGGTGGCCGCCGGCGTGCGCCAGCTGGACTTGCAGGTACGGCATGCCTACAGTACCCTGGTAGAATCCAGGAAGCTGCTGGACGGCCTCGAGAAGAACATCGAGCTGGCCCGCAATGTGCTTGACACCGTGACGGAGAAGTTTCAGGTCAATATCCTGTCCCGGGCGGACCTGCTGGAAGCCCGGATCAACCTCTCGAGGGCCATCTTGAATCGCGATCGCGTCTCTTCCACCGTGCTGAGGTCCCGGGCCGCCCTCTTCCGGCTCATGGGACGACTGGAACCCGACGTCTTCAAGTCGGCCGCCTTCCCGGCCAGCAACGCCGGAGGTCGCTCATGAAGCAGAGCCGCAAGTCGAAGCGCGCCATCTTCTTCGCGTACACGGGCACCATCTACGACCCCCAGAGCGACCAGAAGGCCCACCTCGAGTCGGCCCGCGAGATCGTCCGCCACTTCAAGCTGGACGTCACGCCGCAGTCACTGCTGGAGCGCTTCTCGGAACGCGCCGACCGCTACCTGGCCCAGCGCGACGCCGACGAGTTCTTGGCCGGCGACGATATGCTGCGCGCCGTGCTCCCCCACTTCGGCACCATCCTCCAGGTCCCCAAGACGCGCGAGCATTTCCTGTTCGTCAAGGAAGTGACTCGGAAGATGCACTGCGTCCACGGAGCCCTGATGCCCGGCGCCGAGGAAGCGCTCTCCGGTATCCGGGAGCGCGGTTTCCACGTCGGCCTCATCAGCCATGTCGACGGTGACCTCCTCGGCTCCCTGCTCGACTCGCTGGGCATCCGCGACTACTTCGACTCGGTCACCACCGCCGAGGAAGCCCAGGTGTGCAGGCCCGATCCCAGGATCTTCGAGCTGGCCGTGGGCAAGGCCGAGATCACCACCAAGCAGGCCTACTTCGTCAGCGACGATCCGCACCGGGACATCCCCACAGCGCGCAAGCTCGGCTTCGCGACCATCTATCTGCGCGCCGCGCCCGACGCGGGTAAGGACTGCCCCGAGGCCGATTTCGAGATCGGGGCCCTGACCGACCTCCTGCCGATCCTGGACCGCGAGGCGGCCCGAAAGTAGCTCGCGAGGACGCAAGGAGGGGGGACGCCGCCATGCCCCCACACGCCGAGCTGCTCCTCAGGAACGCCAGGATCGTCGATGGCTCGGGTGCACCGTCCCGGACGGGCGACGTGGCAGTTTCGGGCGGCAAGATCACCGCCGTCGGCCCGAAGCTCTCGGTACCGGCCGACGCGGAGCTCGAGCTCGGCGGCCTGGCCCTGGCGCCCGGCTTCATCGACATCCACACCCACACCGACTACATCCAGCTCGTCGAGCCGCGCTCCCTGTCCAAGCTCTTCGACGGCGTCACCACCGAGGTCTCCGGCAACTGCGGCTTCAGCGCATTCCCGCTCTCTGAGGAAGCGCGAGCCCGGGAGGCGGCGCGCTGGGAGCCGCAGGGCGTGGCCGTCGACTGGACCGACTTCGCGGGCTACCGCAGGCGCCAGGAGAACTTCGGCACCGGCATCAACCGCGCCTTCTTCGTCGGCCATGGATTCCTGCGAGGGTTTGTCGTCGGGCATGCGAACCGGTCGCCGACCGGCCCCGAGATGGAGCGAATGAAAGCCATCCTGGCGCGGGAGATCGAGGCGGGCGCCATCGGCCTTTCCACGGGCCTCATCTATCCGCCCGGCTGTTTCGCCGAACGCGCGGAGATCGCCGAGCTGTGCACGGTCGTCGCCGAACGCGGCGGTCTCTACGCCTCGCACATCCGCGGGGAAGGCGCCACCCTGCTCGAGGCGATCGAGGAAGCGCTCTGGATCTGCCGCAAGAGCGGCGCCCGCACGCAGATCTCGCACCTGAAGGCCAGCCGCCCGCAGAACTGGCACAAGCTCGACAGCGCCTTCGCCATGATCGAAGCGGCCCGGGCGGAAGGGCTACCGGTGCTGTCGGATCGCTACCCCTACGATGCAACGTCTACCGGCCTGGATCAGCTGCTGCCCGAGTGGGCCTACGACGGCGGCCTCGAGGCCGAGCTGGCGCGCCTGCGCGACCCTGCTGCGCTGGCCAGGATCCGCGACGAAATGGCCCGCAAGTACGATGACGACTACTACGGGCGCGTCCTTATCGCCTGGGCGCAGGACCACCCGGAGCTCGAGGGCAAGTACCTCACGGACCTCGCAGCCCGGGCGGGAGTCGACCCGGCGACGATGGCCGTCGAGATCCTGCTCCAGACCCGCGGCGCCTGCGAGTGCGTCTTCTTCGTCCTCTCCGACGAGAACATGAAGCGCGTGCTTGCCCACGACTACGTCATGGTCGCCTCCGACGCCGAAGCGCGCGCCACTGAAGGGCCGGCCTCTTCCGGCAAGCCCCACCCTCGAGCCTACGGCACCTTCTCGCGAGCCCTCGGACGTCTCTCGCGGGACGAAGGGCTCTTTACGTTGGAAGAAGCCGTGCGGCGCGTCACTTCGCTCCCGGCGGGTCAGCTCGGATTCAGCGACCGCGGCCGCATCGCGCCGGGCTTTGCGGCCGACCTGGTCGTGTTCGACCCGGCGGCGGTGCGCGACCACGCGACCTACCTCGACCCTCACCGATACTCGGCCGGGTTCCGACATATCATGGTGAACGGCCGTCTCGTCGTCAGGGACGGTTGCGTTACCGACCAGCTGCCGGGCCGGATTCTGGGGCTCGGGCACGACCCGGCTGCCGACCCCGCGCGCCCGCGGCCCACCGAGCGCTGAACCGACCATGCCACGACGACCGCTCATCGGCTGCACCGTCAACATCCTGGATGGCCACGAACCAAAGTGCCCCTCCCCCGCCGGGTGCTACTACCTCAACACGCGGTACGTGCGCGCTGTCGAGGCCGCGGGCGGCGTTCCGGTCGCCCTCATCACCACCGATGACACGGACGCCATCGACCGCATCTTGTCATCGATCGACGGGCTGATGCTCACCGGCGGCCGGGATATGGACCCAAGCCACTTCGGCGAGGAGCCGCACCCGAAGGCCGAAGCGATCTCCAAGGAGCGAACGCGCTTCGAGCTGGAGCTGGTGCGGCGCGCGCGACGGGTGCGGCTGCCCACTTTCGGCATCTGCCTGGGCATGCAAACCATCAACGTGGCGCTGGGCGGCAGCCTCTACCAGGACATCCCCAGCCAGTACCAAACGGAGCTGGACCACCGGCAGGATTCGCCCCGCGGAAAGCTCGTCCACACCGTCAACGTCAGCGGCGGCAGCCGGCTCCACGGGCTCCTGGGCTGCGAGCAGCTCCACGTCAACAGCATCCACCACCAGGCCGTCCGGCGTATCGGCGATGGACTGAAGGTCTGCGCGCTCAGCCCCGACGGCATCGTCGAGGGGCTCGAGAGCGGTGACGACCAGTTTCTGGTCAGCGTCCAGTGGCACCCCGAGGAGCTGGTCGACGTCGAGGAGCAACGGAGCCTGTTCCGCGGCTTCGTCGAGGCGTGCCGGAGGCGTGAGGCTTGAGGAGTGAGGCTCGAGGGATGAGTTCTGCCTCCTGATCCCTGACGCCTGACTCCTGATCCCTGACGCCTGACTCCTGATCCCTGACGCCTGAAGCCTGAGGCCTGAAGCCTGAAGCCTGATCCCTGACGCCTGCGGACGCGGGCGGCCCGGGCGCTCACCAGCCTTTCGGCTTGAGGCGGATCTCGGGCACGGTCAGCGTCGTGCCCTCGGAGGCGGCGCGCAGGTCGCGGGTGGTGCTGGAGTAGGTGGGACAGGTGATCAGGAGCTCGTGACGGCGCTTGCGCACGGGGACGGCTGGCAGAGTGAATCGACCTTCCGGGTCCGTTTGTACGGACCGGGAGAGCTCAGGCAGTGAGACCTCCGCACCCTGGACGGGCTTGCCGGTGACGGCGTCGACGACCTGCCCCTCCACCGTCGCGACCGGTCCCTCGGCAGCGCTACCCGGCGCTTCGGGGAGCGCCTTCGGCGGCGCTGGCGCGGGAGCCGGAGTTGGCAAAGCCTTCACCGGTACGGGCGGGACCACCTGCGCTGGCGAGGTGCCGGTCGGCGTCGCGGCTGCCGGCACTTCCGGAACCCGCACGGGCTCCAGCCGCGAGGAAAATGTAGCGCTCAGCACCAGTAGCGCCGGGATGAGCGCGACACCGTTGAGCCGACCGCTCAATCGCCGATCTTGGTGCCGCATTCGGCGCAGAACTTCTTTCCCGGAGCGATCGCCGCGTTGCAGCTCGGGCAACTGGCGGTCGATTTCGCCCCGCACTCGGGACAGAACTTGGAGCCTGCGGCAATCGTCTTCTTGCAGGCCGGGCACTCCATCGTCTGGGCCTGCGGGGCCATGTTCGCGCCGCACTCGCTGCAGAACTTCTTGCCCTGCGGGTTAGACGCCTTGCAGCTCGGACACAGGACCTGCGCCTGAGAAGCCGCCTGCCCGCCCATTCCCTGCTGCAGGGAGTGGCCGAGCGAGGCGCCGATGCCCATGCCGATCCCGGCCCCCAACGTCGGGTTCTGGCTGCGCGCGAAGTCCGACATCGACTCGGCGGCCTTGAACTGCATGTACTGCCCGACGTCGCCGACCGCGGCCATGCTGGAGCGCTGGTCGATCATCTTCTGGACCTCCTCGGGCGGCGTGACGGCCCCGATGACGAAGTCCCGGATCTCGACCCCGTACTTGGTGAATTGGTCCTCGATGCTCGCCTTCATCGCGCTGGCGATCTCGTTGTACATCCGGGGCAGATCGAAGATGGTCTTCAGGTTCTCGCCGAGGAAGTCGTTGAGCCGCTGGACGATGGCGTCGCGGAAGTAGCTCTCGAAGTCGAAGAGCATGTACTGGCCCTGCTGTCCGACCAGCTCGTTCAAGAAGACCTGCGGGTCGGAGACCTTCAAGTTGTACTTCCCGAACGCACGGAGCCGGACCATCTTGAGCTCCGTGTCCCGGAACGCGATCGGTTCCTTGGTGCCCCACTTCAGGTCGGTGAAGACCTTCTGATTGACGAAGCAGACCTGCGCCTTGAAGGGGCTGTTGAACCCGTAGGGCAGCGAGAGGAATCGCGTGAGGAGCGGGATGTTCTGGGTCGTGAGCGTGTGGCGGCCGGCCTTGAAAACGTCCAGAAGCTTTCCGTCCCGGTAGAAGACCGCGACCTGGTTCTCCTGGACGATGAGCTGCGCGCCCATCTTGATGTCGGTAGAGCCCTCCTGCGGGAACCGATAGACCAGCTCCTTGCCCGTCTCGTCGAAGTGCTCAATGATTTCTATGAAGACACCCACGGTCAGACCTCCTCCGTCATAACGCGCTTGCGCTGGTCGAACGATCTCTCGAAGTTGTCGACGGCCTCGAGCGCCGCCTGCAGAGCCGGCTTGAGCTCCTCTCCGGCCGCGGCTGCAGCCAGTTTCCCGAGCTTCTCCTCGATGGCGGCGGCCAGCCCGGTCAGCGCCAGGTCCGCCTCGTGCAGCCTGTCGAGCTGCTCCGGCCCGATCTGGTTCTTGTCGAAGAAACCCGAGTAGCCGCGCTCGGCGTGAGCAAGCTTGGAAATCACGCGCTCCAGGCGGTCGCTGACGCGATCCAGCTGCTCGATGCCGAGGAGCTTGCCCGAGGAGAGGAGCTCTCTCTTGGCCTCCCCGACCGCCTTCTTGGCGACCGACAGCCGGGCGGCGAGGTGATCGCGACAGGCCTTGTCGGACTCGCGCCGGTTCTCCCGGGCCAGGTATCCCTTGAACCCGGGAAGCTGCACGAGGATCTCCTCGAGGTAGCCGCGCCGGTTCTGGTTGTCGGTCATGAGCCCTCCCGGGACCTCTGTCCCGGCCAGCATAACACCCGTCTGCGCCCCGCGACAGCCGCAGGGGAGTTCTGGACCTAACACGAAACCTGCCGCTGAGTCGGGCATGGTCTCCCCGGGCACCTCTCGACTCTCGCCCCCGCGACCCGCTACCATCTCGAGAACCGCCCGGACCGAGCAAGAAAAAGGAGCTTTCCGTGCAGCAGACGAATTCGACCACGTACCCCGCACTCGAGACCCTCGAGCCCGCAGCTCGGGTGGCCCTGCAGAAGCTGGCCCCCGAGGCGAGGCAGCCCGGCGAGCCGGCCTACTCTCGCGCGATGGAGCAGCTGGCCGTCGACGCCATCAAGGGCCTCATCGTCGACGCCGTCGAACACGCCAACTCGGGCCACCCAGGCGGACCGCTCTCCAGCATCGACTTCGTCTACGTGCTCTTTTCTGATTACATCTCGATGAGCCCCGATCCGGCCTGGCTCGACCGCGACCGCTTCGTGCTCTCGGGCGGCCACATGTCGATGCTGCTCTACTCCTTCCTCCATCTTTCGGGACGCCTATCGATGGAGGACCTGAAACGCTTCCGGCAGCTCGGGAGCCCGACCCAGGGCCATCCCGTTTTCCGGCTCTGCCCGGGAGTCGAGACCTCCACCGGCCCGCTGGGCCAAGGGTTTTGCAACGGCGTCGGCATGGCGATGGCCGAGAAGCTGCTCGCCAGCGCGTTCGGCCCCGAGCTGGTCGATCATCGCACGTACGTGGTCGCGACCGACGGCGATTTTCAGGAGGGCGTCTGCCATGAGGCCGCCGCCCTGGCCGGATTGCTGGAGCTGGAGAAGCTGATCGTGTTCTACGACTCCAATCGCATTCAACTCGCCTCGCCCACCTCCAAGACGATGCGCGAGGACGTCGGCGCGCAGTTCGCCGCCATGGGCTGGAACGTCATCGACGTCGCGGACGGTCACGACCGTAGCGCACTGCGTCAGGCCCTGGGGCAAGCCCGCCAGCTCCGCGGCAAGCCCGTGCTCATCGTCGGCCACACCAAGATCGCTCACGACACGAAGAAGGAAGGCACCATCGACTCCCATGGCATGCCGCTCGGCAAGGACGTGATCCGCGACTTCAAGGAGCGCCACGGCCACCCGGTGGACGCCACCTTCTGGCTGCCCCGCTACGTCTACGACATCTTCACCCCGCGCCTCTCCGAGGGCGCCCGCGCCCAGCAGGCCTGGACCGAACGGGTCGAGCGCTTCCGCCGCGAGCACCCCGACCGCGCCGCCGAGTGGGACCTCTGCTTCTCGCCCGAGGGACGCCGGCTTCTGCTGGAGCGGGCCGACCAAGCCTTTGCCTCCGTCGAGTTCACGAAGCCCAAGCTCGCCACGCGAGCGGCCTCCGGACAGGTCATGGCGGCGCTGGCCAAGACCGTCCCCAACTTGATGGGCGGTTCCGCGGATCTCGCCAACTCGACCAAGACCGACGGCTTCGAGAAGGCGGTCGGCTACTTCGTCGACGGACTGACACCGGGCACCTGGAAGGGTCGCGCCGTGCACTACGGCGTCCGCGAGCACGCCATGGGCAGCATCTCCAACGGGATAGCGCTCCACGGCGGCCTCCTCCCCTACACGGGGACCTTCCTGGCCTTCGCCGACTACATGCGGCCCGCGATCCGGCTTGCGGCCATCTCCAAGATCCCCGTCACCTTCATCTTCACGCACGACAGCGTCCTGCTGGGCGAAGACGGCGAGACGCACCAGCCGGTGGAGCAGCTGGCCTCGCTGCGCGCTATCCCGCGGACCCTCGTCATCCGGCCAGCCGACGCCCACGAGTGCCTGCACGCCTGGCGGCTCATCTTCTCCCGCCCGGCCGACGCGGGCCCCGTGGTCCTGGTGCTTTCCCGCCAGGATCTGCCCGTGCTGGCCGAGACCAAGGGCCGGCAGACCGACTTCGACAAAGGCGCTTACGTGATTCACGGTGCCGGTGTGGCCAAGCCGGACATCCAGCTCCTCGCCACCGGCTCCGAGGTCAGCCTCGCGCTGGAAGCCGCGAAGCTCTTCGAAGCCCGGTGCGCCAAGAAGGCCCGCGTGATCTCGGTCCCCTGCATGGAGCTCTTCAGAGCCCAGCCCCCCGAGGTCCGAAACGCCATCCTGCTACCCGACGTCGGGCTCCGCTTGGCGGTCGAGGCCGCAAGCGCCTTCGGCTGGAAGGCCCTCACGGGCGACAGCGGCCACGAGCACTGCCTCGAGGACTTCGGCGAGTCCGCCCCGATGGAGGAGCTGCAGAAGAAGTACGGCTTCCTCCCCGACGCCCTCGCCGATCGCATGGCCCGGCTGGTCGGCTAACGAAAGGCCGCACCCCGGCTTGCCGCACACGTTGACCGGTCGCCGCGTCCATGGTAGAGTACGGCCCCAATCCCGGAGGAATGGCCGAGTGGTTGAAGGCGGCGGTCTTGAAAACCGCTAGGGCGCAAGTCCTCGGGGGTTCGAATCCCTCTTCCTCCGCTCGCGCCCAGCGGGGAAGCGTCGACGGGACGCGGCTCGGGCCGCGAGGAGTTCCCCGAAGCAGAGCGAAGACCATACCCGGAGAGGTGGCCGAGTGGCTGAAGGCACACGCTTGCTAAGCGTGCGTAGGGCGAAAGTCTTACCGCGGGTTCGAATCCCGCCCTCTCCGCCAGTCTTCCCGCGCTAACGATGCGAGCCGTCGAGGTCCGGCTGCCGGCGTGCCGGTACGCTGTCACGATTGGGCGCGGGTTGCTCGAACAGCTGCGCAGGCTGCTCGACGACTCCATGACCGGGCGCGACCTGGTCGTCGTCACCGAGCCGGTCGTCTGGCGCCAGCACGGGCGGGCACTCCTGGCCGGACTGGGGGAGCTGGAGCCCGCCGCCGTCCTGCAGGTGCCGTCCGGCGAGCAGGCCAAGAGCCTCGCCTGGGCCTCCCGGCTGTATGACGGCCTCCTGAAGGCCGGTTGCGATCGCAAAACTGGCATCGTCGCCTTCGGCGGCGGCGTGATCGGCGACCTTGCCGGCTTCGTCGCAGCCACGTTCATGCGCGGCGTGCCCTTGGTCCAGGTCCCGACGACTCTCCTGGCGATGGTCGACAGCTCTGTCGGCGGCAAGGTCGCCGTCAACCACCCGCTCGGCAAGAACGTCATCGGGGCCTTCCACCAGCCGGTCGCAGTCGTCGCGGACCTGGCCACGCTCGACACGCTGCCTGCTGCCCAGCTGGCCGCCGGCGCCGTCGAGGCCGTGAAGTACGGCCTGCTGGGCGATCGCGAGCTTTTGACCCACTGCCGCTCGACCCCCTTCGGAAAGTGGGACCTGGCGCGAGTCGTCGCCGACTCGGTGCGTAACAAGGCGGCCGTCGTGGCGCTCGACGAGCGCGAAGCCGGACCGCGCCGGCGGCTCAACCTGGGCCACACGCTGGGGCATGCGCTCGAAGCAGCGACCCGCTACCGCGGCTACCTTCACGGCGAGGCCGTCGCCGTCGGCACGCTCTACGCGTTCCAGCTCTCCATCCTGCGCGAGCGCGCCTCCGAGGCCCACTTCGAAGCCGTGCTCGAGCTCTACGAATCTCTCGGAGTGCCGCTAGCCGTGCCCTCGGTGCCGTTCCGTCGGCTGATGGAGCTGATGCTCCACGACAAGAAGGCTCACCAGGGGCGGCTGCTGTTCGTGCTCCCCCTGGGCCTGGGCGAAGTCGAGGAAGCCGTCGGCCTCCCGGAGCCGCTCTTGGCCCGGGCCTATGCAGAGCTCGCTCGGCGCCTCGACCGCATCGGCGTGCGCCCGGCGCGCGGAGGCAAGCGATGATCGCATCTCGTATCCGGAAGACCCAGTGGCTCCAACCGGTAGTTTGGGTCGGCTTCGCCGCCGCCCTCGCCCTCGCGACGCCCACGCCGGTCCTCGCCGGCATCCTGGAGAAGGCCGTCCTGGCGCTGGCCGAGAAGGACTTCGTCACGGGCGAGGACCGGCCCCGAACCGACGGCGAGCTGGACCGCAACCGCGTCGCAGCCGAGCTGCGAGTCCTGGCCAGCCGCGTTCCCCGCTGGGCCGAGGCGATGCGCCTCCACGCAGACGACCCGAAGCACCCGCACACCATCGCCGAGCACGGCCTGCGCGCGCTCTACCACTACGCCCGCGGCCAGCACGGTCGCTCCTCGCGCGTCAACCGGCGCACATTTTTCGTCGGCTGCCTCACGGCCCTGCTCCACGACATGGGCAAGCTCGACTCGCCCCGCAGCGCCTCCGGCCGCCAGCTCCAGGACCCGTCCCACCCGGCCCTGTGCGCCGCCTACATCCGCAAGCACGCCGTGGCCCTGGAGCTGGAGCCCGGCGAGGCCGCCTGGGTCGCGAAGATGCTGGCCCATCACCGCGACCTCGGCGTTCTGCAGCGCTCCCTCCGCGAACCCAGTTTCGCCAAGCCGGCCCAGGTCGCAGTCTGGCGGACGGCTCTCGCCCGGGCGCTGCGGACCCGCCCAAACCTCGACTTCCTGGCCGCGCTCACCGAGGCAGACGTCAAGGGCATCAACGGCAACGCCTATGACGACTGGAACCTCCGAGAGCTGCTCCCCGTTGCCGCTGCCGGCGTCGCCTCCGAGCTCCCGGGCCGCTAAGGACGCTTGCGGTTCATGAGGCTGGCCGCGTAGGCCGCGCCGAAACCGTTGTCGATGTTCACGACGGTCATCCCCGAGGAGCAGCCGTTCAGCATGGCCAGAAGCGCTGCGACGCCTCCGAAGCTGGCACCGTAGCCGACGGAGGTCGGAACGGCAATGACTGGACAGTCGACCAGCCCGCCCACGACGCTGGGCAGTGCCCCCTCCATCCCCGCCACCACGATGATGACCGCCGCGCTCTGCAGCGTCTCCTTGTAAGCCAGCAGACGGTGAATGCCCGAGACGCCGACGTCGGAGATCAGCACCGTCTTGTTCCCCATGATCTCGGCGGTCACGTAGGCCTCGCGAGCCACGGGAAGATCAGCGGTTCCGGCGGTGACGACCAGGATAGTGCCGTACCCGCTGACAGCCTGGTCACGGTGCAGGTGAATGCAGCGCGCCAGCTCGTCGTAGGTCGCCTCAGGAAGCTGCGCCTTGACCGCCTCGAAGACCTCCGGATCGGCCCGGGTGGCCAGCACGTTCGGATTCTTCAGCGCCAGACGGCTGAAAATCTCGGCCGACTGCTGGGTCGTCTTGCCCTCGCAGTAGACCACCTCGGGGAAGCCGCGCCGCAGCAATCGGTGGTGGTCGATGTGCGCGAACGGCGTCGCTTCGAAGGCCAGGTCGCGGAGGCTCTTCTCGGCCTCGGCGATCGTCATGCGGCCTTCCTGCACCGCCTCCAGCAGCACCCGGACGTTCATCGTCGGCTCCCCCGAGCGTCTTCGGTTTCGGCAACCCCCTGTCGATGCTCATCCTCTACCACGGGAAGCTTCGCAAGCGCCAGGTTCATACTGCCCGAACGGAACCCCTCGAGGTCGAGCGTGACGTAGGCGTAGCCCAAGGTCTTCAGTCGCGAGACAATCTCCGCGCGCAGCTCGAGAACCCGCGGAAGTCGATCGAGCGGGACCTCCACTCGGGCAGTCCTTCCCTCGTGGCGGACGCGCAGCTCCCGGAAACCGAGCTCTCGCAGGAGCTGCTCGCCCCGGTCGATGCGGCCCAGGAGCTCTGGATCGATGCGTAGCCCGTACTGCACGCGCGAAGAGAGGCAGGCCGACTGCGGCTTGTCCCAGGTGCGCAGCCCCATGCTCCGCGAGAGCTCCCGCACGTCGGTCTTGGATAGCCCCGCTTCGACCAGCGGCGCCCGCACTCGGTACTCGCGCGCGGCCTGATGGCCCGGGCGGTGGTCCTTCATGTCGTCGGTGATGGCGCCGAACGCTATCTCGGTGAACCCCTCCCGGCGGGCGATCGGTCCGAGCGACGAGAACAGTTCCTTCTTGCAGAAGTAGCAGCGATCGGGGCCGTTGCGCGCGTACTCCTCCTGGGCGACTTCGCCGGTGTCGACGAGCTCGAGCCGGATGCCGATCTCGCGCGCCAGCTCGACAGCCTCGTCCAGTTCGCGCTGCGGGTAAGAGGCCGACCGGGCCGTGATCGCCAGCGCCCGCGGGCCGAGCGTGTCGAACGCCACTTTGGCCAGGAAGGCGCTGTCGACGCCCCCCGAGTAAGCGATGACCACCGAGCCCATCTCCCGGAGTATCGCCCGCAACTTTTCGAGTTTTTCCTGGTGCATCGGTACCGCTGCTCAGCCTCGACTCAGCTCGCGCGCGCGGCGCAGCGCCTCCTCGAAGACTTCACTGATCGGTATCTTGCTCTTGCGAGCGGCCGCGGCGCAATCCTCGAATTCGGGAGCCATCTTGGTACCGGCGGTCTTCACGCGGATCGTGCCGAAACAAGTCTCGACTTCCAGGAAGGCTCGCGGCAGCTCCCAGCGCTCCATGCGCGCGAAGCGAATCCCAAGAGTCGGCGTCTCGGCGAAGACGATGTCGCGCAGGGCAGGCACCTCGGGGGCCTTGCAGAGAACCGTGAGCTGGGTGCCCGGCCGGTTCTTCTTCATGTAGATGGGGGTCATGAAGACGTCGAGGGCGCCGGCCCCGAAGAGCCGCTCGAGCAGATAGCCAAAGAGCTGCGGATTCATGTCGTCCAGGTTCGCCTCGAGCCCGACGATCTCGCCTCCGGCCGAAGCTTCCGTGTCGGCGAGGATGACGCGGAGCAGGTTCGGCACGCGCTCTCCGGGTCGGCTGCCGGCGCCGTAGCCGATGGCCCGCGGGCGGGCGGGCGGCATATCGCCGAACTCGGCGGCCATCACGGCGATGAATGCGGCGCCGGTCGGGGTCGTGACCTCACCGCTCTCGACGCCGGGCCGGCACGGGACGCCCTTCAGCACCTCCAGGGTCGCCGGGGCCGGTACGGGCATCGTGCCGTGCGCCACGTCGACATAGCCCCGGCCGAGCGGCACGGAGCTGGAAGTCACCCGCTCGACTCCCAGCAGCTCCAGGCCCAGCACGGCGCCGGTGACATCGAGAATGCTGTCCATGGCGCCGATCTCGTGGAAGTGGATCTCCTCGAGCGGCATCTGGTGGATGAGCGACTCAGCCTCGGCGATGCGGCGAAAGATGGTGCGCGCGCGCTCCTGGACCCAGGCGGAGTACGGCGCCTCGTCGAGGATTCTCTCGATGTCCCTCAGGCCGCGGTGCGCGTCCTCCTGCGGCAGGAGCAAGTCGACCTTCGTGCCGGACAGCTCGCCGCGGGCGACCTTGCACGCCTGGAGTCGAAAGCCGGGGAGCGCCATGCGAGAAAGCTGGGCTTGGAGCTCGCCGGCCTCGAGCCCGCAGTCGACCAGCGCCCCGAGGATCATGTCGCCGCTGATGCCGGCGAAGATATCGAAGTGGAGCGACTTCAAACCGGTTTGAGGCCTGCGCCCGCTTCGAGAGCACAGGACCGGCGGAACGCGGCGAAGGCGGGGTGTCGCTCCAGCGCGAACAGCAGGTAGCGGCCGACCTCGAAGACGACGGCGTTGTTGAGGATGTGGGCCAGGCTGAAAAGCGCGCCAGCCGCGAAGATCTGATAGGCAGACAGACCGCTGCCCGGAATGAGCGCCAGGTTCACCAAGAGCTCATACCAGACCGTGAGGGCAACCCCCGTCAGCCCGAGCACTCCGAATGACGGCGGCCGGCCCGCGACCCAGTGGCCGGCGGCGCCGGCGGTGGAGAAGCCGACGAGCTGGGCCATCGCCAGGATAATGTTGGCGCCCCCCCCGAAGGTGATCTGGAGGATGGTGAGGATGGCGCCGCAGACGCCGCCGACGAACGCCCCGCCGACGTAGCCCGCCACAAACACCGAAAATGTCACACATTCGACACCTGGCGGTCGAGGCATGCGGCCAAGAACGAACGCGAGTGCGGCAAAAAGGCCCGCGAGCGCGATCCGGAACTGGTGATGGGGGCTCCTCATGTGTAAGTGCGGAGTGTATCATAGTAAAAAGGGGTCGGGGGGTATCCGGGTCGGGATCTCGTCACCAGGGAGGCTGATGAAAAAGCGCATACTCGCCGTTGAGCAGAGCTACTTGCTCCAGGACATTATCCTCAAAGCCCTCAAGTTCTCCGGAGAGGGCGCGGAGGTCATCCCGTGCCGCACGGCCAAGGAAGCGATGGTCCACCTGAGCGCGCGCAGTCCTGCGGACTTGCCCTCGCTCATCATTCTGGCGACGGAGCTTCCGGACACGAACGGCTACATGCTGGCCCGTCTCATCAAGGAGAACACCTCGACGGGCCATATCCCGATCATCATGATCAGCTCCCGAGAGAGCGAGGTCGACATCGACCGCGCCTTCGAGTGTGGGGTGAATGATTACATCGTGAAGGGCCCCGAGCTGCGCTACTTGCCCGACAAGGTCAAGGCGCTGTTCGACACCTACGAGCGCAAGAGCGAGGAGCTGATCCTGGTCGCCGACGACAGCGTTCTGACCGTGAACCTGATACGGTTCGCGCTGGAACAACGCGGCTATAAGGTCAACACGGCGCTCGACGGCGAGAGTGCCTTCGAGCGAGCCATGCTGCTGGGTCCGTCGCTCATCATCCTGGATCTGGTCATGCCGAAAGTGGACGGCTTTCAGCTCCTGGAGAAGCTGCGGGCCGACGACGGGACGAAGCAGATCCCCGTCATCGTGCTGACCGGCCTCAGCAACAAGCGCGAGCTGGACAAGCTCAAGAAGTTCCACGTGGCCAAGGTCATCAAGAAGCCCTTCGACAACGTAACGCTGGCGCTCGAAGTCGACGAGATCCTCGACAAGAAGCTCGAAGCCGAAGCCCAGGCCGCGGCGATGCCCGTTGCGGACGCGTCCGCGTAGGGGGGGAGGGAGTAGTCAGTAGCCAGCAGTCAGTAGCCAGTAGACAGTAGGAGCGGACTGGACACGACTCCCCCAGCGCTTGGCCCTGTCCCCTCACCCCTGACTCCTGACTCCTGAAGCCTGATCCCTCAAGCCTCAAGCCTCAAGCCTGCTCCCCCAAGCCTCACTTCTCGAGCCTCCCCTTCAGCGCCTTGAGCCTCTCCTGCGCTGACGTGGGCGCGGTCGACGAAGAATCGCGCCGGTCGGCCTCGTCCAAGTCGTGGGCGATGGACTGCGTGAGAGCGGAATGCTCTAGCGACGAGCGGGCCCGGTCGACCGCCGGCGATGCAGTGCCGGATTCCAGGTCGCGGACCATCGAGCGCAGGCTGGCGTGGGCATCGGCCGTCTGGTCGAGGTAGGCCGCCCGGTCCCTATCGCGCTCCAGCCGGTCGACTTCGGCGTCCAGCTCCAGGAGGACCTCGCGGGCGCGGGCGGCCTCGCGCTCCAGCATCTCGTAGCGCCGGCCCAGGTCGGCAACGGTCCGCTCCAGCATCGGCTCGCGCTCCAGGAACCTGAGCGCCGTTGCATCGTCTCCGGACTGGACGGCCTGACGCGCCTGGGTCTGCACGCCCTCGAGCTCGGCCCGCTTCTGGTCGAGCGCTGCCCGGACCTGGTCCCGCTGTCTCAGCACCCCGGCGACCAGGTCGCGGCTCTTGCGGTACTTCTCCCGGAAGTCCGCCAGGGTCGCCTCGAAGATCTGCCGCGGATCGTCCGGATCGGGCTTCCCGGTAAGCTTGGCCCACAGTCGCTTCAGCGGTTTCATGGTGTCGAGTCGCGCCCGGCCATAGTACCGCGCGCCCGCCGCCGGAGCCAGCCGCGCACCTCCCGCCTACTTCCTCTCGAGCGAGAACCCGCGCTGGTTGATCCGGTAGATGTTCTCGTTATCGAGCAGCGTGATCTCGTTTGGCCAGAGAAGGTGGACTTCCTTCAGGAAGAGCTCGCATCGCTTCTTGTCCAGCGTGCGCTCCTCGTCCGAGTGCTTCAGCGTGACGGCGAGCGTGTCCGGGTTGAAATCGGTGACGCGGACCTGAGGCTCGCCCTTGAAGAGCTTCTCCTCGATGATACGCTCCTTCACCTTGCGCGCGTCGTAGTCCTTTTCACCGCTTTCCTTGTCCAACATGAACAGGTCCAACCGCCGTGACAGCTCCTGCGTGAGGAACTGATCAACGAATGCGATGTCCTCGTAGCTCCTGCGCACCTGCAGCACTCCGTCCCAGCCGCGCTGCTTGAAGATGCTGTCGAAGAGGGTGAATCCGATCAGATACGGCGGGGGGCGCTTCGAGAAGAGCAGGCTGAAGGCCAGCCACTGCGAGGGGTCGAGGAACTTCTCGAGCACCTTGAACTCGATGAAGCTGGCCCAGCCCTCGTTGATGATCTGGGTGCGGCCGATCAGGTCGAAGTACTCGGTCTCCTCGCAGATCATTCCGAGGATGCGCGAAGCCAGGTAAGTGTCGGTCCAGGCCGGGTCGGAGCGGCGGACCTTGCGAGCGCGCTTGTCGAGCTGCTCGTTGAGGAAGTAGAGCAGCCGCTCCCGCTTGAAGTGCGGGTTCTGCTCGAAGCTGTTGACGCTGCCACAGACGGTGAGCGCGGCGGCGATGACGGCGTCGACCTTCTCCTTGCCGAACTTGTCGCCCAGGTGGCGCAACGTGCGCGAGTGGAGCTCGCACTTGTTGAGCATGTTCTGGTCGCTGCGCGTGTACCAGCAGTTGTTCTTGAAGAAGTCGACGTGCCCCAGCACGTGCGCGATGACGACCAGGTTCTCCAGGTGCGTGTTGGTGTCGAGCAGGAAGGCGTAAACCGGGTTGGTGTTGAGCACGAGCTCCAGGATGCTGAAGAGCTGCTCGTCCTGCTGGATCTTGAGGTTCTTGTAGATGCCGCCGAAGTACCAGTGGCTGAACCGGTTCGGCAACCCGAAGCTGGCCACGAGAGAGAGGTTGTCGCGGCTGGCCCGGCGGAACGAGATCGGATGGAAGGAGAGCCCGAACCCTTCGGCCACGTGCGTGAGCTGCTCGATCTCGCGCGAATACTCGCTCAGACGAGTCTCCTCGGTGGGGGCCATGCTCGGCCCGGGAGGCAGCGTCGCGTCGAGCTCGTCCTCGAGCGTGGGTCCGGCGTTGTCGGCTGCTGTCATGTTCGTGGCATCCCGGAGCTCGGCGGGCTCCACTACTTCGAGATCAGGTTCAGGAACCCCTGGATGGTCTGCTTGACGTTCTCCAGGTCCTTGATGTCGCTGAAAGCCAGGTTCTTGACGGACGCGACCTTCTCGCGCACCAGCTTGTTGAACGGGCTGACCGGGCTGTCGCACGGGTTGATCCGGCCGTAGCAGACGAGGTCGAACTTCTCCAGCACCTCGTCGAGCTCCTTACGCGCCGCGTCATCGTCGCTGGAGCTGTTGTCTCCGTCGGAGAAGAAGAAGAGGTAGCGGTCGTACTGCGCGTGGCCTTCGAGGATCGCCTTGGCCCGGCCCAGGCCCGCGGAGATGTGCGTGCCGCCCTTCGACTCGATGCTGAAGAACTCGTCGCGCTGCACCTCCTCGGCCTCGTCCTGGAAGACCACGAACTTGCGGACGTTCGTCGTGTACTTGTGCTCCAGGTAGTACCAGAGGATGAAGATGAATTTGCGGATGAGTGCGATGTTGTGGCCGCTGACGCTGCCCGAGATATCGAGCAGGTAGACCTCCAGCGCGCGCGTGGTCCGCTCTTCCTCGGGGAGCTCGGTGTTGTACCAGCCGTCGTGCCGCAGATCGACGTCGTAGTCCGGGCGGCCGGTCTCACGGATCGACCGGCCCAGGCTCTCGAGCATCGTCAGCTCCAGGTTCAGGTCGGCCTGAGAGCCCGGACGGTCCAGGTCCATCAGGTCCTGTTCCTCCTCCCGCTCGACGTCGCCCGTGATCTGGGCGCGGCCGATGGGCGGCAGGTTCAGCTCCTCGATCAGCTGCTCCTGGGCCAGCCGGACGAACTCGTCGAAGTCGAGCTCCACGAGCTGCGATTCGGAGTGATCGTCGCTGCCGAGCGTGCCCGAGAGGTCGAGGATCTCCTGCGGCTCGCCGTCGCCCTGGTCCTTGCCCCCCTTGCCCTGTTTGCCTTTGCCGCTCTGGCCGCTGCCGCTGCCGAGGACCTCTTTCTCGGGCTTTCCGTACTTGAGCGTCGGCAGGTCGAGCACGCTGATGTTGGTCTTGACCTTCCCATCCTTGACCAGCTTCTGGCGTTGCACGAGGACGTTGAGGTTCTTCTTGAGGTACTCCCTCAGCTTCCGGTCATGCTCGATCTGGGCGAGCTTTCCGCGGTCTAGGTACATGGGGAGGAGTGAGTAGCCAGTAGTCAGTAGCCAGTAGTCAGTAGCCAGTAGTCAGTAGGTGAGTGCGGCACTCGGAGAGATTCATGGGGGCCTCGGGTAGGCGCGCTGCTGTCGGTGGCAGTCCCAAACTACGCAACACTCTCGACGGGCCTCCTACTGACTACTGTCTACTGACTACTGTCTTCTTCAGATGTGCTCCCCCAGCACCTTGAAGAGCACCTGGGAGCAGTGCTTGCAGTAGCCGTAGTCCTTGATGAGGCAGTCGCGCAGGATCTTCTGGACCTCGCGGCTCTGCTCGTCGATGCGCTTGGTCTTGTTGGAGAGGCGCAGGAAGTTCTTCACGTGGTTGAAGACCACCTCGTTGATGACGACGCCGAGCTGCTCGTTCTTGTCGTAGGGCATCTTCTCCAGCTCTTCGTAACGCTCCACGAGCACCGATTCGAAGGCGGCCTTCCCCTTCGGGCTGATCTTCTCCTTGGCGACCAGCAGGTCCTCCACCTCCTGGATCAGGCCTTCCTCGGTCGGGCTCAGCTTGTCACCCCGGACGTTGCGCGCGACGGCGTCGAGGTAGTTCCGGTAGAACTTCTGCCCGTAGTCGGTGAACTGCTTGTTGGTCGGGATGATGCGGTTGATGAAGGTCTCCACGCGCTCGTGGAAGAACTCCTCCTTGGTCTTCTCGAAGATCTCCTTCATCTTGTCGACGTTCAGGTCCTTGTGGGACTTGTGGTCGAACATCTTGAGGATGGCGGTGCTGACCGTCTCGATGTCGATGCACTCCTCGGCCTGCGTGTAGGCGACCGACATCACATCCTGAAAGAACCTGGGAGACAGGCCGTTCATCCCCTTCGTCTCGCGCCGCGTCTTCACGGCGTAGGTCGAGACGAAGGAGAGCGTGTCCTCGGAGACGTGCTTGGTCTGGCCGGTGAGGTGATCCGTGCGCTCGATGAACTTGCGGTAGATGTGCTTCTCGTTATCGACGTCCAAGCCGTAGGGGAACTCGATCTTGAAGATTCGGCCCCGGAGCGGCTCCATGATCTCCTCGTTGACGAACACCTGGTACTCGGGGAAATTCGTGTGCCCGAGCACGATCTCGTCGACATGCACGGTGGGGAAGTTGGCCATGTCGATCCGCTTGCTCTGGATCAGCTCCAGCAGCAGCCCCAGGAGCTGGCGGCGGCTCTTGAAGATCTCCGTCCAGTCGAGCAGACCGCGATTGGCCCAGATGATCTTCCCCTCGAAGTCGAACGATTCGGGGTCGTAAGTGGAGCCGATCTTCTTGAGCTTGGAGAAGTTGATGTTCCCCAGGAAGTTGGTGATGTCCTCGCGACGCAGGTCGGTCGGCGTGTGCTTGGCCAGGCCGCACTTGCCGGTGGTCGAAATGTGAATGCGCTCCACCGGCACCGCATCCCAGGAGCCGTGCTTGCGGATCTTTTGCTCGCAGACGGGGCAGGGTATGGCCTCCGGGAACCAACGGATGCCCATCTTCTCCTTGATCTGATCGCGCTGAGTGTGGGGGATCAAGTCGAAGGGGTGCTGGTGGAACGGGCAGCCGATGACCCCCCAGAGCGCGCCGACCTCCGTATGGCTGTAGAGGTCGAGGTGCTTCTTGATCTTGTCGACCATGTAGGACTTGCCGGCCCCCTGCGGCCCGACGAACAGGAGCAGACGGCGCTCCAGGCTGGTCCCATGCGCGTGGAAGAAGAGGACCACGTTCTTGATCTGGTCCTCGAGGCCGAAGATCCCCTCGAAGACCACGTCCGGCCCGAAGTGGTCCAGCATGTCGGAGATGTAATGGTGGGTGTTGCGCCGCAGGCGAGGGTTGCGGCCACTGGCGGCGATGTAGTCCCCGACGGTCGCGATCGACTCGAGGCCGTTCGACTTGGATTTGGCGGTCTCTGACATGGGGGGCGCTCTCTTCCCCTCGAGGGGGCTGAAAATCCAGAAATGAGGCGGCAAGGGGCGCTTGCCGCTACGGTCAGTTTACTCCGAGCCCGACGTTAATCAAGCACTCGGGGCGACAAAATCTCCGACTTCATGATGGTTTGTGTCTTGCTTTTCATGCGCCTGTCACGGGAGTCCAGAGGCCTGCACGTCGCCGCCCTCCCCAGCCCAGACGGCCCAGCAGCGGCCGGCCGAGTCGAGCGCGAGAGAGGCAGGTTTCGACAGTGAGACAAAGGGGTAGAGGGTCGATTCGCGGGTCCACGTTCGGCCCCCGTCGGAGCTGGTGGCCCACTTGTTCTCCCGGGCGGTCTTGTCCTCCCAGGTCGACCAGAGGCGAGATCCGAGCGCGACGAGCGCGTTGCGGCGATCGTTGCAAGGCCAGCTGCCGACGAGGCGTCCGGATCCGAATGTACGGCCGCCGTCGTGGCTCTGCGTGTAGACCATCCGCCGGCCCGTGAATGATTTCTCTGACCACTGCAAGTGCAGGAGCCGCCCGTCGGCGGCCATCGAGGCAAATCCTCGGTCGATGCCGGGGGAGGTGACGACGAGCGTCTGCGGGGCCGACCACGGGGCCGCAGGCCCGCGAGACCGCACGACGTGGAGCGTTGACGAACGGATGTCGTCGTTCTCCCGCTGCCAGACGAGCACGGCGGCGTCCGGCAACACGGCGACGGCGGGCCAGTGCGTGTTGGCGTCGGTTCCGGGGATCTTGGCGGCCGGCCCCCAGCTCTTGCCACCATCGGTGCTCCAGGCGGCCTCGATTCCTCGGGAGGAGTACGACTGCCAGGCTGCCAGCAGCCAGCTCGGCCCTTCCGGCTGGGCGCCCCAGGCAAGCGCGGGCACCAGCTCCGTCCTGTACGCGCTGCCAAGCGGGACAGGCGGCTCGAAGGCGAGCGTCGCCGACGGAGCCGAGGCCGCGTAGACCCATGGGCTCGCCTGCTGGCCGGGACCCACGTAGACCAGATGGACTCGGCCCGGGCTCGCGGCCATTCGCAGCTCCCCCACCGGAAAGCACCGCAGCCGCTCGTCAGCGGGCAGCCGCCGCCAGCGAACGCCGCCGTCGTCGCTCACCGCCAGCCGCACACGCCCGGCCTCGGCCGTCCAGGCCACGATCAATTTCTCCCCGTCCCGCGCCATGGCCGCGCGCCAGGCACGCTCCTCGACCGGCGCCAGCGTGAGGGCAGGTCCGGTCTTGAGTGCCCGCGCGGTCGGCTCGGGCGGGCGCTGCGCCGCGGGCGAGGGCGCGGGGTTCCTGGGCCTGGGCGCCTCGGTTACCGGCGCGGGCCTGGGCTCTGGCGGTGCTGGCTCCAGCTGCTCCTCGACCACCGGCGCGGACGGCCTCAGAACCGCCACCGCCCCGGCCGCGCCTGCGATCGCCGCTGCCAAGAGGAGCGCGAGTCCGGTGGCCACGCGCCGTCCATCCCCGGGCGCTGGCCCGGGCTCCTCCGGTCTGGCCGCCGGCACGCCTTTCGCCGCAAACGACAGCCGCCCCCCTGTTCCTCGGGCCGCCGCCCGCGCACCGCTCGGCGCCGGTGGTCGAGTGGAGTCGACGGAGCTTTCGAGTAAACCGGTCTCGCCCCGAAGGGCCCGGGCCAGCTCCCGCGCGTTCTCGAACCGGTCCTCCGGATCCATCGCCACGCAGCGGTCGATCGTCCCGGCCAATCCGGCCGGCACCCTGGGCGCGATCTTGCCGACCGGCGCCAGCGTGGCCGAGAGCCTGCCGACTAGCAGCTGCTCCCCCCGCAAGCCCTCGAACGGCACGCGCCCCGTGGCGTACTCCCACATCGTCACACCCAGCGAGTAGAGGTCGCAGAGCGGCCCGGGCGGCTCGCCCTGGAGCTGCTCGGGCGCCATGTAGCGCCCCGTCCCGACGATCAGCCCGCTCTGAGTCAGCTGGCTCTGATCGTCCAGCCAGGCCAGTCCGAAATCGGTCAGGACCGCCCCCCGTTCGGGAACTCCTGCCAGAATGTTGGCAGGCTTGATATCGCGATGGACCAGCCCTGCCTCGTGCACCATCGCCAGCGCGTCGGCCAGCGGCGCGAACACGCCCACGAACTCGCGCGCCAGAAAGGCCGGCGCGGCCTGCCCTTCCTCGACCTTCGCCCGCCGCTTGTCCAGACCGGCGCCGGGCAGCAGCTCCATCACGTAGTAGAGGAAGTTTCCCTCCTCTCCCACGTCGAAGACCCGCACGATGTTCGGATGGCTCAGCCGCGCCAGCGCCAGCGCCTCCCGGCGGAATCGGTCTGCCACCGTCGGGATTTTCCGCAGGTGCACGGGCAGAATCTTGACCGCAACCTCCCGCTTCAGCTGCGGATCGAACCCCCTCATCACGACGCCCATCCCCCCCGCGCCGATCTCCCCCACCAGCTCATAGCGGCCGAAGTAGCGCGGGAGTCTTTCCTCTTCCATCGCCTCGGAATGTAGCATCCGCGGCGCGAGGACGAGGGGAGGCCAGGGGTGCGGGCTCAGCCGGAGAGGCATTGACCCGGCAGCTAGCGAATCCCGGACGCTGCTCGGCTCCATCCGAGCGACGAGCTTACCGTTGCCGTGGCCGCCACTCCGGTAGACTGTTGCCGGGAACCCTGCCATGAAAGTCATCGTCGCCACTGCTTGCCACTTGCCGCATCCGGACCGACCGGGTGAGGCCGACCACGTGCCGATCCGCTGATGCGCTTACCCTCCGAGTTCCGCGGCCTGTTCCTGGGGATGTTGCTTGCCGCGCTGGCCATCCCCGCCCCGGCCGCCGCCGCTCCCCAGCGGGTCCACACCGGCGTCTACCTGGTCAACGTCAACGACATCGACATGAAGACGTCGATCTACACGGCGGACTTCTATCTCTGGTTCCGCTGGCAGGGGGCAATCGATCCGACGCGCAGCTTCGAGATGACCAACGTCGTGGAGAAGTGGGGCATGACGAAGGACGCGATCTACGACGAGCCGGTCCTGCTGCCGTCCGGAGAGCACTACCAGGTCTTCCGCATCCAGGGTAAGTTCAATCGCAAGTTCGAGCTCTGGGACTACCCGCTGGACCGCCAGCAGATCGTGGTGCGGCTCGAGGAGACGCGCAACGAGACGTCCGACCTGGTGTACGTGCTGGACGAGCGCGACACCGGTTTCAACCCCGAGTTGAAACTCCCGGGTTGGGAGATCTCCGGTCAGATCCGCGAGGTCTCGGTCGCCCGGTACGACAGCCACTTCGGCGATGTGCGCCGCTCCTCGGGGACGGAGAGCTACGCGCGCCTGGTGTACGGCCTCGCGGTCGAGCGGTCCCGGCGGGCCTATCTGATCCGCATCCTGCTGCCGATCAGCGTGATCATCCTCTCCACGTTCCTCGCGTTCTTGCTGATGCCTGAGTACGTCGATGCGCGGATCGGAATCGTGATCACGAGCCTCTTGTCGATCATCGCGCTTCACCTGGCGGAGGGCTCCGATCTGCCGAACGTGGGCTACCTCGTGCTCATGGACAAGGTGTACAACCTCGCTTACCTCATCATCCTGGCAGCGCTCGTGGAGACAATCTTCGTCATTCGGGCGAAGGACCGCGGCCAGCTCGAGCGCGCCCGGCTGGCGGACCGGATTGCTGCGGCCGGCCTGACGGCCTGCTACATCGGCGGCCTGCTGGTGCTGCTCTGGCTGCGATGAAGAGCTCCCCGGCGCGGGGCAGTGCGGCGCGACGGAATCGCAGGGAGCCCCCGGCTCCCGTGACTCCGGCCCCGACGCCCACCAGGAACGCGACTCAGGAAACCCTCGGCTGCCCGCTCTGCGGGGAGGCGGCGGGGCCGGCGCTCACCGCGTTCGGGAGGCAGTTGCTTCGCTGCGGCGTGTGCGATCTGCTATTCGTGCCGCCGAGGGGGCATCCCTCCGAGGAGCGGTGCAGGGCGCGTTACGCCAAGCACCGGAACCGGCCGGACGATGAGGGCTACGTCGCGTTCCTGACGCCGGCGATGGAGGCGCTCCAGGCGCGCCTGGCGGTTCCTGCACGCGTTCTCGATTTCGGCTGCGGGCCCGAGCCGGTGCTGGCCGGGATGCTGCAAGAGCGCGGCTTCGCGGTCAGCCGCTACGATCCGCTCTTCTTCCCGGCGCCACGACCCGAAGGACCTTTCGACGCCATTACGGCGACCGAGGTCTTCGAGCACTTCCAGTCGCCCGGGCGAGACGTGGCCGCCGTCGTGGAGTTGCTGGCCCCGCGCGGGCTGCTGGTGGTGATGACGGAGCTGGTCCGCCCGGGCCTCGAGCTCGCCTCCTGGTGGTACCTGCGCGACGAGACCCACGTCGCCTTCTACAGCGACCGCACCTTCGACTGGCTCGCCCGCTTCTTCGCCCTGGAGCGCCTCCACTCCGACACCCGCCGCCTGGTGGTGCTGCGGAAGCGTTAGCCCGGAAGCCGCGCCGCCCGTCGCCTGCCGACGGATCATCCGAGAACGCGAGACCGAAGTCGAGCAGCTTGAAGACGCCTTCAGGTGTCACGAGAAGGTTCTGCGACTTCACGTCCCGGTGCAAGATGCCGCGTCGGTGGACTTCCGCCAGCGCTTGCGCCGCTTGAAGGCAAAGACTCAACGCATCTTCGAGATTCAGTCGACCCTCTCGCTCCACCTGCTGGGCCAGCGTTTCACCATCCAGCAGCTCGTAGACGATCGCCCCGGCGCCCTCCTCCAGGGCCAAGACCTTCACGACGTTTCCGTACCGGACACCGCCGAACGGGACTTCCAAGCGGCTTTTCGGGCCATCGGCTGCCGCGGCAAGTGACCTGGAGGTCACGCGAGGCCAGGGGCCCGTGAATTGGAGGTCGCACTCCGAGTCCGACCGGTGGCCCCTGAGGTCCGAGGACGGCGTGGTACATTTCGATCGTGCACTTCACGATGTCGGAAGTTCTACGAAGGGCCGATGAATTCTTCATGGGAAAATCTCCAATCCACCGGACTGCCACCCGGCTGGCGCAGGCGCTCAAGGACCTCGATATCCCCTTTGCCATCGCTGGAGCGCTCGCGGCCAACATCCACGGCTACCACCGCACGACGGCCGATGTGGACGTCCTCCTCACAGCGGAGGGTCTGCGGCGTTTCAAGGAACGATGGCTGGGCCGCGGCTGGGTCGAGGTCTTTCCTGGCTCCAAGGCAATACGAGATACGCAGGACAACGTCAAGATCGACATCCTGCTGACGGGCGGCTATCCCGGCGACGGCAAGCCGAAGCCCGTGGCCTTTCCCGACCCGGCGCGGGCGTCCGAAGCCAGCGCAGACGGGATGCCCGTGCTCCCGCTAACGGTACTGCTGGAGCTGAAGCTCGCCAGCGGCATGACGGCGCCGCATCGCCCCCGCGACTTGGACGACGTGATCCAGCTCATCCGCGCGAATGCGCTGGGGCTCGACTACGCCCAGCGGCTCGACCCCTACGTGCAGGGGAAGTACCGCGAGCTCTGGGACGCGGCCCAGATCAACGAGGACTACTAGACGGAGTCCTCGCTGCCGGAGGTCGGTGGTCCGGAAGGTATCGGTTTGCGGGCAGTTGCCCAACCCGCGGTCGATACGGGCGAGCGGCTCTTTCTGCGCCTCTGATCGAGCATTCGCCCGACGGGGATGCTGGCAAGGAAGGCCGCCACCGCGAGTCCTACGAAAAGCTCGCCACGACCCCGGTGACACCGGGGTCAACGCGCCCAACGCCCGGCTGTGCTCGCGGGTCGTGGTCGAGCCCAACCCGCGCTCCAGTTGGATGAAGATCAGCGCATCGGGTCGTGGCCAGTTCGGCCCCATCTGGGAGATGGCCTACCAGCACTATGTACTTCGCAGGGGGCTGCCGATGCCCTTCACGACGCGGATCGTTTTCGGTCAGAAGCTGTCTGTCGTGGGAAGGAAGCAGCCGTGCCCCTATCGTCCCGAGCCGGCCCTGCCCAACACCGGGATCTGCTGGGGCACCCTGACGGCGTACCGAGGGAAGCCATAGTCAGAAGCCCGTAGACGTCGTGGCGTCGCCGGTCCGGTCACCACGACCACCTGTCCTCATTGCCTCCTCGGTCGATGGTACCCTTGACCCATTACTGAGAGTGAAGCCGCGACTGCGTACTGAAGGGGCAGGTGACGACGGATGAGGAGCCATCTCACGAGGACACTCCTGGGGGCGGCTTGGTCGCTGATCGTCTGGGCGACGATTGGCCATCCGCTGCATGCCATGACCCTCGAAGAATCGGATGGGATCTACGAAGCGGCCACCAAGCAGCTGATGGGAGGGGACGCGGCGGGGGCGATTCCGTCACTGCGGGAGGTCGCGGCCTTCTGGAAGAGTCACTTCGGTCCCGGGAGCGATGAAGCCTCCCTGGCCCTCGGTCAACTCGGGGTCGCTCTCATGAACACGGGCAACCATCAGGAGGCCATCGAATCGCTGACCGAATGTGTGCGCATCCGCACGAAACTCAAGGGAGAGCTCGCTCCTGAGGTCCAGGGACCTCGGCACAACCTTTCGCGGTGCCTGATCGCGGTTCACCGGGAGGCGGATGCCATCCCCGTGCTGGAGCAGGTGGTGGCCAGCAGGTCGGCACAGGGCGGACCGAACGATCCGAGGCTCCCGCCGGTTCTCGACGACCTCGGGAGTTGTCTGCGTGCGATGAAGCAGCACGAGCGGGCGATTCCGGTCTTCCAGCGAGCGCTCACCATTCGATCGGCGGCCGGCAACGTGAGCGATCCAGAGAGTGGTGCCAGCCACTACGGAATCGGAATCTCCGCGCAAGAGTTGGGGAAGTTCGAGCTCGCGCTGGAACACCAGATGCAAGCTCGTGACCTGGCGATCACCGCGAAAAACCCAGAGCTCGAGGCGCTCGGTCACTTCAACGTGGGGCGCGCGCTGGCCGGACTCGGTCGCCACGCGGAGGCGGTCGAGTCCTTCGAAAAGTCGGTGCGGATGATGGCCCAGATTCACGGAGAGAGCTCCGAAATGACACGGGAGGCTCGGGACGAGCTGGCGCGGGCCCTCGTTCAGCTGGGCGTCGAGGAGTTCGAAGAGACCGCATACTCGAAGTCTGTCGCTCACCTGAACCGCGCCAACGAGATAAGGATGAAGGACAACCCCGGAGAGTTGGCGGCGAGATCCGCGATTCTCTGGAAGCTGGCATCGGCCGAGCGACGAGCCGGCCAGCTGGCTCAGGCCCGGAAGCACCTCGAGGAGTCGGTGGCTCTGGGCACCCGGTCCTCCGGCGCCGACTCCCTGGCCCTGGCCTGGCCCCTCGAGTTGCAAAGCCTGGTCCTGGCAGAGATGAAGCAAATCAAGGAAGCGGTGCCGCTGTTCAAGAGGGCGCTCGCGATCCGCCAGAAAGCGGGAGGAGAAGGGCTGCCCTGGAACATCGCCGTCCGCGCCACTCTCCTCGATATCAACGGCCAGACGGACAAGGCGTCTGCGGCCTTCGAGAAAGCGTCGAGCATGGGGAGAGAGAAGAAGGACGCCCTCCTGGGGAGCATCCTGATCGAGTACGCAGCCTTCCTCCTGCGGCATGGGCAGGCGGAAGCCTCGAAGAAACTGCAGGTCGAGGTGAAGGGCCTGAGGGCCGCCCGCAAGCAGCCGGCGGCCCCGGTTCGATGACTCGAGAGGCTGGAACGCCGTAAATCGGGATTGCATGGCACATGTTCAAACGATTCTCTCCGCCCGGCTGCGCTCGCGGATCGTGGTCGAGCCCAACCAGCGGGGCAGACAACCCTGCTCGTGCGGACCGCAGGTGCCAAGTCCCGAGACCAACCGCCTCTGCCGAGGAGCTCTTCACGCCAACCCGCGCCGCCTGACACCTGCTCCGCGGCTGCTTCGGCCTACCTCGGACGGCCGCCCGGCTACAAGACGGCCCCCTCCCGGCATCCTCTCCCTGGCTCATGCCTTCCAACGACTTCGCAGCTCTCCGAGGCCTACCCCCACCGCTACCAGGGCCGCCCACCCATTCTGCAGAGACCGCAGTTTGAACCACCTATCCACCTCGCCGCCACGAGCGTAGGCATCACGGCGCGGGTGCTGCGTGACCTAGGGCGTTCGCAGACCGCCGAGGCCCCGGGTAATCCTGGGCGCAGCGGTCATCGACGATGTGCTCGGGCTGGTCATCCTGGCCGTCGGGACCGGCGCCATCCAGGCCGCCTCCACAGGCGAAGATCTAGTACTCGACCAGGTCGGATGGATGGTCGCGAAGGCCGCGATCTTCCTGGTCGGCGGTCTCGGCATCGGCATGCTCCTCTCCGCCAGGTTCTTCTTGCTGGCCTCCTACCTGCACGGCCACGGCGTACTTCTCGCCGCATCGCTGGCCGTCTGCCTCTCGCTCTCTTGGGCCGTGGCCCAGGTCGGCATGGCGCCGCTCGTCGGAGCCTATGCGGCTGGCCTCATCCTGGAAGAGGTCCATTTCCGGCGCCTTTCCGATGGAGCCGATCGCGGCGCTTCAGGTGCCGATCTTCTTCGTGATGATGGGGATGCGGGTGGATCTCACCGCGTTCGCAAGTCTACAGGTCCTTTGGCTGGCCTTGCTGTTCACGGCCGCCGCCATCGCGGGAAAGCAGGCGTACGCGCTAGGCGTGCTCGGAACGAACCTGAGCGGGTTCTCTATCGGCATCTGTATGATCTCAGGCGGCGAAGTCGGCCTCGGCTTCACAAGCATCGGCATGTCGCTGTCACTCGACGGCAAGCCGGTCATCGACGCCACGACCCTTATCCGCGGTCGTCATCATGGTCATCCTAACGACGATGATGACGCCACCAGCCCTCAAGTGGAGCTTCGAGCGCGGGAAGGGCCGGATTCCGGGGTAGCGCCGGGCGCCGAAGCCGGCTCGTCGTCAGGATGCCAGGCCCGTCGGGATCTCGAGCTCATTCAGAAGGATGCGGCGCGGCATCTCCATCGTACCGCTATCAATGAGCCCGCCTGCCACCCATCCGAGAGTCGTGCGATTACGCGTCGTGCTGCCGGGAGATCGTGAAGCATACGCGGCAGCCGACTCCTACCTCGCTCTCGACCCAGATCGATCCGCCGTGGGCGCGCACGAATGCCCTGCAAATCGCCAGGCCGAGCCCCGTCCCTTCGACCGGCCCCTGCACTCCGGTGAGGCGCCGCCATGGCTCGAACATCTCTTTTCGGTCGGCCTCCGGAACTCCGGGACCGTGGTCCTCCACACGGAACAACACCGTGCCGCCGTCCAATTCGGAGGCCCCCAGAATGATGGTGTCGCTCTCCACCGAGTACTTGACTGCGTTACTCAAGAGGTTCTCCAGGATCTGGTAGAGCTTGACAGGATCGCACCAAAGGAAGGGGTCCCCCGGAAACGGCTCGACCCGCAGCTTTTGCTGTCTCTGGGCGGCCCGTTCCTCGATATCCTCGGCACACCGCTTCATCAGCTCGCCGAGGTCGACGCGCGCCAGCAGGAGCTCGATTCGACCCAGCTCCAGGAAAGCCCCATCCAGCATCGTGTCGGCCAGCTTCAAGAGCTGCTCGGACTTGCGGCGGATGACCGACAGGCTCCTCGCCCTGCGTGCCTCCGGGCAGCCAGGCTCTTCCAGCGAACGCGCGGCCATGAGCAACGTCGAGAGAGGGGATCGCAGGTCGTGTGCGGCCATCGATAGGAACTGAGATCGCATCCGGCTGTACTTCTCCAGCTCCCCGGCCGAGCGATCGAAGGAATGCAGCAACGCCGATAGCTCCGAGGCGCCGGCGCTCGTCCCGGCCTCGACGGCCAGACGCACCTGGAAGTTACCTGCAGCGAGTTGCTCGAATCCGTAAGTGAGTTTCTGCACCTGTTCGCTCAGCCGCCGAGTGAACGAGACGATCAACACAAGAAGAGCGCCAAACGGAAGGAGAGAGAGCAAGACGACCTGGGTCCAGGTCCGGCCAATCCCCCCACGGAGTCGCGAATCGCTCTCGACTATTCGCTCGCTCAGGCCGTCACCCACCTCCTGCAACACGCTCGTCTGCTCAGCAGCCTGCTTCTTGACCGTTTCGAACAGGCGAGTCGTCTCGGTCGCGCCTCCCATCCTTGGACCCGAGAGTACGTTCCGGAGAAGACTCTCGAACTCGCTGTTCTCCTGCTTCCACTTCAGAAGCGCCTTCGTTGTTGTAGGAGTGGGAGGCAAGTCCGCGAGAAGATCGGCCTCTTTCTCCGCGGCCTGAATGACGGCCTGATAGCGAGGAACGTCCTGTCCGGAGGATTCGACTAGCACTTCGTCGGCGATGTGAACGGACTCGAGTACCAGTCGGTGGATTTTCCGGACGCTACGAAACTCGCTGCCCAACCGCAGCCTCTCGGAAACCTCCTCCTCCCTTTGCCCCATCAGCTGCACTCCGAGTACAATGACGCCCAGCAGGGCCACCGCATTGAGCAGCGTGTACGCGACCACCTTGTATCGCATGTTCACGTAGACATCTCCTCGCTTCTGCCGGTCTTCACTGGAGTGCTGACGCCAGCAGAGTGCGAGGCTATCACATGGAGGTTGCTGCCCAAAGTATTCAGGCGCTGTCCTTTGACGGGATGAAACCGAATCTCGCGCCGACCAATCGAAAACTTCCAAGTCAGTTTGCCTGGTCTATCGTTCTGCTCGCCTTCGATTTCGATGGCACGCTCGCCCCCATCGTGCCGGACCGGGACGAAGGCCGGATGCGCAGGATTACGCGCGGCCTCCTGAAGCTCGTCGCCGGCCTCTACCCCTGCATCGTGGGCTCAGGCTGGGCCCGCGTGGATTCGTTTATGAAGGTGAACCAGAAGAGGTCGTCGGTACCGAAGCGTAGGCTGATTTGAATGAGCGCCTCTTCGGAAGCCAGCCACCGGGTGGCGCCGGCTACGCGAGCGCCGCGGACCTCCGGAACGACCACGGAGGCGACGCCGCTGGTTCGGCAGATCTCCTTCATTTTGGAAAATGCCAGATGAGGGGGGCTGGACGCCAACCCGCGAATCTCGACGAGAGCCTCTTGAAATCGAGCCCTATCGAACGGCTCGGTCGCGATTCGCCGGGCTTCGAGCTCACCCAGGCGCAACCAGGCCGCAACCGAGCCCGGCTTGGACTGGAAAACGGTGGACCTGAGGTACGGCACCTGCGGCTCCATCCAGAGCCTATGCCATTCGTCAGGACTATTCACTCCGAAGAACCGAAGGACTGACTCCAATAGAGTCAGTTTATCCTTAGAATCCGGAATGACTTGCCTGCCGACTAGCTCCCGGATTGGAAGTTCCTTCAGCCAGCCGATGGCGGGCCTCAACTCCTCGCGATGCTGCTTTCTCGTCAAGTGCTCGCGGTAGCGGGCTTCCATCGCATTCCAGAAGTGTGCCGGCACCCCCGTGACTCGCTCCAGACGCAGGGCCGTGTGCTGCGAGAGCGGCTCGATTCCCTTGACGATCCGGTTCACCGACTTCGTCGAAAGACCGGCCCGCAAGGCCAGCTCGGCTACCAGTTGACCCGGTGCCGCGGGCGCTGGGAACTGAACGCCCTCGCCGATGTCCTGGAGAGAGACTTTGGCGTCTGACTCACTGGAGCAAGTGATGTCAGCCGAGATTTCTCGAGACTCGACTCGCCGATCCAGCGCGAGCCCGCGGCGCTCGAGGCGGAGCTCGACGGGGAGTGGCTGATCGCGAGCGTTGAACCGGGGAACTGTCTCGGCGTCGGCACAAGCGCCCGCCGCATCTGGGAGCTTCTGGAGCAGGCGATGACGGTCGACGAGCTGTGCACGAAGCTCCCATCGGAGTTTGAGGGCTTCGCCCGAGGTATGGATGGATCTCTCGAACGGCAACTCAGGCATCGCCGAGTCCGGCGAGCTTCGATGCGCCGAGAGACCGCAAGAAAACAGGGGTGCAGGGGAGCGAGCTCCCCTGCTGGGGGTGTGGGGGCGAAGCCCCCACGACGATCTCAGTACTGCTAATGCTCATGCGGCTCTCCGGAGAGCCATCCATGCGTGAGCGCCGCCGCACGACCGTTCCCTCAGTTCGTGCCGCGCTTCTGCTCCCAGTCGATGCGCTGGTACTCGGCGTTCATCTCGAGGACCCAGATGGGCAGCTTCAAGACCAGGCTGTTGCCGGCGAGGTCGGTCGCGCGCGCGACGAAACGGTACTCGGGCGCTCCGGGGAACTGATCCTTCGGGAAGTTGGCGGCGCGGAGCAGGAAGGTCTCGGAGCCGTCCTGCGAGGGTGTCGTTCCATCGCTCTGCTCCACCGACCAGGCGACTCCGCCAGAGCCCAGGTGGTTGGAGCTGGCGGCTCCGGGCAGGTTGTCGCTGGCCGAGAGCTTCACGGCGATGCGCACGTTCTGCCGCACGAAGGCGCCCCGGAGCCCCTCGGGCACACTGGCGCCGAAGTCGGGGTCCGTGTTCGCCGGGTCGTTGTCCTTGCTGCCGCGGTAGAGCCCGAAGGTCCATGGCACCCGCGGTCCCGCGGCGGGATAGAACCGATCCTCGGCCGGATACCGCACGGAGGTCTCGAACGCGAATGACGGCGGCGTCGCCGCGGACGGGTCGAGGTAGTGGCCGCCTGCGACAAAGGCAATCTTGCGGAGATCGATGGCGGCGGCCGGGTCCTGCGTGGTGCTGAAGGTAGCTTCGCCGTTGGCGTCCTGCCCGAGAAGATGGACGTCCAGGTCGGGCGGCGTCACGTCCAGCACGGCAATTGGCAGATCCAGTCGCGCCTGGTTGCCCGCCTCGTCGGTGGCCGTGACGGCCAGCACGTAGCCGGGCGCCTCGGGGGCGAGCGCTGCGGCAAAGGAGCGACCGTCCCGCTCGGTGCGCGGGGGAAGGTAGTTGGGCACGGGGAACCCGGCCGAAGCCACGGAGCCCAGCGTCGCTGCCGAGCCGCCGGCCTGGAGCTCCACCGAGAGATCGACGTTCTTGGTGAGGTTATCGGTCGCCAGCACCGCCGCTCCGGCTCCCAGCGCCAGCGGCACGTGCTCCGGGAGGTGGAAATCCCTGCCGACGATCGCTCCGCCCGGCCCAAGCGGCGCCGGCGGGCGCGACAGCCCCCCGATCCAGGCCAGCCACCGGAACCCCTTGCCGGCCGCGACACGCGTCATGGGGAAAGGCCCGTCGGTGGAGTCGGCGGAGGTTTTGAGGTCGCTGGAGAAGCCCGGCGCCTGGGAGATGACGATCGTGAGCTTCTTGTCGGGAAGCGGCTCGCAGTGCAATGGGGCTTCATCAGCCGTAATCCGGGCGCCGCCCTCGCGCGGCAGCGCTGTGTCGGTGGGGACCAGGGAGAGCACCAGCGCCGGGGGAGTGATGTCCTGGGGCGTGAGCTCGAAGGCGGCCCGCGCCTTCACGTAGAGCTGGGTCTTCTTGATGCTTCCGCTGGCGCCGATGCGCTGCTCGTAGTTGAACTTGCGCCGCACCCAGAGATCGAGCCGCTGCTTGCCCGGTTCCAGCAGACGCATCGAGAGCTTCACGCGTGCCTCGCCGGCCTTTCGAATCACGGAGCGAACCTCGGCCCGCCGGCCCGTGAACGGGCGGCCAGATTGAAGCGCGGGCCCCAGATCCTCGCCCGCCACCAACGCCTTCTCGAACTCGGCCGGCCCCGCCCAGGTCGGGTTCGTGAACTCCTTGGCGATGCTGGCGATCGAGGCCGGAAGAGGCTCGCCCGGCTCCCCCTTGAAGAGCTCCGACTCGACCAGGAACTCGTAGAGAGTGTCCTCGTCATAGCGAGGCGGCGTCACCAGCTCGAGCGGGATTTCCGGCGCGTCGACGTCGCGCACCTCGACGTCCATGTTGACGATCGTCTGATTCTTCGCGACGTCGGTGGCCGTGGCGGTGAAGCGATAGTCGACCGCGCCGACCGGGTAGTTGGCCTCGAGCTCCTCGATGCGCCCGCCGGACTCGGTGATGGTACCTTCGGCCCCGCCGCTCAGCTCGAGCTTCCAGCTGGCCTGGGAAGTGCCGGAGTTATCGCGCGCGGCCAGGACGACGGCGAAAGGGCGGTTCTTCTCGATCTGGTATCGGCCCGTCTCGAAGGGGTCGTAGGGGACGTGCGCATCCGACTGCGGAGTGAACCGGCCCGTGGTGCCGAGGTGGGCGCTCTTCCTGGGCGGCGCGTCCTTCGGGTCCTCGCGCACTTCGATGCGGCCTTGCGGCAGCGTGACCGTGAGGTCGGGCGGCGTGACGTCCCGCACGCGCAGCCTTCGGCCGCCCGAGACGCCGGTGGGGCCCTGGACTTCGGGGACCTGGCGGGTATCGCAGTTGACGGTGGGGGGATTGCCGCTGACGGCGCAGACGGTCTTGGCGACGTCGACGGTGTAGGTCGCCTCGATCTCCAGAGAGAGCGTGGCTTCGCCGGGCGTCTTGAAGGCGTGCGAGAAGCTCTTCGCATCGCCCGTGGCGCCATCGGAGGCGCGCCAGCGGTAGGTGTAGCGCACGTTGTAGGCGCCGGAAGGCAGCTCCAGAAGGCCGGTATCGGCCTCCCAGCTCTGGGGGGCATCCTCGTCGAACTCGGTCGGCCCGGTAAAGGGAGCCGCGCCGCCCCCGGCGAGAGTGACGCTGCTGGAGAATGACTGGTAGACAACTCGCCCGCCGGTGGTCTGGAAGTAGAGGAACCCGACCGGGGCGGCGGGGTCCTTGTCGTTGGTGACGCGCGCGAGGACCGCGCCGACGGTGCGCATGCTGCAGCTGCGGCAGCTGCCGCCGGAGGTCGCCAGCGGCTCGGGGTTGCCGGAGCTGCTGACGGTGAGGTCGACGTTGGTGCCGTTCGGCGCCCGGAGGTAGCCGACGTAGAACTCGTTATTCACTTCCTGCGCGCCAATCTGGGCGCAGGGGATGGCCGGCCCGCCGCACTGGCGCGACAGCGAGTGAGTCGCGTTGCCCGACATCTCGGTCAGGTCGGTCCCCGGGAAGAGCGCCCGGAACTGCTGGGCGAGATAGCGGGAGTGTCGATCGTCGCCGACGCCGCGATCGACGAACGAGGCCATGAATCGCCAGTCGACCTGGCGTGCCGGCTGAGGAAACTCCGAGTAACTCTCAGGCCCCCTGATGGGCGTCCCCGCCTGCCCCGTGTTGTCCCGCCGCGCCCCCGCCGACGCCGGTCCACACGCCAGGAGAACGCTAACCGCCACGATCGCCGTCACCGTTTTTCCGGGCATGCCGACCTCCCGCCGCCTGGAGCGGCCCGACTCACTTAGACGAAAGTGTACTCCGCGAGGATAGAAGCCCGTCGTTGAGCGGTTCGCCACGCCGCCCCCGTCACCCCTCAAGCCTCACTTCTCAAGCCTCGAGCCTCACTTCGCCCGCGTATACGTCGCGCCCATGAGGAGGTGCCACTTGCCTACGGCTTCAATCTCGACCTTGCCCTCGATGCGGTCGGGCGAGACGAACTTCTGGGTCTCGCGCAGCCGCACGGGGCCGGCGGCGTCGCCGCGCGTGGTCTCCATCACCAGCGAATCGCCCTGGAAGGCGCCGGCGGCGACGATCGGGTTGGCGGGATCTGCGCCGCCGAAGGACCAGCTCTTCCACTGGCGGCTGGCGCGGTCGTACGTGGTCACGGCGTGGTCCTCGGAGGTGCCGCCCGAGCCGTTGCTCCTGGAGTCGCTAACGAAGAAGTGGCCGCCCGCCGCGCGCTTCACGCTGACGGTCCCCACGCCTTTGCCGCCTTCGGGCATCGCCTTGGACTTTGGCATCTCGTAGGTGTAGCTCCACTCGCCCGTCCAGCGGTCGAGCTGCGCCAGCTCGGGTGCGGGCGCGGCAGGCGCGGCAGGCGCGGCCTGCGTCTCCTGCACGGGCGGCGCCTCGTCGGCATCGACGGCGTCTTCGTCCTGAGCCCGAACAGCGCCCACGGTCCCGAGGAGCAAGGTCATCACGGCAAACAAAGCGACTTTCTTCACGGGCAGACACCTCCGTCACGAAGAGCGCCGGCGCACGCCGGACCCCACGAGTGTCGGCCGGCCGCCGGCTTCTGTCAATGGCGGCGAAAAGCCCGTATGGTGTCGGCAGCATGTACGTCCCGCCCCGCAAGGCCCGGCTGGTGCTCCGCGACGGAGCCGTCTTCGAGGGCGCCCTTTTCGGCGCCAGTCGCGCGGCTGCGGGCGAAGTTGTCTTCAACACCGGCATGGTCGGCTATCCGGAGGCGATCACGGACCCTTCGTACTTCGGGCAGATCCTGGCGTTGACCTATCCGCTGGTCGGCAACTACGGCGTGCCCTCTTTCGAGCGAGACGAGTTCGGCATCCCGCGTTGGTTCGAATCCGAACGCATCCAGGTCCGCGGGCTGGTCGTCTCCAGCTACCAGGGCGAGTACCACCACTGGAACGCCGAGCGCTCACTCGGCGAGTGGCTTTCGCGCGAGGGCATCCCCGGCCTCTTCGGCGTCGACACGCGGGCTCTCGCCTTGCACCTGCGCGAGCGCGGCACCGTCCCGGGCAAGATCGTCGTCGACGGCGAGCCCGAGCCCGCCTGGTACGACCCGGCCGGCGAAAACGTCGTGCGCCTCGTCAGCGCCCGGGAGCCCCGAACCTACGGCGCAGGCGGGCCCCGCATCGCGCTGCTCGACTGCGGCGTCAAGAACAACATCATCCGCTGCCTGCTGCGGCGCGGCGCCTCCGTGCAGGTGCTGCCGTGGGACTCGGACCTATCGAGCGCCGACTTCGACGCGCTGGTTCTCTCCAACGGCCCGGGGGACCCCGAGATGTGCGCCGAGGCCGCGCGCGGCGTCCGCGCCCTGCTGGGCGGCCCGCGGCCAATCTTCGGCATCTGCCTGGGCTGTCAGCTCCTGGGGCTCGCAGCCGGCGGGCGGACCTTCAAGCTGCCGTTCGGCCACCGCGGCCAGAACCAGCCGGTGCTGGAAGCGGCCACCGGCCGCTGGGCCATCACGAGCCAGAACCACGGCTACGCCCTCGATCCCGCCAGCCTCCCCGAAGGCTGGGAGGTCTGGTTCACCAACGGGAACGACGGCACCGTGGAAGGCATCCGCCTGGCCGGCACGCCCCACCGGGCCGTCCAGTTTCATCCGGAGGCCGTCTGCGGCCCGGTCGACACGGGGTACCTGTTCGACGAGCTCCTCGCCGACCTGCGCGGCCGGCGCGACTGAAAGGAGCCGTCAGACCATGCGAGTCCTCTTGCTCGGCTCCGGCGGCCTCACCATCGGCCAGGCCGGGGAGTTCGACTACTCCGGCTCGCAGGCGATCAAGGCGCTCAAGGAAGAGGGCGTCGGGGTCGTCCTCGTCAATCCGAACATCGCCACCATCCAGACCTCCGAGGGGCTCGCGGACCGCGTCTACTTCCTGCCCCTGACCCCGCACTTCGTGGGCGAGGTGATCGCGCGCGAGAAGCCGGACGGCATCCTGCTCGGCTTCGGCGGCCAGACCGCGCTCAACTGCGGCGTGGAGCTCCACCGACAGGGGCTGCTCGAGCGCCACGGCTGCCGGGTCCTCGGCACCCCGGTCGAAACGGTGGTAGCCACCGAGGACCGGGAGCTCTTCGCCAGGCGGCTGGCCGAGCTGGGAGTCCCGATGCCGAAGAGCGAGGCGGTCCGCACGCGGGCCGAGGCGCGCGAGGCCGCCGAGCGCATCGGCTACCCGGTGCTGGTGCGCGCGGCCTACACGCTGGGCGGCCTGGGCAGCGGCGTGGCAAAGGACGCACGCGCCCTGGACGAGCTGGCCGCGGCTGCCCTGGCGGTGAGCGGGCAGCTGCTGATCGAGCGCGCGCTGGCCGGCTGGAAGGAGATCGAGTACGAGGTCCTCCGCGACCGCGCCGACAACTGCATCAGCGTCTGCAACATGGAGAACCTCGACCCGCTCGGCATCCACACCGGCGAGTCGATCGTCGTCGCGCCCAGCCAGACGCTCTCCAACGACGAGTACCACGAGCTCAGACGCACCGCCGTGCGCACCATTCGCAGCCTGGGCGTCGTGGGCGAATGCAACATCCAGTTCGCCGTCGATCCCCAGTCGGGCGAGTACGTCGCCATCGAGGTCAACGCGCGACTCTCGCGAAGCTCGGCCCTGGCCTCGAAGGCGACCGGCTACCCGCTGGCCTTCGTCGCCGCCAAGCTGGCCATCGGCAAGCTGCTCTCCGAGGTGAAGAACCCGGTCACAGGCGCGACCTCGGCCTGTTTCGAGCCGGCGCTCGACTACGTCGTGGTGAAGGTCCCGCGGTGGGACCTGGGCAAGTTCCGGCACGCCGAGCGACGCCTCGGCACCGCGATGAAGTCGGTCGGCGAGGTGATGGGCATCGGCCGCAGCTTCGAGGAGGCACTCCAGAAGGCCGTGCGGATGGTCTCGCCCGGGCTCGAAGGGCTGACGGGCTTCGACGCGGGCGATTCCGACCTGGAGGTGGAGCTCCGGGAGCCGACCGATCGCAGGCTCCTGATGCTGGCCGCAGCGCTCGAGGCCGGGTGGAGCGTCGAGCGGGTCGGCGAGCTGACCGGCATAGACCCGTGGTTCCTCCACAGGATTCAGAACATCGTTCGCATCGAACGACTCCTCGGTGAGCACGCGCTCGACGGCTTGCCCGCCGGACTCCTTCGGGAGGCCAAGCGGGCAGGCTTCTCGGACGCGGGCATCGGCCGCACAGTCCGACCACCGCGCCCCGCCGAAGAGGTGCGGGCCCGGCGCAAGGCCGACGCGATCACGCCCGTCGTCAAGCAGATCGATACGACGGCCGGCGAGTTCCCTGCGCGCACCAACTACCTCTACCTCACCTACCACGGCGACCGCTCCGACGCGCTCGATCGGCGCGCCAAGGACGCGGCAAGCACGGTCATCGTCCTGGGCAGCGGCGCCTACCGCATCGGCTCGTCCGTCGAGTTCGACTGGTGCTGCGTCGGCTGCATCCAGTCGCTGGCGCGCCTGGGCCATCGCACAGCCATCGTCAACCACAACCCGGAGACCGTCAGCACCGACTACGACGTCGCCGACCGGCTCTACTTCGAGGAGCTCTCGGTAGAGCGGCTTCTCGACATCTGCGAGCTGGAATCGCCCCTGGGCGTGGTCGTCTCGATGGGCGGTCAGACGCCGAACAACCTCGCCCTGCCGCTGGCCCGCGCCGGCGTGCCGATCCTGGGGACGCCGCCGGAAGCGATCGACCGAGCCGAGGATCGCCACAAGTTTTCGGCGCTGCTGGATCGGCTGGGCGTGGACCAGCCCAGATGGAGGGAGGCCGCCAGCCCCGATGAGGCGCTGGCCTTCGCGCGCGAGGTCGGCTACCCGGTGCTGGTGCGGCCCAGCTACGTGCTCTCTGGCGCGGCGATGAACGCGGCGTACCGGGACGAGGACCTGACGACCTTCCTGGCGCGAGCGGCCAAGGTGAGCCCTGAGCACCCCGTGGTGGTCAGCGAGTTCGTCGGAGGGGCCAAGGAGATCGAGGTCGACGCCGTCGCGCGGGGAGGAGAGGTCATCGCCTACTCGCTGGCCGAGCACGTCGAGTTCGCCGGCGTGCACTCGGGCGACTCCGTCATCGCCATCCCTGCGCAGCAGGTCTTCGTCGAAACCGTGCGGCGCATCAAGCGGATCACGCGCCAGATCGCGGCGGGCTTGAGGATCACCGGCCCCTTCAACCTGCAGTTCCTGGCTCGCGAGAACCGGATTCGCGTGATCGAGTGCAACCTGCGGGCTTCTCGCAGCTTCCCGTTCGCTTCCCAGGTGCTGCGGCTGGACTTCGCCGACCTGACGACCCGGGCGATGATGGGAGCGCCGGTCGAGGACCTCAGCCGTTCGATGTTCGAGCTCGATTACGTCGGCGTGAAGGCCCCTCAGTTCTCGTTTGCGCGCATCGCCGGGGCCGACCCCGTGCTCGGAATGGAGATGGCCTCCACGGGCGAGGTCGCCTGCTTCGGCGACGACCTTCTGGAGGCGTTCCTCAAGTCGCTGCTGTCGGTCGGGTATCGCATCCCCGAGAAGGGGGTGCTGCTCTCGACCGGAACGCTCGAGGAGAAAACGAAGCTCCTGCCCGCCGTCCGGCGCTTCGCGGAGCTGGGGCTGAAGCTCTACGCCACCGGCGGCACCGCCACGTTTCTGGCCGCAGCCGGCATCCACGCCGAGCCCGTCGCCTGGCCGCTCGACGCCGCGCCCTCGACCGCCCTCGACCTGATCGCCTCCGGCGCCGTCGACCTCGTGCTGAACATCCCCAAGTCGATCGAGCCCGACGAGCTGACCAACGACTACTTGATCCGCCGCCAGGCCGTGGACCGAGGAGTCGGGCTGCTAGTCAACGCCGAGACCGCCGCGCTCTTCGCCCAGGCGCTCGCGCGATACCCGCTCGCCGCGCTCAAGGTGCGGGCGTGGGACGAGTACAAGTAGGAGAATCGAGAATCGATTCTCAACTCTCCCCCCACGGGGTCAGCACGATCTTCCCGCGAGCGCCCGGCTGGAGCACCAGCTCGTGGGCAGCGGGGGCGGCGGCCAGTGCTAGCTCGGCGCGCACGATGGGACGCAGTGTGCCGTTCTCCAGGCCCGCGACCAGTGCGGAGTGGACACTAGCCAGCTCCTCGGCAGTCGCGTTGAGGAGCGACATTCCGATGAGGGCGGCATCCTTCGACATGGCGGCGCGGGGATCGATCTGGATCGGGCCGCGGCTGCCGATGACCACGATGCGGCCTCGCGGCGCGATGAGCTCCAGGTCGCGCGCGAGGTTGACGTTGGCCAGCATCTCCAGAATGACGTCGGGGCCGCGGCCTGCAGTCCGCTCCAGCAGGCGCTCGGGGAAGTCGGGTGACCGATGATCCAGCGCGTGGTGAGCGCCCTCGCGGGTGACCAGGGCCAGACCCTCATCGGTGCCCGCGGTGCCGAGCACGGTCAGACCGGCGGCGCGGGCGATCTGGACGGCAGCCAGGCCGACGCCGCCGCTGGCGCCGTGTACCAGCACGGCCTCGCCGGGGACCGCCCGCGCGCAGTGATGGAGGGCCCGGTAGGCCGTGGCGTACGGGACGAAGACGGCGGCGCCCTGGGCGAAGCTGACGAGGTCGGGCAGCGGGTGGACCTGGGACTCCAGGCAGAGCGCGCGCTGAGCGTAGGTTCCGGAGAGGCTGCCCGCGATGTAGACCCGCTCACCGGCGCGACGGCGCGTCACGCCTGGGCCGACGCGCTCGACGACGCCGGCGCCGTCCATCCCCGGCGTGTAGGGCAACGGCGGCTTGCGCGCGTAGGCGCCCGAACGAATGTACGTATCGACCGGGTTCACGCCGGCCGCTTCCACGCGCACCAGCACCTGGCCAGCAGCCGGTTCGGGGTCGGCGAGCTCCGCCAGCCGCATGACGTCCGGCGCCCCGAAGACGCACACCTGGATTGCTTTCATCTGGTGGCTCCCTTGAATCCGATGAGGTCCAGCCCGGGCCCGTCGGCCCGCTCCAGGACCACGTAGCACGCGCCGTTGCCCGGCTCGGAGAAAAACGCGATGGGCCGGCCAGGCAGCCCCTTCGCCGCCGGCGCCAGCGACAGGGCACCGGCCGAGTCGACGCCCAGCCAGTAGATGTCGCAGGCATCGCCTGCCCCGGCGGCCACGAGCAACCGCTCGCCTGCAGCCGCTCCGGGGACTATCGAGATGCCGCCCGCAATCTCCGCGCGCCCGAGCGGTCTCAAGTGGCGGCAGTCGAGCGCGACCACCCACGGCCCCTCTCGCCAGAGCAGGAGCTCCCGCGCGGCCCAGTAGATCGCCGCCCCCGTCGCCTGGCCGGCAGCGGGCGACGACGTCTGTCGCCCCTCGCGAGGACGCGCGACCCAGTCGGTCCACAACCCGTCGCCCGTGCGGTGCTGCACCATCAGGACATCGTCTTCGGAGCGCTGGAACACGGCAGTGATACGGTCGCCGGGGGGCAGCTTCCAGCTCGGCGGTCCCAACCGGACCAGCTCGAAGCCTGGCCCGGTACCGCCGCGGGCCAGAGCCAGGATGCCGGAGAGATACGAATCCTCGCCGACTTCGAACGGCACGGGCGGCTCCAGCGGCCAGTATCCGGCCGGATGCTTCGCCAGCGGCAAGGCGTGTCGCAGCGGGCCGGCGAACGTGCTGATCAGCAGCCGCTCCTCGCACCCGGCCAACGCCTCGGTGGGGCCCAGGACCTCGTGCACGACCGGCGAAGCGCTTCCCGTCGGCAACGGCATCGGAGAGGCCTCGCGCATACTGGACGTATAGAGGATGGGGATCGCCGGCGCGTCCGGCTGACTGTCCGCGGCAAGCCGGCCGGTCAGTAAGTACGTGTCGCCGTCCGGGAACGCGAAGCGCAGACTGCGCGCGCTCACCCCAGCCAACGGCAGCTCGCGCGTTGTTTCGGCGCCCGGGTCCCGCGACACGAGCGCCCCTGGGCCGAGCGCGTAGAGCAGCTGCGAGTCCCGCACCCGGAACCGGGTGCCGCCCAGCTGACGCTCCACCAGGACAGGCGCTTCCAGGCCAGGCTTCCAGCGCAAGAGCGCTGCCGTCATCGACAGCCGGACGCCGGGCGCCGCGGCCGCAGCCGGCCCTGAGCCTCCCCCCAGGAGCACGAAGTAGAGCCCCCCGGTCGTGGCGCGCATCGCGGTCAGGCTGGCGCGCGTAGCGAAGCTCTCCAGCCGGGAGGGCTGCCCGGTGGTAGCAGCAGGGAAGGCTAACAGGACGAGCGCGAGCCAAAGACCACTGGAGAGTGCAGGCTTCGACAAGCTCAGCCTGAGCGGATGCTGCGGGAACGCGCCGGCGCCACCCCCATGAACCCGCGCCCGCCACCCCGCCCACGAACCTCTGCTTGCCACACTCGATACTCTAGCACCGAAACCGAGCAACCACCGTGGTTCTTTTACCGCAATCTATACAAATTTGGGTGACTTTCGTCGCTCGACGAGGCATAATTCCAGGCCGTGAGTCCAAAGAAGATTCTCTTCGTCCACCCGGAGCACCACACGTCCTACTGGGGCTTCCAGTACTCGCTGCCGCTCTTCGGCAAGAAGGCGATGCACCCGCCGCTGGGGCTGGTGACGGTAGCCGCGATGCTGCCCAGGAACTGGGATATCCGGCTGGTCGACATGAACATCGAGGCTCTCTCGGACGCCGATATCCTCTGGTCGGATATGGTCTTCACTGGAGGCATGACGAGCCAGGCGGTGTCGTTGCTGGACCTGCTGGACCGGTGCAAGCGGCTGGAGCGGCCGACGGTGGTGGGCGGCCCCTTCGGGAGCGGCCATCCGGCCCGGCTCGGCGACAAGCCGACCCATCTGGTGCTGGACGAGGCCGAGATCACGCTGCCCAGGTTCCTGGCGGATCTGGAGCAGGGCACGCCGAAGCCGATCTACCGCTCGGAGACCAAGCCCGACGTGACGACGACGCCGCTGCCGCGCTTCGACCTGCTGAAGCTGGGCAAGTACGGCATCATGGACATCCAGTTCTCCCGCGGCTGTCCGTTCAACTGCGAGTTCTGCGACATCATCACGCTCTACGGTCGGGTGCCGCGCACCAAGTCCGCCGACCAGACGCTGGCCGAGCTCCAGGCGCTCTACGACCTGGGATACCGAGGACCGCTCTTCCTGGTCGACGACAACTTTATCGGGAATAAGAAGGCCGTCCGGCTGCTGCTCGAGAAGATGATCCCGTGGATGAAGGAGCGGGAGTATCCGTTCTACGTCACCACCGAGGCCTCGCTCAACCTGGCCGACGACGGCGACCTGCTGGAATCGATGCGATTGGCCGGTTTCAAGCGCGTGTTCCTGGGGATCGAGACCCCCTCGAAGGAGAGTCTCAAGGAGACGCAGAAGCTCCAGAACATGCGGCGCGACATGGTCGACAGCGTCCATGACATCCTCGATCACAACATCGAGGTGATGGCCGGCTTCATCGTCGGCTTCGACAATGACCTCGAGGACATCTTCGAGCGCCAGATCGAGTTCATCACCAAGGCCGAGATCCCGTGGGCCATGACGGGCGTGCTCGCTGCCATCCCGAACACCCAGCTCTGGACCCGTCTCGAAAAGGAGGGCCGGCTGCTCGGCTACCACTCGGGCGACCAGTTCGGCCGGACCAACTTCGTCACGAAGATGGACCCGGACAAGCTGATGCACGGCTTCCAGCGGATCCTCGAGCGCGTCTACGCGCCCCAGGCCTACTTCGACCGCGTCCGAGCCGTCATCGAACGGCTCGATCGGGCCGGCCACCCGAACCTGCACCTCAAGCAGGTCAACCCGCTTCAGCTGGCGCTGGTCACCCTGATCGCGATCGTGGTCCAGGGTGTTCTCTCCAGCTACCGGGCCGTCTGGTGGCGCTTCATCTTCTGGCTGGCGACGCAGCACCCGAGCAAATACGTCGCCGGCATCATGAACTCGATCGTCGGCCACCACTTCATCAAGTACACCGCCGAGCTGCTCGACAACGAGCGCGCCCAGCGCGGCGGCCGCGTCGTCGTCGGGGAGTACAAAGGCCCCGCATCCGCCGCCGCCGCGATGAAGTAGCGCCTCGAGTCCCCGCGGAAAGCCGGTGACGACTGCCGGGGGAGCTCCGCGACGGTGCTTCAGTCCTTCTCTACTGGAAGGTCCCTGCGGCCGCTCCACTCCCACCAGGAGCCGGGGTAGTTCTTCACGGAGGCGACGCCGGCGTGGGCCAGCGCCCAGTAGACGAAGCCGGAACGCACGCCGCCCGTGCAGTAGGCGATCACGGGCGAGCCAGACGGGGCGACCAGCGCGCGAATCCGCTCCACCGGCAGGAGTCTCCCGGCCGGGTCGAGCAGCTGTTGCCACGGGAAGAGCTGGGCGCGCGGGATGTGGCCGCCGCGCGGGGCGCCGTACCACGTGGCGCCTCGGTACTCGTCCGGAGTTCGCGTGTCGAGCAGGATCGCCCCTCCGCTGGCGGACACCCTCTGCACCTCGGCCACGGCCGCGTTGACCGCCGGGACCGGCAGGATTTCGAACTTCCCCGTCACGGGCGGCGGGACGTCCCGTGTGAGCGTGCCGCCGGCGGCGGTCCATGCGTTCACTCCTCCGTCCAGGACGTGGACATCGCGGTGCCCCAGGTGCTCCAGCATCCAGGCGATGCGGCCTTCCTCCCCCCAGCCGGCCAGCGGATCGCCGTACACCAGGACCGGCCGGTCGCCGCGCACCCCCAACGCTCCCAGCAGGCGGCCGAGAAGCTCGTGGTCGGAGGAGAGTAGCCCCTTGGCAAGCGGGGCAGAGGTGTCCGAAAAAGCGTCCCAGGCGACCAGGCGAGCCCCGGCGAGGTGCCCCTTACGGTACGCCGCCGCCGTGCGGGCATCCAGCACCGCGGCCTGCTGGGCGAGCAAACTCCAGGCACCCCCCGCATCGACGAAACGGCCCAGCGCCGGCGGGGCCGCACCGGGCGCTGCGCCGGCCGACAGCAGTGTGGCGGCCAGGACTAGCCTCGCGATCTTCATGAACCCGATTCTAATCGATCCCATCGGGTCCAGGCGGATCTTCTTGGCTCGAGTGACATCCGTAGGATAGACTCATAGGAGAGCGATCTGAAAACCAATCAAGGTGTACAGGGGAGAGTGACGAGGCAAGTGTTCCAGGATGCTGAAACGTTTTCGCCAGCCGCACCCAGGGGAGCGCCTGCCGGGGACCTGGTCGCAGCCACCGGAGAGAACTCGGCCGTCCGCGGTCGAAAGTCTTCGATCTGGCACGAAAATTCCTCTGAGGAACGCGTGCTTGGCACCTACCGGGTCCTGGTGGTCGACGACGAGCGTCGTCTGCTCGACACCCTCCAGGACGTGATCCAGTACGACCGGGATTTCGAGGTCATCACTGCGGCTTGCGGCGAAGAGGGGCTGCGAATCGCCGAGTCCCAGTTTCCGGACGTCATCCTCCTCGATCTGATGATGCCCGGGATGGACGGGCTCGAGTTCTGCCGGCTGCTCAAGGGCAATTCGGAGACCAAGGACATTCCGATCGTGGTCCTGACCGCCCGCGACGACATCTCGTTGGTCGTGCAGGCCTTCAAGTCGGGCGCCTCGCACTACTTGCTGAAGCCTTTCGATCCGGCGCGGCTGCGGCGAGAGCTGCGCAACGCCGTCAGCGTGTGAGCCCCCCGTCGGGCGACTCCTCCCCAGCCCGGTCGGGTAGAATGCCGGGGATGACCGCATCCAAGGCCCGAGCCACCCACCCTCGGGGGGGCGCGCGCGGACGGCTCCGCGCGCTTGGCCACCCGGCACCCGTGGACGACTTCGGCCTCGACCGCGAGTTCTTCGAGAGCACCCTGGAACCGCTGCTGGAGTTCCTCTACTCGCGCTGGTTCCGTGTCGAAGTGAGCGGGCTGGAGAACGTGCCGTCGAGCGGCCGGGCTCTGATCGTGGCCAACCACTCCGGAGCGATCCCGTTCGACGCGCCGATGATCCTGCAGGCCATCCGCAAGCACCACCCGGCGCACCGCCACGTCCGGTACCTGGTGCTGAAGTGGCTCTGCGCCACGCCGTTCGCCGCCGAGCTGATCCCGAAGCTCGGGTTCGTGCTCGCGTGCCGTGAGAACGCGCGCAAGCTCCTGGAAGCCGACCAGCTGGTGGGGGTCTTTCCCGAAGGAGCCAAGGGCACGGCCAAGCTCTACCGGGACCGCTACAAGCTGGTGCGATTCGGGCGCGGCGGCTTCGCCGAGGTCGCGCTGGAGACGCAAGCGCCGATCGTCCCCACGGCGGTCGTCGGCGGCGAGGAGACCTATCCGGTCCTGGCGCACGCGCAACCGATCGCCCGGCTGCTGGGGCTGCCGTACTTTCCTCTGACGCCGCTCTTCCCCTGGCTCGGGCTGCTGGGCGCGCTGCCGCTGCCGACCAAGTTCCGCATCCATTTCGGCAAGCCGCTGCACTTGAAGGAAGCCGCGCGCTCCCGCTCCCACGACTACACGACCGTGCAAGCGCTGGGCGAGCTGGTCCGCACTCGAATCCAGCGCGAGGTGCAGAAGCTGGTCGCCGCGCGCACGGGCGTCTTCTGGTCCTAGCGCCCCAGCCCTCCCAATCCGGCGCGCCGGAGAAAATGAGCAAGCCGCCGGACCTTCGGGACGTCGGGGTAGAACCTCCCGAGCTGCGCGTCGGAAGCGGCCTCGAAGTTCGAGAGGCAGATGACGGCCTCCATGAGCCGCCGCTTGTGCTGGGTCATCTCGCCGATGCCCGAGGCATACCCGCTGGCCAGCCCTGCCGCGAGCAGAGCCAGAAGGGCGCCGAACGCCATCCCCCGGCGGCGCTCAGGACCCGGTTGCTCCGTTGACTCCGCGGAGAGCGCGACCGTCGCCAGCACGACGGCTGCCACCGTGAAGAGCGCCGAGATCGAGGCGTAGCGACTGGACGTGGCGCTGGCCAGCCCGAACCCGAGCCGCGACGCTGCGACGACGCCACCCTCGAGCAGCGCAAAGACGAGGAGCGCCACCCACGGAGCGGCCAGCGCAAGCCTCCTGCGGTCGCACCGCCAGAGCCGCACCAAGGCGAGCGCCGCGATCGCTACGACCGCTCCGCCGGCCACCGCCGCAAGACCAACCTTCATCGAAAAGTTGCTTCCCAGGCAGGCCAGCTCGTAGAGGAACAGCTCCCCGGGCCGCTCCAGCGCCGTTGTCCAGGGAGCGCGTCCAGGGGCGGCGACGTAGCCGGCGAAGTAGACAGCCCAGGTGGCTCCACCGGCCGCGACCCAGTAGCCGAGCCATCCTCTCTGTTGCGAGGACGCAAGCAGGGAGATGGCCCCCGCAATCCAGATGAGCAGCCCGCTTCCGAAGGAGAAGCTCCCGATCGCCGCAGCCAGAGCCGCGATCCCGAACCGCACTCGGGAATGCGCGCCAGCCTCGGGACCAGGCGACACCAGAGCGCCGATCGTTACCAGCAACGCAAGCCGGCAGAGGAACCACTGTAGCTGCCAGCCCCAGAGCCAGTTCTCGTACTGTGCTGCCGAGAACCACGTCCAGGCAACGGCGACCGGCAGCCAAGGCCGGAGCTCGGGCAACGTCAGCTCTCGTGTCCTGGCGAGCAACCACAGGATGACAGCAAACCCGGCGACGGCGATCGTCAATCCGAGCCAGACCTGGGAGCGCAGGTTCCATCGAGTCCAGAAGGCCAGCGTGAGCATCGCAATTCTCGGAAAGAGGATGCGGTGCTCATTGTGCTGCGCGTAGAGGTCCGACCACCCGAGAGTCCCCAGAGCCTGCTTCTCCAAAAGCGGCACCAGCTCCCAGTCGTCCTGCCACGGCGCGTTCACCGAATAGGCGTCGACGAGCCATACCAGCGCTAGGATAGGCGCCAGCACAGCCACCCAGGGCCAGCGACCCGCCGGCCCGATGCGCCCGGGCTCCGTCACGGGAGCCTTCGGCGCATCGGGTCAGGCCAGGCGGCGCGCATTCGGCTCAGTGGCCGGGAGGCTTCGCCGGCGCGGTCTTCGGTGCCGAGTTCAGCTGAGCGAACAGGCCCTTCAGCATGTTGATGTACGGGGTCGCGGCGCCCGGGTTGCCGCCGCTCCTGTTGCGCTCCTCGATCTGCGCCAGGAACTGCTGCTGGAACGCCGGGTCCTTCATCTTCTCGGCCATCGCCATGATGTTTCCGCCGCCACCGCCGCCGAGCAATCCCGACAGGTCCATCGCCCCGCCGCCACCGCCACCAAGGATCTTGGACACGTCCAGCCCCCCGCCACCGCCCCCCGCGCTGCCCAGCAACGCGGAGAGATCGATGCCGCCGCCCATCTGCCCGCCGCCACCCGCCCCACCAAGCAGCTTGGCGATGTCGATGGCCCCCCCCGCTGCCGCCGACGGCGCGGGCGCCGCTACTCCGGACGGCGCCGGCGCGGTCGCCGCATCGTCCACGATGCTCTTCACTTGCGATTCGGGCACTCGCTTCGTGTACTTGCCGATCTGAACGAGGTAATGCCCGTTCTCGTTGCCGGTGATGTACCCCTTCACCTCGAGCCCGTTGACCAGCAGCAGCCTCTCCGCGAAGGCTTGCTCGACCAGGGCAGACGCCATCATCAGGCCCAGTCCGAAAGTGCGCAGTTGCCGAGAGCCCATCGAATCACGCTCCTGATCGTCGACGTGCAAGGCGCCAGGCGCCGGAACCCACAATACGACAACGGACTGTCCCCTTGCCCGCGTTCCCGCCCCCCCCTGATCCCTGAAGCCTCAAGCCTCAAGCCTCCCCCTCCATCGCTTCCATCTCCAGCGACTTCAGCTCCCATTCATAGGTCAGCTCCTCGATCCGCTTCCGCGTACGCTGGTACTCCCGCGTGACTTCGGCGATCGCGGAGGCGTCCGAGTAGAGCGCGGGATCGGCGATCCGGTCGGACAACTCCTTCTCACGCAGGGTCAGCTCCTCCATGTCGGCCTCGATCTTCTCGATGGCGGACCTGAGAGGTGCGGTTCGTCGGCGGCGCTCGGCCCGCTCCTCGGCGTCCTTGCGCCGCTGGTCCCGCGTGCGGTAACCGCCGCCCTCGGCCTCGGCGGGTTGCGCAGACGGGTCTGCCGGCGCCCTTCGTTGCGCCCGGATGCGCTCGAATTCGGAGTAGCCACCCAGGCGGTAGGTGAGCTGACCGGCGTCGACCTCGAGGACTTTCGTTGCGACGGCGTCGATCAGGTGGCGGTCGTGGGTGATGAAGCAGAGCGTGCCCGTGTACTGGGCCAGCGCGTCCTCGAGAACGTCCCGCGAGGGGATGTCGAGGTGGTTGGTCGGCTCGTCGAGCAACAGGAAGTTGGCTGGCTTCAGCAGCATCTTCGCCAGCGCCAGCCGGGCCTTTTCGCCGCCCGAGAGGACCTGCACCTTTTTGTGGACGTCATCGCCCCGGAAGAGGAAGCAACCCAGCAGAGTGCGCAGCCGGGTCTCGCTCTCGGTCGGCGCGACGATGAAGAGCTCCTGCAGCGCCGTGTTGGCGGGCTGGAGCAGCTCGAGCTGGTGCTGGGCGTAGTAGCCGACCTCGACCTTGTAACCCGGCTCCCGCGAGCCATCGTCGATCGGGAGCACACCGGCGAGAATCTTGAGCAATGTGGACTTCCCGGCTCCATTGGGTCCGACGAACGCCACCTTCTCGGCCCGGTGCACTACGAAGTCGACGCCGGTGTAGACGACCGTGGGCCCGTAGCTCTTGTCGACGCCCCGCAGCCGCATCACCTCCTCGCCGCTGCGTTCGGGCTGGGGGAAACTGAAGCTGATCGGGGCCGCGTCCGACACGACCTCCACGCGCTCCATCTTCTCGAGCATCTTGATGCGGCTCTGGACCTGCGTGGCCTTCGTGTTCTTGGCGCGGAACCGTTCGACGAACCGCTCGATCTGCGCTACCTTCGCGGCCTGGTTGCGCGCAGCGGCCTCGGCGATGGTCTTGCGCTGCTCGCGGGCGGCCAGGTAGCGATCGTATCCGCCGGCATAGGCGACCAGCTTGCCGCCGTCGATCTCCACCGTCTCGTTGGTGACGCGGTTCAGGAACGGGCGGTCGTGGCTGATCAGCAAGATGCCGCCGTCGTAGGAGAAGAGGAACTCCTCCAGCCACTCCAGCGAGGCCAGGTCCAGGTGGTTCGTTGGCTCGTCGAGTAGCAAGAGGTCGGGCGCCGCCAGCAGCAGCCGCGCCAGCTCGGCCCGCATCCGCCAGCCACCGCTGAAGGTGTCGACGGACTTTCCGAAGTCGCCGGCCTTGAACCCCAGGCCCGTCAGAACGCGGCCGGCTTCGAATTCGAGGTCGTAGCCGCGCAGCGCCTCGAAGTGATGCTGGAGCCGTCCGTACTCCTCGGTCAACCGCGCTGTCAGCGCCTCGTCACCCGCGGCGCCATGGATGTCCTCCTCCATCGCGCGCATCTTCGCTTCCAGCGCCTTGAGCCCTCCGGCGTGCGCGGTGACCTCCTCGAGCAGCGGCCGACTGGACGGCCTCACGGCCTCCTGCGGCAGATAGCCCACCGTGCGCTTGCCCTCGAGCTGGACCTGGCCGGCGTCGGGGAAGTCCTCCCCGGCGATCATCCTCAGGAGCGTCGTCTTGCCGATGCCGTTGGGGCCGACCAGTCCGAGCCGGTCACCCGAGAGGATTCGCAGCTCGGCCCCGTCGAAGAGCTGCCGGCCGCCGAGGTACTTTCGCAGCGCACGGATCTGGAGCATCTAACCCTTGAGCTTCTGGTACGTCTCGTAGGCGGCCTTCGCCTCGTCGGCCTTGCCGAGCGCCTTGAGGACCTGGGCGAGCTTGCCGTAGAGCTGGGCCTGGTCCGGCTTCAACTCGATCGCCTTTTTGTAGGCGACCGACGACTTCCGGTTCTCGCCGAGCTTGGCGTAGAGCGCGCCGAGCTTCACGTAGGCCTTCAGGTAGTCGGTCTTCAGCTTGACGGTCTCGCGATAGCTGGCGACGGCCTCCTCGATCTTGCCCAGGTTTTCGTAGGCCAGGCCGAGGTTGAAGTGGGCCTTGTGGTAGTCGGGTTTGAGCTCAACGGACCGCCGCGTCTCGACCAGAGCGCGATCGTTGTTGCCGATCTTGCCGTAGAGGAAGCCGAGCGCGTAGTGGGCGCCGAAGTGCTCGGGCCTGAGCTCGATGACGCGCGTGTAGCACTCGATGGCGCGCTCGGGCTCGTCGCGAGCCTCGAAGGCCATGCCGCGGTGGTAGTGCGCCTCGGCGTGGTCCCGGTCGAGCTCGACGGTTTTGGCGAGGACCTCGAGGGCCTCCTTGTAGCGCTTGAGGCTGTTGAGAGCCAAGCCAAGCTGATAGTGCATCTCGGCATTCTGCGGGTCGATCTGCAGCCCCGCCTGGGCGGCGTCGATCGCCTCGCGCGGCCGGCCCGCCTCGTTGAGCGTCGCCGCGAGACCGAAATGCCCCTTCAAGTCCTTTGGTGCCAGCTCGACCGCCCTCTTGAAGCCGGCGGTGGCGCCGTCGTAGTCCTTCTCGCGCATCAGCGCCTCGGCCTGCGCCAGGTACCCTGAGGCCCGCTCGGGCTGCGCGGCGACAGCTCGGCCGGCGTACTCACGGGCGCGTTTCAGGTCCCCCCGGGCGATGCAGAGCGCAGCCAGGTTGAGCAGCGCCTCGTAGCAGTCGGGGTCGGTCTCGAACGCCTTTTCGAGGTGCTGCACGGCCTCGCGAAGCTCACCCCGGGCACCCAGCGAGGCCGCCAGGTTCGCCAGGTCGACGGCCTGGCCTCCCGAGAGCTCCAGAGCCCGCCGGTAGGCCGCCGCCGATTCGTCGTACTTGCCCTGCGAGAAGAGCGCTGCGCCCAGCGCCCGGTGTGCATCGAGGTAGGACGGGTCCAGCTCCAGCGCCGCCCGGTACTCTTTCATTTCACTGTCGACCATCTGCTTGACGCCGAAGCAGTAGCCAAGCAAGTAGTGCGCTTGCGCCCAGGCGCCGTCGGAGTCGAGCGCCTTCTTGGCGGCCTGAATGGCGTCGGCGACGAGCCCCTTGTCGGCGAAGGCCAGCGCCAGGTTGAAGTGGGCGCGCGCGAAGTCGGGCTTCACGGCCAACGCCTTCTTGTAAAACTCGATCTCTTTGTCGTGGCGGCCCTGCCCCCCGTAGGCCGCTCCCAGGTTGAGAAAGGCCTCGGCGCTGTCGGTCTCGCACGTCGTGGCTTGCCGCGCGGCGTCGGCGGCCTCGGTGTGCTTGCCGAGCGTGTTGAGCGCGGCCGCCAGGTTCACCCAGACCTGGCCGAACTCGGGCACCAGCTCCAGCGCCCGCCGATAGACCTCCACGGCCTTGTCCGGCTGGCCGTCCGACAGATACGTGTGGCCCACGGAAGCGAGGCGCGTCGCCTCCATCCGTTCCAGCTCCTGCTTCTTGCGATCTGCCGCAGCGGAGGCCATCAGGCCATCGATTCTAGCACGCGCGGCCACGGCGCTTCTTGATATGCTGAGGCCATGCCGATCCAGCTCTCAGAACGCGCCCACCAGTTCCCGGCTTCGCCCATCCGCAAGCTCTACCCGCTCGCCGAAGTGGCCCGCGCCCGGGGCGCCCAGGTCTACCACCTCAACATCGGTCAGCCCGACCTGGAAACACCCGCCGCTTACATCGAGGTGCTCCACAAGTTCGATCGCCCCAACGTCGCCTACAGCCCCTCACAGGGCGAAAAGGTCTACATCGACGCACTCGTCGACTACTACGCCGGCATCGGCTACTCCCTCCCGCCCGCGCAGTTCCAGGTCACCATCGGCGGCAGCGAGGCGATACTCTTCACCTTCCTGGCCGTCGCCTCCCCCGGGGACGAGGTGCTGATCCCGGAGCCCTTCTACACCAACTACCTGACGCTCGCGATGGCGGCCGGCCTGCAGGTCGTCCCCATCACCACCCGCCCCGAGGACAACTACCGGCTGCCGCCGGCCTCCGAGATCGAGAAGCTCGTGACGAAGCGAACCCGGGCCATCCTCGTCTGCAACCCGTGCAATCCGACGGGCACAGTTCTGACGCAGGGAGAGCTGCAGACGCTGGCCGGTCTGGCCCGTGAGCGAAACCTCTTCCTGGTGAGCGACGAGGTCTACCGGGAGTTCGTCTACGGCGAGGAAAAGGCTGTATCTGCTCTGTCTCTGGCGGGGCTGGAGGACCGGGTCATTGTGGTCGACAGCATCTCGAAGCGCTACAGCGCCTGCGGCGCTCGCATCGGCTGCATGGTGAGCCGCAACGCCGAGATAATGGACTGCGCGCTGAGGCTGGCGCAGGCCCGCCTGAGCGCGCCGACCCTGGGCCAGTTGGGCGCGGCGGCCATGCGCGATATCGGGATGGGCTACTTCGAGGCGACCGTGGAGGAGTACCGCAAGCGCCGCGACATCGTTCACCACGAGCTGTCCTCCATCCCGGGCGTCCTGACGCACCTGCCGGCAGGGGCGTTCTACACGATGGCGCGCCTGCCGGTCCCGGACGCCGAGGCGTTCGCCCGGTGGCTGCTGACCGACTTCACGCTCGACGGGCACACCGTGATGTTCGCGCCCGCGGCCGGATTCTACGCAACCCCGGGCCTGGGCCTCGACGAAATCCGGATCGCTTACGTGCTCAAGGAAGCCGACCTGCGAGGCTCGATGGCCTGCCTTCGGCGGGGGCTCGAAGTTTACCGGGCCTGAGGCTTCCGCTTCACCAGCGGGCGGAGTGGCGATTCAAGGTGGAACCATCGGGTCCGACCGGCCCGCCCTGGTTACCCGCCACGGTGCCGGGGGAGTTATCACCCGGACCTGCGCCGTCACCGAAGGTGCCGTAGCACCCGCAGATGGCGATCTTGAACGGGACCTGCGGACAGGGGGCCAGCGTGTTCGCCGTTGCGGCCGGGTTGCCCGGGCTGCCGTCGACGATCCAGCCAGCGGGGAAACCGCCGTTGCGGATAGGTGTGGCACCGCTGGAGTCGTTGCCTCGGCCTGCGATCACGAAGACGTAGCGCCCTGTCAGTCCGACAGGAGTGCCGCCGTGCGCGATCGGCGCGACGCCGCCGCCCGTCGTGTCGAGATAGTCATCGGGGACATTCTGCTTCTCGCCGTTGTAGTAGCGGGAGAGCGCGGACGGGCAGACCCAGATGTTGTCGTCGCGGATGACCTGGTTGAGAGGGCCGGAGTTGCCCGTTGCGCCGGGGCCGGTATTGACGAAACCGTCGGGACCGCCCACGGTGAGCTGCGTATCGGCGATCGACGGAATCGTGGAGCCAACAGCAGGCGGCACCGGGTTGATGGTGGGGATAGTGGTATTGTTCGTCAGCTTGCCGGTGCGGGTCGTGAAGCCGAAGGCGCACTTGGAGTTGGCCGCAAACCCCAGGGTCGCTGTCTCCCAGACAGCGACGGCTTGCTCGATTTGCTTGAGCTGGCCGAGGCAGGTCTTCCGTCGAGACACCTCGGCGAAGTTCTGGTACTTGGCCAGGCCGGCTGCTGCGAGAATCCCGATGACGATGACCACGATGAGCAACTCGATGATCGTGAAACCCGCTTTGCCTCGGCTGGCACTTCGCATACACGTCTCCCTGCCCGGCCCTCTGGCCGGATATCGATTCATGGTGCCCTATGTTTCTTCAAATTATGACACACTGCCGTAACAATCGCTCCTGGCAGCGGTTTGACACCGGCGCCGGTCAGGGCTCATGCTGAGCCGGCCAGAGGAGGACAACCCGGTTGGGCGAGGGCGAATCACGAGTGACGCGGGCCGGGGGGCCGGTCGTGGCCGGGCCGCCCCGGCGGTTCTCCCGTGCGTTCCAGGAGCGCTTCGAGATCCAGTCTACACTGGGTTCCGGCGGGATGGGGGTAGTCTATCTCGCGACCGACAAGAGCCTGGACCGGCAGGTGGCGATCAAGTTCTCGCACGCCCAGGACCCGGAGAGCCTGGCCCGGTTCGCGCGCGAGGGTCGGGTCCTGGCGCAACTGAGGCACCCCAACCTGATCCAGGTCTACGACATCGGCGACGAGGGCGGCCACCCGTTCCTGGTCATCGAGGTCGCCGAGGGCCAGACGCTGGCGGAGCGCATCGCGGCCGTGGGCGCGCTAGAGCCGCTCGAGGCGCTCGGCTTCGCCGTGCAGATCGCCTCCGGACTGGCCTCGGCGCATGCGCAAGACATCCTCCACCGGGACCTGAAGAGCGCCAACATCCTGATCACCGACGAGGGTGCGATCAAGATCTGCGACTTCGGCCTGGCCCGCACGGTGTCGGGCGCCGATCGTGTCACGACGGAGGGAGCCTTCCTGGGCACGCCCGAGTACCTTGCGCCCGAGCTCGTGGAGGGCAGCGCGCCATCGATTCGCAGCGACCTGTACGCGCTGGGGTGCGTGCTGATGGAGATGCTGACCGGGCAGCCGCCATTCCCCGCGGAACAGAAGGACGGAACGCGGCGGTCGATCTCGGACGTGGTCGCAGCCCATATGTCTCAGGCGCCGCCGGTGGTGTCGGACCGCATGCCGGGCGTCTCGGCCGAGCTCGACGATCTGGTCGGGCGATGCCTGGCCAAGCGACCGGAAGAGCGGCCTGCGGACGCCCAGACGGTGCTGGCCTCTCTCGACACTTGCGAGCGCCGAGAGTCGGTTCGGTCGCAGGTTCGCATCCGTCCGGCTTCGGGGGTTCGACCCCGCTCGGGTAGATCGCCCGCGGCGGCCCAGGCGTCGCCCACGGCGCGGCTGACGGCGCGCCTTCTGGATGACGATGCCACCGGTCCCAAGCCGGTGCTGAAGCGGGGCGCCGGACTGCCGTTGTCGAGAGGCTTCCTGGTCGGCTCGGCGCTGGCACTTGCGGGGCTGGGGACGATCGTGATGCTGGCCTGGACTCTGCGAGAGCCGGACACGAGGCGGCCCGCGGGCATTCACGAGACGCTGGCCGGGCTGGCGCCGATCGGCTCCAACACGAAGGGCTGCGCGGAGTATGTGCACCTCAAGAGCGGCATCGAGCTGGTGCAGGTCCCCGAGGGCGAGTTCTGGCGCGGCTCCGACACCGGCGAGGATGACGAGAAGCCAGTCCGGCGCATCCGAGTCGACGGCTACTTCCTGGGAAAGGTGCCGGTGACCCGGGACCAGTACGCGCGTTACTGCAAGGAGCGGGGTCGCAAGGCGCCCCCCGTGCCTGCCTGGAACCCAGGCGGCGATCACCCCGTGTCGAACGTGACCTGGCACGAGGCCCAGCAGTTCTGCGAGTGGGCCGGCTTGAGACTGCCAAGCGAGGCCGAATGGGAGTACGCCGCCCGCGGGTCGGACGGGCGCAAGTACCCCTGGGGCGACGAGCCTCCGGACGCCGGCGGAGCCGCGCGCGCGAACTACTCCCAGGAGCCGGGGCTTCTCGACGGCTTCAAGTACACGTCGCCGGTCGGGAGCTTCGGCCCGCGGGCGCGGCTTCCCATGGCGGACGGCAGCTCCCCGTTCGGGCTGCTCGACATGGCCGGCAACGTCTGGCAGTGGTGCCAGGACACCTACGACCTCCGCTACTACGAGCAGTCGCCCGCCGGCAACCCCGTCCGATCGCTGCCCTCGGCGCGCCGGCCCCTTCGCGGCGGCGCCTACTACAGCAAGCCGTGGTTCCTGCGCTCCACCTACCGCTACGGCTACCTGGCCAACGAGACCGCCGAGTTCGTCGGCTTCCGCGTGGCGCGCTAGGGCCAGCGGAAGCCCGTGGCGTGGGGAAACCCGTGGCGTCAACCTGTTCCGGGGTTTCTCCGAAAACCCGGTACTGGTAGACGCCACGGGTTTCCGCCACGGCGCCACGGGGTTTTCGTGCGCCGGGCTTTCACCGCGGGATTTCAGTCCCAGCTCTCCAGGGCCACCTTCCAGCGGCCGAGCTTCTCGGCCAGCTCGGCGCGCTTCTTCTCGAAGAAGGCGGCAATGGTGATCACCAGGCCGCCCGCCGAGAGCAGCATCCAGACGGCGGAGAGCTCGGCCTCGATGGACCGAGAGACCGCGAAGCCGAGAAGGTCGCCTGCCAGCAGCACGGCCCCGAAGTAGAGGAAGACGCGGACCCGCATCCAGATGCCGCCGAAGATCGCGGCGACGCAGATGGCGGCGAGGTTCAGCATGTTTGCCACGCTCTGCCGGCTGGCGAACTCGAGCGCCGGGGCGCCCAGGACGAGGAGGCTGGCCAGCAATCGGAGTCGATTCCGCATCCGAGGACTGAAGGCGTCGCGCTCCAGCTCCGTCGCCCAGAGGAGCGTCATTCCGACAGGCGAGACATAGGCCTGCCACGAGACGAACTCGAGCCTCATCCAGACCATTCCCAGGCCGACGTTGTAGAGCGCGGCGGCCAGGAACCTCAGCCCGTAGTGCCGCGGGTCGAGGCTGGCCGAGGAGTAAAAGGCTCCCGAGACAAGGACCATCAAGATGTTTTCGGTCGTCGGCCCGCGGTGCAGGAAAGCGGCCATCAGCAGGAACGGCAGCGTCAGCGCGGTGCGCGCCAGCGGCCGGGCGAAGACGGGCCTGCGCCAGCCGGCGGCCGCCTGGCTGACCGCCAGCAACCCGAAGTCGAGCATGACGCCGAGCAGTCCGGCCCAGGGCGAGCCGTGGAGGATGCCGGAAGTGCGCAGGTAAACGTAGACGCCCGCCAGGCAGGCCTCGCCGACATAGACGGCCAGCTCGTTGCCCGAGTCGTACGCACTCCGGAGGGCGAAGAGGCCCGTGCCCGCCAGAACGGCGGTGACGCAGCAGACCGTCACGGGCGTCGCAGGCAGCACGAAGGCAACCAGCGCCAGGATCAGCGCTGCCGTGACGAAGGTCGTCGACATGCCGGGCTCGCGCAGCTCTTCGGGGAGCCTCGAGGCTGCTGCCGGGCGGCGGAGCAGCAGGTCCCAGATGAATCCGACGGTCACGAGGACGGCCGCCACGCAAGGCAGGTGGGCAAGTGACCAGTCGCCAAAGCCCGCGCCTGCCCCGGCGGCGGCGACGGCCACGGCCGTCACCCCACACAGCGCCGCTGCGCGGCCGGCGTCGGAGCTGGCCGTGAGAGCACGGTACGCCGCCGCCACCGCCGTCAGCGACAGAAGCCGGGCAGAGCTGCCGAGCTCGACCCGTCCCAGCGCCGTGAGCGCCGGCAGCGCCGCCAGACAGGCCAGGGCTCGGAGCGCGCCTTCGTAGAATCGGCAGGCGGGCTGCATGTACTCCGGCACGCGAGCTCTGGCCAGGGCCCAGGAGAGCGTCAGGCTCACGGCCGCAGCCAGCGGCCACGAGAAGAGCAGCTCCCAGGCACGGGGCGCAGCGAACTGCCACGTGAGGTCGAAGAGGCAGGCAAGCGTCAGACCCAGTCCCGCGAAGCCCCACACGGTGCCGCTGGTCCGCGCCGCACCGCCGAGGACCACGGCAGTCCCTGCTGCCAGAGCCAGCGAAGCGGACCAGCCGCCCTCCGAAGCGGCCGGGAAGACACCCAGCACCCCGAGCCCAGCCGCCAGGTGCGCTACCTTCGAGGACCACCCGGACGCCACGGATTCGAGAAAGGGAGCGCCCCCCTGCAGGACCAGGGCCGCTGCCAGCAACGCGAAGGAGTGGCTCTGGTCCGAAGGCCAGGGCACGTGCCGCGCCGACGACGCGGCCACGCCCGCCGTCAGTCCCGCGAGTCCGATGAGATCCAAAACATCCGAGAGAGCTTTCCACTCGGTTTGTGACAGCCCGAAGTCGCCCGAGCGGCGGCCGGCGCGCAGGAGTGCGGCCGAGGTCGCCGCAGCAAGGAGCAGCAACGGTGCGGGCGAGAGCCATCCCAGGCTGGCGGCCAGCCGGAACACGGCCGCGAACGCGGCGCCGCACCCCAGGTAGGCCGCCCCATGGACGGCGCGGCCGGACGCCGCGAAGAGCCAGAACCTGGAGCAAGCTCCGAGCGCCAGGATGACTGCAAGCCCATGGACCACCCCTAGCGGCCGCAAGACCGACGCCAGCCCCGCGAGCATCGCCGCGGAAACAGCCGCCTGCGGAACCGCGCGCTCGAGAAGCTCAGGTGCCGCCTCGCAGGCTCGTGCATGGCCGGACAACCGGTCGAAAATCACCCCGGCAGCAACGAGCGCCAGTGCCGCCGCAGGCAGGTGGGCGGGAGACCAGCCGCCCGCGCCAGCGGCCAGCCGCGCCGCCAGTGTGGTTGCACCTGCCACGGCGAGGGCAGCCGCCGAAAGACCCAGAGTGGCGTTGGCGCGCCGCGTGCGAGCCAGCGCGAAGAGCGCCCCGAGCAGCGCCAGCTTGAACGCGGAGTCGAAGCCCACGACCAGAGCCGACAGCACTGACGGCAGACCCAGTAACGCCGCCGCCGGTAGCAGCGTCGCCACGTGGAAAGCGCGTGCGCCCTCCAGCCAAGCCGGAGCTCGCCTGCGCTCCAGGAACCACGCCAGCGCGAACGCCGCGCCTGCCAGCACCGGCCAGGCCAGCAGCAGCTCCGCGGAGCGAGGCTGCGCCGCGGTCCAGGCCGCGTGCGGCAGGGCGGCCAGCGCGAAGACCGACCCAGAGAGTCCCCAGACCGTCGCCTGCTGGCGAAGGCCGGCCAGCAGCCCGAGCACCGCGGCAAGAGCCAGCGCCCCCGTTGCATACCAGCCGCCCGACCTGGCAGCCGGCCAGACCCCCGCCAGTGCGACGGCCGCAGCGATGTGGAACAGGCGCGCCGGCCAGAGAAGTGCCGCCCGCGGGCCGCCGTCGGCATCCGGCCGCTCGCCTCCTGGCGTCGCCCACCGCCGAACGGCCTCGGCCATCCCAGCCAGCGTCACCGCCGCCGCCAAGAGCGCAAAGCCTTCGGACTCGGGCGACGGCCATGCCACGTCCCGCAAGAAGAGCCCGAGAACACCGGCGACGGTCGAAAGCAGCCCCAGCACATCCAGCTGACTCGAAAGTGTTTTCCAATCCTTTTGCCTCAATCCGAAGCCGCCGCACCGGGCCCCGGCCCCGAGAAGCCCCATGGAGGTGCCGGCCAGCAGGAGGCAGACCGCCGCCGGCGATTGCCAGCCAGCTACAGAGGCCACCCTGAGAGCTGCCGCGTACGCCGTGCCGCACCCGATCATTGCCGCGCCCGTATCGGCGTTCGCGACGGCGCGCCCCAGAGAGCCCGCCGCCGAGAGCGCGAGCGTCGCGAAGATCAGCGCGGACATCGCAGAGGGCTGCGGCCAGGCGAAGCAAGCCAGCGCCAGCGCGAGGCCGGCGTGCGAGCAGAGCGCCGGAGCCTCCTGCAGGAGCCACTCCTCTGGAACCGCACCGGGCCAGACGCCGCCGCCGCACTTGGCGCCCCCAAGGGCAGCCAGGTACCGTCGCCGGGCCAGTTCCCAGCCTAGCCCCATGGCAGTCAGGGACGCGCCCGCCGCCGGCAGGTGCACCGCGGACCACGGTCCGCTCCCAGCGCTCCAGTAGGCAGCCCCCCCGACGACCGCGGCGACCACGAGTGCGGCCGATGCCAGGCCGAACCAGGCGCGAAGGTGCCCCGAGCGGCGAGGTTCCCACGAGGCCTCCGACAGCTCGGCCTCCGCGCGGACTTCACTCGGCCTCATCCCCCGCGCCCAGAGGGCCAGGAGCGCAAGTGTCACGAGCCGGCCGGAGACCCCCGGACCGACCTGGAGGGCTGACCCAAGGGCGGGCGCTGCCAGGAAGAGAGCAGCCAGTTGCAACCCCTCCCCATACGCCCGCCGCGCCATCTGAAGATGGGCCGGCAGCCTCGCGGCTCGCAGACCGGCCGCCAGCGCCAGCAGCAGGGCCGAGAGCAGGGGCCACGAGACCAGCCAGAACCAGGACTGCGGCGCCGCGGCCGTCCACGCCGCGACGACGATAGCACCCAGACCGGCGCCGACCCCGGCGAAGCCCCACGCCGCCCCGTCCACTGCCGCCGCACACCAGAGCAGAAGGAAGCCGGAAAGCCCGCAACTCGCCGCCAGCGTCGGGCCCCCGAGCTGCCAGCCCGGCACCACCCCGGCCAGCGCCAGCGCCCCGGCTGCGTGCATCAGACCCGCTGGCCAGGCGGCCGGAGCCCACCGCGCAGGATACGAGAGCAGCGCCAGCACGAGCGCCGCGGCGTGCAGGCGCAACGCCCGCTCCACCGGCCCCGGCCACGCCACGTCCCGGCCGAAGGCCACCGTCACCCCCAGGACTACCGAGCCAAGACCGAAACCACTCAACGCACTCGACAGACCGTTCCAGTCGTCCTCCGGCAACCCGAAACTCCGGAGGCCCGTTCCGGCAGCGCAGAGCACGAGCGAGACGGCCGCGGCCGCCAGTAACCCCGAGGAAAGCGTGAGCCAACCCGCCTCGAGCAGTCCCTGGTACGCCCCCGCGAAGGCCGCCGAGCACCCCAGAACCACGGCAGAGCGATGCCAGATCGCACTTTCGGTCAGCAGCGTCACGATGGCGTGCAGCGCCGCCAACCACCCCAGGAGTGAAACGAGCGATAGAGTCCCGGCAACCGCTCCCGGGCCCGCCCCTCCCTGTACCAGCGCCGGCGACAACCGGGATGCTTCCGCCGCAAGCTGCTCGAAGACCCCGCGGAACGCCACGAGCGACACCAGACCGGCCGCCCACCCGGCCAGCGCCCGGGCCCAACCGGCCGCTCGCGTCCCCAGCACAGAAGACGCCCAACCAGCGGCTCCGAGCGCCCGCTCCGCAACCCAGAAAAGTCCTGCCTGGACAGCCAGCACCGTCGCCGCCAGCGGAACCCCGGCGACCGGATCGACCGCCAGATGTGCCCGACCGATGGCGCGCGCCGCCGGCTCCAGGAAGAGCGCGCTCGACGCCGCCCAGAAGACCAGCTGGCCCGCGTCGCTCGAGAAGAGCACGAGGCCAGCCAGACACTCGCCCAACGCAAGGCCCACAGCTTGCCACGGCACCTCCGGCCGCAGGGCCCACAGATGAGCCGCGCTGGCACACCCGACCGTAAGGACCAGGACGGTCGCATGCCCGAAGGCCCTGGCGTCACGGGCTGCCGCGCTCTGGACATCCGAGCCGCTGCGGCCCGGCCAGGCGGACGCCACGCGGTAGCCCGCGGCCACGAGCAGCAACATCTGCAGCGCCGTCGCTACACGCACGTCCTCGGCCGGCGCCAGCGCGGTCCGCCAGACCGCGAACGCCTCCAGCCCGAGCGCGCCCCAGAGCGCGAGCGTGAAGAGCCCCAGCAGCCGAGCCAGTGCGGGAGCACCAGCGTGCACCCTGGGCGAGACGATGCCCTGCACGGCCAGCAGCGTCGCCAGCCGCGCCAGGTGATGCGGCGTCGTTCCCACAGCCGAAAGCAGCGCGACGAAAGAACCGGCAAAGGCCGCCCCACCGAAGGCCGATGCCAGCGTCGCGGCTGCCTCGCCTCGGAACACGGGCTCCCGCGCCGCCAGTACTCGCTCTGCGGCCATCCATCCCAGCGCCATCGTCAGCGCCGTCAGCGCGAAGTAAGGTTCCAGGAAGAACTGCTCCAGCGTGGCGCCCGTCCGGACCGCCGCGGCGTACGCTCCCCAGACCACGGAGAGGCTTCCGAGTAGCGCCGCCCCGAAGAAGGCGACGTCGGCGCGACCTCCGGGCGCCAGGAAGTGCCAGTGCGCCGCTGCCAGCGCCAGCAGTCCGGCCGCCTCGAAGCCCGAGAGCTGGGGCACCCCAGCCAGCGCCAGCACACCCATCGCCAGCGACACGGCGCGCGTGACCGCCAACGCCTCGGAACCGGGCCCCACCGAACGCGACAGGTCCAGCGACCGGCCGCCCCGGACCAGCTCCCCCATCCAGCGACCGGCACTGGCGATCGCCAGCGCCAGCCAGGCCGCCCCCGCAGCGCACCAGGCCCAGGGCAAGCCCGTCGCCCGTATCGCAGCCAGCGTCGCGGCCGTAGCGGCGAGCGTGAATCCCTGCCATGCGGCGGCCCCCGGACGAAGCCATGTCTCCACGCCGAACGCAAGAGCCTGGATCGCCAGCGCCAGTACCGCTTCGGAGGGTTGCAGGCGGCTCGCCAGTCCGTGGAGCTGCGAGCCGCCGAACTGCGCGACCAGGTAAAGAGTAAGACCCGTCGACGTCGCCCACCCAAGAACCCTCCACGCCTGACCGCGCTCCGCCGGTACCGAGAGCAGCGCCACACCAAGAGTGGAAAGTGCAATCGACTCGCTCAGCGCAGACGGGCACCTGGGCGCCAACCCCAGCATGAGGGCACCCCAGCCGAAGAGCGCGGACAGTCCCTGCAACGGGCCGCCTGCAACGCGAGCGAGAGCGCTGCACGCGGCAGCCGTCAACGCCGGCCTGAGCGTCTCAGCCACACCCGCACCCGTCAGCGGGTCCGCGATTCCGGGCCGGAAGGCCTCGGCAAGGGCCAGCAATCCGCCGGCCGCAGCCAGCCCCCGCGCAGTCCAGTCGACCGGTCCGGTGAGACTTTCATGCCCTTGCCGCGCCCGCAGCGCGCGCGCCAGCCAGAGCGCCAAGAACGCCTCGACGGCCAGGACGGACGAGCCCGCCCGCACAGCCGCATCGCCCGCAACCAGCGGCGCGCCCACCACCGCCAGCGCCAGCGCCACCCAGGCGACCTGCGACCGCGGCAACCGCGCTGCGCACGAGCCGCCCACCAGGGCGCCCAGCAGCATGACCGCCCCCGCCAGCCGTCCGCCGGCATCGCATGCCAACCCGATCGGCACCAGCAGGAAGACGTTGGCCAGCGTGACCTCCACGCCCGCCAGGACCGGCCGGGGAATAGCGCCCGCGACCGGCCACGCGAAGTGCGCGGCCGCGTTGGCCCCGGCCAGCGCCAGGAGCCGCCACGCTGGCCCCCAGCCCGTTGCCTCGAGCGCCCGCGCCAGGGCAAGCAGCACCAGCTCGAGCGCCGCCGTCGCATGTGACGGCGCGCCGCGCGAGCGCCAGAACTGCCATGCGGCCACTGCCGCTAGCGTGGCAGCCGACGCCAGCGGCGCCGGCGCGACCAGGGCCGAGAGCGTCGCCAGGCCTGCGAAGAGATGAGAAGCCACGACGTACGGCGTCGCCCTCGGCGCAGCCTCGCGCTGCCCCGCCAGATCGGCGAACCGCCCTAGCACGATGGCCGCGGCCAGGAGCGCCAGCGGCCACCCTCGAAGGTGACACTCCACCGCCGCAAGCGCCAATGCCAGCAGCGCCGGGACGGTCAGGAGATCCGTGGAATAGAAGATCGCCCCGGCGATGAAAATGGCCGCCGCCAGCGCCGAAGCCGGCAGCCCGGCACCTTCCAGCGCCACCAGGCGGCCAGCGTCCAGCCAGCAGAGAACCGCTGCCGCCGCCAGCGCCAAGTCCATCAGAGGACTGATCTGGAGCCGCCGGCCCCACGAGCTGACCGGAGCCAGCGCTGCCTGAAGACGCCCGCGCAAATGGAAGGCCGCGGCAGCCAGGGCCAGCGCAAGGGCTGCCAGCGCTGCACGCGCACCCTCCGGGCCGGCGGCGCCGTGGGCCGCCAGCACGATCGCCGCACCCGCGCTGCCCGCCGACAGCGTCAACAGCGGCCTCAGCTTGTAGGCCGCCAGGCAAACGCCGAAATGAACCGCAGCCACCGCGAGCGCTGCCACACCGGCCGGCAGATGGAACGGAGCGAAGAGCACCGCCGCCGCGGACATCGCAACACCCGAAAACTCCAACGGATGCACCGACTCTGCAACACCCTCCGCCTGCGCCTCCGGGCCCGCGCGACGGCGGCCGAGCGTGCGGCCCAGCCCCCAGAACGCTGCGCCGATCAGGGCCGGCACGAGGACGCCCGGCGCCCACTCGCCCCAGACCAGCAGCCGGCCCGAAGCCAGCCCCCGGCACTGCAGGAGCGTCACCCCGGCAAGGACGAAGGTCATCTCCCGCAGTCGCGCGCCGCGCGCCGAGGCCCCCCATCCCGCGACCGCGGCCAGAAAGGCCAGAGAGACCGCAGCGGCCGGCGACGCAGCGTCCACGCCCAGGCCGACCAGCATCGCCGCGATCAGCGCCAGCATCGCCGCGGCCTCGCACGGGTCCTTCGTAGTCGACGCCAGCGCTCGCATCACCGGCCACGCAATCCCCGCCTCGCGGCTCGGGACCAGCATCAGAAACGCCGCCGCCGCGCCGCCCATCCCGAAGACCAGGCCGGCCCCCTCCACTCCGGCCAGCTTCGCCGCCGCCACGCCCGCGCCCAGTGCCGCGAGCAGTGAGCCGAGCAACAAGTCGGCGACCCGGAACCGCGCCCACGTCGTGCAAAGCAGCGCCGACCAGAGCGCCAGCATCGGCGCACCACCCCTGGCCGTGCCGAGCGCCCCGAACGCCGCAAACGTACCCGCTGCCGCAGAGAAGCCGAGCGCGTCCCGGGACCACTCCTCGCACTCCTCATCCCCGCGACCATGCGCCAGTCCGGCCAGCAGCGCATACGCGTACGCCGCCAGCATCAGCGCAAGCAGTGCCGGCCGGCACCCATTGCCGATGACGGCCGCCGCGCCGCGCTCGAGCACCGTGGCCAGCTCCGGCGTCACGGCCGCCGCTGCCGCAGCCGCTATCGCTGCTGCCCCGAGCGCCAGCCGGCGCGCCAGCGCGCTCCCCAGGACCGCGGCCGTCGATGCCAGGACCAGCGCGTGCAGCGTCACCGTCAGCGCAAACGCCGGATTGGCCACCAGCCGCCCGCCGTAGGCCACGGCTGTCGCCACGAACATCAGCAGGTGCGCGGCGACGACCGTCGTGTTGGCGATATCTCGGCCGCGATCGCCCATCCGCCAGGCCATCGCCTCTCGCAGCGCGTGCGACAGGTGCAACACCAGCAGCGCGACCGCGAACACCGCTGGCCCGGCCCAGCGCGCTTCGGGCGCCGCCAGCCAGCAGTGCGCCACGAAGGCCCCGATCAGGCCGACAGCCGAGAGCACGATCGGCTGAGGATCATCCAGTCGCCGCCTAAGGACCAGCTCGTGGCGTACCTCGGCCAGACCGAAGGCCGAGATCAGCCACGCCCCCAACGCCAGCGGAAAGGCAAGCGGACTCGCAGGGCCGCCGAACGGCAAGAGCCCCGCCGCCCCGATGAGGGCGCCGGCCAGCCGCGCACAACCGCCCCCCGTCAGCGCGACCAGGCTGCGGTCCAGCACCCAGAACAAGAACGGATAGGCGGCCAACCCCAGCGCCCAGCCGACCTCGGGAGATGCGCTCTTGGTCGAGAACAGGGCGATCTCCGGAAGCGCCATCGCCAGGAAGTTGAGCGGTACCAGAAAGAACGCCGTCAGGTGGAACGCCCGACCGGTGCTGGGCAGGCCGGCCCGCTCCGTGAGGACCGACGCCAAGCCCGAGCAGACGGCAGTGAAACCGGCCACCAGCGCGTACTGCAGGAACGTGTAGGACTCGAAGAACTTCCAGTTGATGTGAACGAAGTAGGCCGACGCCGCCAGGATCAGCGCGATGCCGACCGCCAGCAGCCACTTGATGTTGCCCTCTTCGAGAAATGCGGCGACGAGCCGCATCCATCCCAGCTCGCTCTTCCCGGTGCTCTCGGGGGCGCGTTCGGTGGGAGATGGCATGGGGGTCTGCGCTCGGGCCTAGAGCTGTCCGCCGGCTCCGTCGTCGGCGCCGCCGTCCAGCGAGCCGCCGCCGGAATCGTCGCCCGGGCCCGCGGGGCCGGCGCCTTCGAAAGTCCCGCCGGCCGCATCGTCGGCGACCGGAACGGCGCTCATCCCCTCCATGGCGCGCAGCGAAGCCACCGCGTGCGCGGCCAGGCCGAAGAGCGGGCTTGAGTCCTCGGCAACTTCGTTCGCCGAGACGGCGCCGCGGACCTGCGAGCGCGTGAACTCCAGCTCCCGGTACTCCATCCGGGCGACGGTCAACCGCTGACGCAGCTCGGTCTCCAGGGCGATCGCCAGCGCCTTGGCGCGAGCCGCCGCGCAGGGTCGCCCTCGAGGCGAGAAGACCCGCACATCGATCGTCACCGCGGGTTCCAGCGGCGCGTGGAGCGCGTGGGCCTGGGCCGTCACAGCGGCCGTATCGCTATCGTCCTCGGCACGCGCACGGAGACTCGCCCCCGCCGCCGTGTCGGTTCTCGAGATCTCCCCTCGCAGTGCGCCCGCCAGGACCTTCGTCACGTCCCGGACAAGTCCCTCGAGGCCGCCCGCTTCCTCGATCGCTGGCTGCGACGGGCTTCCGGTGACGACCAGCGTCGCCAGCGCGCGCCACTTCGAGAGCTTTCTCGTCGTCAGCGTGCCTCCCAGAAGCCAGAGCTCGAGCCGGCTCCCGGCGATCACAAGCGGCTCCTCGAGCGCGTGAGCGTGTCCCCGAGGTAACGGCCCAGCTCCTCGAGCTCTGCCGCCCCGCCCGAGCGACGAACCTCGCTGTAACGCCGCCAGGCCTCCAGGTAGACAGCGTGGCCCCACGGCTGCTCCTCCGTCAGAACCGCCAGCTCGTAGAGCGAGTGCGACAGCGAGTCGAGCAGCGGCTCGCGACCGGCCGACTCGGCGGCCGCCCGCCGGGCCGCATCGGACCCGACCCTGAGCCCCAGCAGGGCGCCACCGGCCAGGATCAGCACGGCCAGACCGGCCGCGCCCGCACGCGCCAGCGTCGTCTCCCGCGCGCGGCGGCCGGCCACGAGCTCGGCTGACCGGGACGCCAGCGCGACCAGACCGGCGCGCGTGCCAAGCGCGAAGTCGGCCTTCGACTCGCGAAACGCCTTCGCCAGCGGCTCCGTGTCGCCCCTCAGTGCGGGCGCCTTGCAATGGGCACTGGTCCGGCTCGCGATGATCAGAAGATCGTCCGGCCCCAAGCCGAGCATCTCGCCCAGTCGGCCTTGCAGCCGCTCCTGAGCAACCGCGTCCGGCACGGTGACGAACATCGCCCGCAGCCCGCGCGAAGCCAGCTCGCGACGCACCGCCTGCAAGGCGGCCACATCCTCCGCAGACAGGAGCGACCCGGCGTCGACCACGCCCGAGTCTCGCCCCGCGGCCACCTGTCTGGCGACCGCGTCCGCGACCTCCTCACCTCGCGCGGCGCCGGCCATCACGACCAGCGCCGCGAAACCGAGCGCTCCCAGGAGTCCGGGCAGACCGCCTTCTGGCCGCTTCACGGCTTCACCCCGGCCAGTCTCAGGGCCCGCGCCAGCCGATCGATTTTCTCGAGCTCCAGGCGCGTCTCGGGATCGAGCCCGCCGGTCTCGAGCTCGGCGCGCGCAGCAGTCTCGGCGATTGTCCTCCGGGCCTCGTCGAGCGCCTCCGCCTCGTGGCCGGGCGAAGCCCGCCGCAACAGCTCCTGCACCTTGAGGCGCAAACGGGCCGCGGAGAGCGCGGACGCGGCTTCCTGCTGCTCGCGCTCCATTTCCTCGTAGCGGTCGCGAAGCCCCCGCATGGCCGTTCTCAGCTCGGCCAGATCGCCCTCGCGCTCAAGCGAAACGCCGCCTGTTCCCTGCGCTCCTGGGCGCGCGGCCGCCAGCTCCAGCTCCACCTCGGCAACCGCGGCTCGCGCTTGCAGGTAATGCTCCCGCAGCGCCCGGGCCGCTTCCGCAAGAATGCGGACTGGGTCAGCGCCCTCCGCAGAATCCGATTCGGATCTCACGCGCGACCTCCGGCTGCATCATACCCGAAACGCTCCTCGCACTCCATATCGGGAGCCGCGGGCTAGCAAGCCGTTTGCCGCTGTGCGTCAACGCCGCGCGACCGCGGCGGCCGGCCTCCCCCCGTGCGCCGTCGTCAGGCGCTGAAGGAAGTGCCGCAGCCGCAGGTCGACTTCGCGTTGGGATTGTTGAAGACGAACTGCTGCGCCATCAGCGTCCGAACGAAATCGACCGTCATGCCGTTCAGGTAGAGGTAGCTCTTCATGTCGCAGACGACTTTGACGCCGCCGTACTCGGAGATCTTGTCGAACTTGTCGAGCTTCGATTCGTCGTGGAAATCCATGTTGTAGTTGAAGCCGGCGCAACCGCCGCCCTTCACCTGCAAGCGCACGACGGTGCCCGGGGGCATCTTGTTCTCCTGGAAGATCCGCTGGATCTCCCGGACGGCGTTGTCGGTGAGCTGGATGGCCATCAATCTTCTCCTGTATCGCCGGCGTGACTGGGCCCGGCAACGGTCGCTGCGGGAACATGACCCGGAGCCATCGCCCGCAGCGACCGCACCGAGTCGACGACCCGCCGGATCACATGTTCGACTTCCTCTTCCGTGTTGAACCGCCCCAGTCCGAACCGGATGGAGGAGTGGATGCGGCGATCCTCCATCCCCATAGCGCGCAGGACATGCGAGGGCTCCAGCGTTGCCGAGGTGCAGGCGCTGCCGGAGCTGACGGCGACGTCGTGCAGGGCGGAAATGAGTGCCTCGGAGTCGATGGATGCAAACGAGATGTTGAGATTTCCGGGAAGCCGCCGGACCGCGTCTCCGTTGAGCGTGACGCCGTCCAGCTTCTCGCAAATCCCGCGGAACAGCCGATCACGCAGCACCGTCAGGCGCGCCGATTCGAGCTCGCGCAGCTCTCCGGCCAGCTCGGCGGCCTTCCCCATCCCGACGATGCCCGGCACGTTCAAGGTCCCCGACCGCATCCCGCGCTCATGACCGCCGCCGTCCAGCAGCGGGGCCAGCTTCACCCTGGGTCGCGAGCGCCGCACGAAGAGCGCGCCGACCCCTTTCGGCCCGTACATCTTGTGGCCGGACAGCGACATCAAGTCGATGCAGTCGGCCTCGACGTCCAGCGCCACCTTCCCCGCAGCCTGCGTGGCGTCCGTGTGAAACAGCACCCCGCGCTCGCGGCACAGTGCGCCGATCTGGCCGATCGCCCCAAGCACACCCACCTCGTTGTTGGCGGCCATCACCGAGACGAGGATCGTGCGCTCCGTCAGCGCCCGACGGACCTCATCCGGATCGATCAGGCCTGCGCCGTCCACGTCCAGCACCGTCACGCGCGCACCCTGTTCGGCCAGCCGCCGGCAGACGTCCAGCACCGAACGATGCTCCGTCGACACCGTCACGATGTGGTCCCCCACGGTCCGGTAAGCTTCGGCCACGCCCTTCAGCGCCAGATTGTTCGACTCCGTGGCGCCGCTGGTGAACACGATCTCCCGCGCCGAGGCCCCCACCAGCCGTGCAACCTGGGCCCGGGCCTTCTCGACGGCTTCGTCCGCCGTCCACCCGAAAGCGTGCGTGCGACTGGCGGCGTTGCCGAAATGCTCCCGGAAGTAGGGCAGCATCGCCTCCAGCACCGCCGGGTCGACCAGAGTCGTCGCGTGGTTGTCCATGTACACGGGTAGCTTCATCGATGACGGTCCTGGCCCGGTAGGAGCGGCCGGCGAACGCGCCGCCACCCCGATGGAGTATACGGCCGGGCCGGTTATCGGGCCCGCGACGGCCGATAGGTCGCGCTGTAGCGATCGGTCTCGTGGACGCGAACGTGCGTCAGCGTCGCCCCCTGCCCGGGGAGACGCTCGGAAACCCGGTCGAAGATGTACTTCGAAAGGTTCTCCGCCGAGGGATTCACTTCCCGGAAGGCCGGCAGCTCGTTCAGGTACGTGTGGTCCAGCTCCTCGAGCACCGAGCGCGTGATGCGCTTGAGCTCTGTGAAGTCCATCAGCAGACCGGTCGAGTCCAGCGATTCGGCCTCGAGCCCGACCTGCACGCGCCAGTTGTGCCCGTGCAAGTTCTGGCACTTGCCGACGTAGCCGACCAGCCGGTGCGCGCCCGCGAACGTGTCCTCGATCTGAATCTCGTACATGAGAAAGCCACTCCGCCGTCCTTCGGGGAGCCCGCCATTGTAGCCCGCCGCCAGCCCCAGGTCAATCGAAGTCGGAATCCCCCTCTTGCCCGGCTTATGATGATGGCATGAAGATCTACCTGATTCGCCATGCGGCGGCCGTCGAGAGAGGCACCCCCGGAATGATGGACGAGGACAGGCCCCTGATTCAGAAGGGGCGCGACCGGATGGTCGATATCGGCAAAGCGTTCAAGGCCGAGGGGCTGCCGCTGGCCAGACTGTTCGCGAGCCCCCTGGTGAGGGCCGTGCAGACCGCCGAGCTCTTCGCCTGGGCCGCCGGTTTTCGCGGGGAGGTCGAGGTCACGCGCGCCCTGGTGCCGAGCGCCTCGCCTCAGGACCTGGAGCAGTTCCTGCGCAGCATCGGCGACTGCAAGGGCATCGGGCTGGTGGGCCACGAACCGAACATGCACGAGTTCGCCGGCCACTTCCTGGCCCGTGCCGATTTCCCCGAGTTCAAGAAGGGCGCCCTCTGCGCCATCGATCTCCCCCGCGGCCCAGGCGAGGCCGGCCGGCTCCTGGGCCTGCTCCAGCCCAAGTCGCTCGAGTGGGAGCGACCGTAGCAGGCTTCAGGCTTCAGGGGTCAGACCTCAGGCTTCAGGCCTCAGGCTTCAGACCTCAGGCTTCAGACCTCAGGCTTCAGGGGTCAGGCTTCAGGGGTCAGGGATCAGGGGGCCAGGGCCAAGCGCCGGGAGTTCGTGTCTACTCCTCTCCTACTGTGTACTCCCTTCCACCTTCCACCTTCCACCTTCCATCTCCCCCCCCCTACTCACTACTCGCTACTCGCTACTCACTACTC